>CAZWOT010000185.1:0-4958 GCA_964635595.1 uncultured Desulfovibrio sp.
AACTTAATTGATAAAATTGGTATTGCTACTCGTATAATCTTTCCGGAATTTCCAGCAGTTCCGCAATTTTTTCTTGCCAAGCGGGGACTTTGAGGATATAGGTTTCAATCCTTTTTCCGCGCACCCGCAGTACAGGCGGGGTTGGTCCCTCCCAAGGCCTTGAAGCCCCGTGTTTTTGCCTTTCCGCCGCAGGCGGCAAGGCCCGTTTTTTAGCCAGATTTCAACGCCCGCATGCATCGCGCGCCTCGCCCTCGCACGAAGGACGGCAGGCCCCCTCTTTTCGGCCTTCATGTCCAGCGGGGCCCCATACAAAGGAACAGCGTATAGACGGTATGCCGCGCTTCCTCTAGTGCACACCAATACAGATGCCGGCCTTCTTCAGGAAAAAAAGCCCTGGACAAGGTGCGGCTTTCTTGCGCTTTTTTTCCGCCTCACATCAGACGCCGGTCAGGACAAACCGAGGATCATCGCATGGGACAACTCATCAAGCAGTTCGGTAAGATCAAGGTTTCCGCGCCCATCCCGCACCTGCTCAACCTCCAGAAGGAATCCTACAAGAAATTTCTCCAGGATGGCGTGCCCGCCGAAGAGCGCGATCGCAACATCGGCCTCGAGGGCGTGTTCCACAACGTCTTCCCCATCGAGGACTTCAACAAGACCGCGTCGCTCGAGTTCAAGAGCTACGAGATACAGGAGCCCAAGTACGATCAGGCCGAGTGCATCTCCAAGGGGCTCACCTACGAGGCACCCCTGCGCATCAAGGTCAACCTCTCCGTCTTCGACGTGAGCGAGAGCGGCGAGCGCAGCCTGCGCGACATCAAGGAGCAGGACATCTACTTCGGCACCCTGCCGCTCATGACCGACAAGGGCACGTTCATCGTGAACGGCACCGAGCGCGTCATCGTCAACCAGCTGCAGCGCTCCCCCGGCATCATCTTCGAGCACGACGGCGGCAAGACCCACGCTTCCCGCAAGGTGCTCTACTCCTGCCGCATCATTCCCATGCGCGGCTCCTGGCTCGACTTCGACTTCGACCACAAGGACATTCTCTACGTCCGCATCGATCGCCGCCGCAAGATGCCCGCGACCATCCTCTTCAAGGCCATGGGCATGACGAAGCAGGACATCCTCGACTTCTTCTATCCCGTGCAGGATCGCGAGACCTACTTCCTCAAGATCCCCAAGGATCTGAAGGGACGCGAGGCCTACGCCCCCGACGCCGTGTTCTGGGCCGTGAAGCCCGAGTACGCCACGGACGATCGCTTCTACCGCAAGGAGCCGGCCTACTCCAACATCTACGACCCCGAGGGCAACGTGCTCTGCGAAGCCGGCAGGAGCCTGACCAAGCGCGCCTGGCGCAACATCTGCAAGAGCGGCATCTCCTCCATCGAGGTGAACCCGGACAGCATCCAGGGCCTCTACCTTGCCGCCGACGTGGTGGACAAGAAGACCGGCACGGTGCTGGCCGAGGCGGCCGACGAAGTCACGCCCGCCCTGCTCGAGTCCCTGCGCGACGCCGGCATAGGCTCCATCACCGTGCTGCACACGCGCGGCCAGGGCGTCTCCTCGAGCATCCGCGACACGCTGGTCATGGACAAGATTCCGGACGAAGTGCGCGCCCAGGAGGAAATTTACCGCCGTCTGCGCCCCTCCTCGCCGCCCACTCCCGAGATCGCGGCCTCCTATTTCTCCAACATCTTCCGCAACCTCGACTACTACGATCTGTCCAGTGTCGGCCGCTACAAGCTGAACCAGCGCCTGGGGCTCAAGGACGAGGACACCTGCGTCGAGAAAGACGGGCACAAAATCCAGATCCGCACCCTCACCGACGACGACATCCGCTTCGCCATCCGCGAATTGTGCAAGCTGAAGGACACCAACGGCCCGCCGGACGACATCGACCATCTCGGCAACCGCCGCGTGCGTCTCGTGGGCGAGCTGGTGGAGAACCAGTACCGCATCGGTCTCGTGCGCATGGAGCGCGCCATCAAGGAGCGCATGAGCGTCCAGGAAATCTCCACGCTCATGCCCCACGACCTCATCAACCCGAAGCCCGTGGCCGCGGTCCTGAAGGAGTTCTTTGGCACGAGCCAGCTCTCCCAGTTCATGGATCAGACCAACGCGCTCTCCGAGGTCACCCACAAGCGCCGTCTCTCCGCTCTCGGCCCCGGCGGCCTCACCCGCGAGCGCGCGGGCTTCGAGGTGCGCGACGTGCACACCTCGCACTACGGCCGCATCTGCCCCATCGAGACGCCCGAAGGTCCGAACATCGGCCTCATCGTGTCCCTGACCACCTACGCCAGGGTCAACGACTTCGGCTTCATCGAAACCCCCTACACGGTGGTGCGCGACTGCGTGAAGACCGACGAGGTGGTCTCGCTCGACGCCACCAAGGAGACCGGCGAGCAGGTCGTGGCCCAGGCCAACGCGGCCGTCGACGAGGCCGGACGCCTGATGGACGAGTTCCTGACCGTCCGCGCCAGGGGCGAGGTGACGGTGGCCAGGCGCGACGAGGTCACCCTCATGGACGTGGCGCCCGGCCAGATGGTGTCCATCTCCGCGGCCCTCATTCCCTTCCTCGAGCACGACGACGCCAACCGCGCCCTCATGGGCTCCAACATGCAGCGCCAGGCCGTGCCGCTTCTGCGCAGCGAGCTGCCCATCGTGGGCACCGGCATGGAAGTGACCGTGGCCCGCGATTCCGGCGCCTGCATCCTGGCTGCCGCGGACGGCATCGTGCGCTACGCCGACGCCGACCGCGTCATCGTGGACTACGACGAGGACGTGGACGAGAGCGGCTCCATCATCCACCACAAGAGCCGCGTGGCCGCCTACGAGCTGCAGAAGTTCCACAAGTCCAACCAGAACACGTGCTTCGGCCAGAAGGCCACCTGCATGCCCGGCCAGCGCGTGACCAGGGGCCAGGTCCTGGCGGACGGCCCCGGCATCGAGGACGGCACCCTTGCCCTCGGCAAGAACCTCACCGTCGCCTTCATGCCCTGGTGCGGCTACAACTACGAGGACGCCATTCTCATTTCCGAGAAGGCCCTGAAGGAAGACACCTTCACGTCCATCCACATCGACGAGTTCGAGGTGGTGGCCCGCGACACCAAGCTGGGACCGGAGGAAATCACCCGCGACATTCCCAACGTCAGCGAGGACATGCTCCGCAACCTGGACGAGAGCGGCATCATCCGCATCGGCGCCTCGGTGAAGACCGAGGACATCCTCGTGGGCAAGATCACCCCCAAGGGCGAGACCCAGCTCACGCCCGAAGAAAAGCTGCTGCGCGCCATCTTCGGCGAGAAGGCCCGCGACGTGAAGAACACCTCCCTCAAGGTTCCCCCGGGAATCGAGGGCACGGTCATCGACGTCAAGGTCTTCAACCGCCGCTCCGGCGAGAAGGACGAGCGCACCAAGGCCATCGAGGACTACGAGATCAGGCGCATCGACCAGAAGGAAATCGATCATCTGCGCGTTCTGGTGGCCCAGACCCGCGAGCGCATCGCCCCCATCGTGGTGGGCAAGCAGGCCGCCACAAGCGTGCTCTCCGGCAAGAAGGGCACGGACGCCATCGTGGAGGCGGGCGCCTCGCTGACCCGCGAGCTCCTGGACCAGATCCCCCTGGCCAAGCTCTCCGGCCTCTTCAAGAGCCGCGAGGTGAACGACCAGGTGGCGATCATCCTCGAGGAGTTCGAGAAGCAGCAGGCCTACGTCAAGACCGTCTACGAGCAGAAGCGCGAAAAGGTGCAGGAAGGGGACGACCTGCCCCCCGGCGTCATCCGCATGGTCAAGGTCTACGTGGCCATCAAGCGCAAGATCTCGGTGGGCGACAAGATGGCCGGCCGCCACGGCAACAAGGGCGTCGTGTCCATGATCCTGCCCGAGGAGGACATGCCCTTCTTCGCCGACGGCCGTCCGGTCGACATCGTTCTGAACCCCCTGGGCGTGCCCTCGCGCATGAACATCGGCCAGATCATGGAGACCCACCTCGGCTGGGGCGCCAAGGAGCTGGGCCGTCAGCTGGCCCATCTCGTCGAGAGCGGGGCAGCCATGGAGAGCGTCCGCAAGGACGTGAAGGCCGCCTTCAACTCCGAGGAAATCTCGAAGCTGGTCGACTCCATGGACGACGAGGAATTCGCCGAATCCGTGCGCAGGCTCAAGAAGGGCATCATCACCCGCACCCCGGTCTTCGACGGCGCGACCGAAGAGGAGATCTGGGGCTGGATGGATCGCGCCGGCCTCAACGACGACGGCAAGACCACGCTCTACGACGGCCGCACCGGCGAGGCCTTCAAGAACCGCGTCACCGTGGGCGTCATGTACATGCTCAAGCTCCACCACCTCGTGGACGAGAAGATCCACGCCCGCTCCACCGGTCCCTACTCGCTCGTGACCCAGCAGCCCCTGGGCGGCAAGGCCCAGTTCGGCGGCCAGCGTCTCGGCGAAATGGAAGTCTGGGGTCTCGAGGCCTACGGCGCGTCCTACCTTCTGCAGGAGTTCCTGACCATCAAGTCGGACGACGTGCAGGGCCGCGTCAAGATGTACGAGAAGATAGTCAAGGGCGACAACTTCCTCGAGGCCGGTCTGCCCGAGTCCTTCAACGTTCTTGTCAAGGAACTCATGAGCCTTGGCCTCAACGTCACGCTGCACCAGGAAGAAAACCGCAAGCGTCAGCGCCCCTTGAGCGTCGTGCCCTTCAACGAGCGCTAGTCTCGGGGACAACGGGCCTTCCGGCCGGCATGGGCCCTGCCCAGGCCGGATGCCCGGGGAAAGCCCCCACAGCCTGACCGAACACGCTTTCTCCCTATACGGCCTGCCCGACAAGACCGACAGCGCCTTTTCGGGCCGGACCAGGAAACACATATATGAGCATGGATGATCTCTACACCAACCGTGGAAGCTCCGACAGCGTGACCAATGTGCGCAACCTTCGGGCCATCCAGATATCCATCGCG
>CAZWOT010000186.1:0-4903 GCA_964635595.1 uncultured Desulfovibrio sp.
CCAGGGGCAGGAAGACGCCGATGCTCGTGGCCACGGCCTTGCCGCCGCGAAAGCCCAGAAAACAGGAAAAGACGTGCCCCAGCACCGCGAAAAAGCCCACCGTGGAGATGGCGGCTGCATTGTCGGTGTCGAGCATGGCAAGCAGCACCGGCAAGGCGCCCTTGAAGATGTCGCAGAAAAGCGTGGCCACCCCGAAGCCGAAGCCGCACAGACGGGCCACGTTGGTGGCGCCGGTGTTGCGGCTGCCCTCCAGGCGCGGGTCCACCCCGCAGATCACCCTCGCGATGACGAGCCCCCAGGGGGCCGAGCCCAGCAGATAGGCCACTATGGAGAGCGAAATCACGAAGAGCATGGCGCAGTCTCCCTGTCTGTCCCTTGATTCCCGGGTTCCCGAATTTCCTTGTGCCGCCGCCCGGAAAGATCTGTTTTCGGCTAGCCCTGTTCCCGGTCCGCATCCGTCCCGAAGACCCGCGCGAGCTCCTCGTCGCCAAGAAGCTCGTCCTGGAGCGCCTCGTCGTCCGTGACCACCTCGAGAAGCTGGATCTCGTTGAAGAGCGGATTCACCCTGCCAAGGCGCACCCGCACCCTGGTCCCGCGCGTGGTGCGCTCGTCGAAGAGCCTGCGCTTGCCGCGCACCTGCATCTCGTAGTCCGGCAGGGTGACGGTGGCCTGCTGCTCGTTCTCGTCCGTGACAAGTCCCGGCCACCAGCGCTCCTCGCCCTGCTGCCTGAAGAAGAGAAGCTTCCAGTACCGCGGGCGAAAGCGCTGGATCTGCGAGGCCGCCTCGAGATTGGCGTGCAGGAGGAGCAGCATGCTCTCGAGCTCGCGCTTCTCGAAGCGGGGCTTGCCGCTTTTCAGAAACGAAAGCAGCTGGGCCTCGTTCAGAAGGTCCGCGTAGCGGCGCAGGGGAGACGTCACCGGCGCGTAGCAGGAAAGCCCCAGCGCCGCGTGCTTCAGGGGGAGCACCTCGAGGGAGGAGGGAATCATGGCGCGCATGATCTCCCCGATCTTGAGGAGATCGTGCCAGACGCCCGCGTATTCAGCGGGCAGATCCACGTCCTGGGTGCGGTAGACCACGGGCAGATTCCTGTGCAGCGCCCACTCGGCCATGACCGCGGAGGCCAGAATCATCATCTCGGCCACCATGTCCTGCGAGGGCATGGCGTCCCTTCCCTCGTGGACGACGACGCGCACGTCCTCGGACTCCGGGTCCCCGACAAGCTCGATGCGGGCCTCCTTGCGCTCGAGGGACACGGCCCCCTGCGAGACGCGGTACGCCACGCGGGCGGCCCGAAACTCGTCCGCCAGCAAGAGCATGTCCCTGAAGGCCTGGGCGTCCTTTCCTTCCTTGCCGTCGAGGACATCCTGGCAGTCGCCGTAGCGCAGGTTGGCGGCAAGCGTCACCCTGGCAAAGGAAATGTCGCACTCGCCCACGGGCTTGCCGTCCTTCTCGACCACCTGGCGGATGAGAAGCGCAGGCCTCGGCTTGTTGGCCAGCAGGGAAAAGACGTCGAGGCCCAGACACTCGGGGAGCATGTGGGAGTCGCCCTCGGGCAGATAGATGCTCGTGCCGCGGGCAAAGACAAGCTGATCCAGCTTTTCCCCGAAGGGCCAGCCAAGGGCCGGACAGGCAAGGGCAAGGGTGAGGACGAAACGGCCCTCGTCGTCCCTCTCGAGATGAAAGGCGTCGTCGATGTCCCGGGTGGTGTCGCCGTCCACGCTCACGAAGGGCGTGCCGCACACGGGCAGGTCCGCCTCCGCGGCAAGGTTCGCAACGGCCCTTACGGCCTCTTCCTCCTTTTTCCACCACCTGTCGCCGCGGGCATAGTCCGCACGGTCGTACCAGAAATTGTAGTGGGGCGGGATCCTGCCCCAGGCAGTGAGCAGGAGCACGGGCATGAAGCCCTCGCTGCCAAGTCCCTTGACGAGAGGCTCCCACAAAGGATCGGGATTGTCGGGCCTTGCCAGAACCTGGCGCGCCATCTTCTCGAGACGCTCGCAGATCTCCGGGGCCGGCCACTTCTCCTCGGGCCAAAGCTCGCCCCTCTTGTGGGCCACGTCGGCCAGCATCCTGAAGAAGGGCTGGCCCTCGACAAGAACGCGGTCGCGCTCCTTCTGCTTTCGCAGCTCCTCCTCGCGGCGGTTCACCGTCTCCTCGTCGTACACCTCGAAATTGGGCGGCACGAAACGGAAGCGGGTGCGGCAGGCCAAAAGCGCGCGGCCCACGGCCGCAATGTCGTCCACGGTCGGGGAGGAGTCCACAAGCTCGGCAAACCACGTCGCCTGCGCCTCGTGCACCTCGCCCTGGGAGAGCTCCCAGATTTCCTCCACGTCGAGGGCCCTGGCCTTCTCGTCGCGGCGGTGCTTCGTCTCCTCGAGAATTTTCGCCATCTCGTCGCGGGAAAGGGAGCCGGCACCCGGCAGGGGCGGACTTGTCCAGGGCAGAACCCTGCTCGAGGGGAGTTTCGTCTCCCGCCTGTTGGCCAGCATCACCCGAAGCTTTCCGGCCACTTCCTCGAGAACCACGGCCGTCTGCAGGGCGCTTGCGTCAAAGTACTCCACAATACAGCCCACGGTCGGGTACTGCACGCATGCAGGCATGTCCTTGCTCACTCCTTCGAGACGAAAAACCGGAACCGGACAAGGACGGCGCGAGCGAAAACGGGCGCGCGCAAGGTCCGGCAACCAGGGGCATACCTACCCCGAAGTGGGCCCGGTGGCAAGACAAGGGGCAAGGCCTGGCGCCGCTGCAAAGGCCCGCCAGCACGGCAGTCCGGGAAGGAGCGCGAGGTAGCGGACAAGGCAGCCTTGCCGATCCCGGCAGGGCGCGCACAGGGAACGGCTGGCGAAAACGGATCGGACTTGAAGAACTGGGGGCGCTGGCCATGGCGCAGGGGGCAGCCGGCAGGACCTGCCGAAAAGGTCTCCAGACGGGCGGATTTTCGCCTCCCTGGCCGCTTCTTGTATTCCCTCGCGTTTTTCGATACTGGAACAGTTCGTGGAAATGGGAAGGCACGAGGTCTTGCCCTTTCCGGCTGCCCGGCCGGGGGCTCTTCGAGCGTTGCCCTTCCCCCCGCGGCGTCCGATCCGTTCGGCGCCGTTTCGTGTCTTTTTGGCCCGCGATCAAGTCCTGCGGGTTTCGCAAAAAAACGGGCACCCGATTCAAGGGGCCCTCACCCCCCAAGGGCACAAGACTCCAAGGACACACCAGGTTTTCCCTTCCCCCACCCGATTGAGCGATATTTGAAGGGCTCGAGGAACCTGTTCCAGGTTTTGTCCGGGCCCCATCCGGAGGCGACATGTCCCTGCTTCACCAGAAGATGTTGAACTCCTTCCCCCTTCAGGACGTTCCGGATCCGGTCCTCTACCGCGATCTTTTCCCCTACACCCAGATCTGCCGCACGGCCTTCGACGACGTGATGCTGGCGCCCCATCCCCCGAAGGAGATGCACATCACCGACACGACCTTCCGCGACGGCCAGCAGGCGCGCCCGCCCTACACCGTGGCGCAGATAAAGAAGATGTTCGAGTTCCTCTACCGCCTGGGCGGCCGCACGGGACTCATCAACGCCTGCGAGTTCTTCGTCTACTCCGAGAAGGACCGCAGGGCCATCGACGCCTGCCGCTCGCTGGGCTACCAGTTCCCGCGCATCACCGCCTGGACGAGGGCCGTCAAGGCCGACCTCGCCATCGCCCGCGACATGGGCTTCGACGAGGTGGGCATGCTCACGAGCGTCTCCGACTACCACATCTTCCTGAAGCTCGGAAAAACCCGTCAGCAGGCCATGGACATGTATCTCGACGTGGCGGCCCAGGCCCTCGAGTGGGGCATCACCCCCCGCTGCCACTTCGAGGACATCACCCGCGCGGACATCTACGGCTTCTGCCTGCCCTTCGCGCAAAGGCTCATGGAGCTCTCCCGCCAGGCCAACATTCCGGTCAAGATTCGCCTGTGCGACACCATGGGCTACGGCGTGCCCTACCCGGGCGTTGCGCTTCCCAGATCGGTGCAGCGCCTCGTGCACGCCTTCATCGACGAGGCGGGCGTTCCCGGCGAGCGCCTCGAGTGGCACGGCCACAACGACTTCCACAAGAGCCTTGTCAACGGCGTCACGGCCTGGCTCTACGGCTGCGGCTCGGTCAACGGCACCCTCTTCGGCTTCGGCGAGCGCACCGGCAACACCCCCGTGGAAGCCCTTGCCATCGACTACATTTCCATCACCGGCGACGACAGGGCCGCGGACACCACGGTCATCGCCGAGATTGCCGACTTCTTCCAAAAGGAGCTCCATTACGCCATCCCCCACAACTATCCCTTCGCTGGCCGCGACTTCAACGCCACCAGCGCCGGTGTGCACGTGGACGGCATCCTGAAGAACGAGGAAATCTACAACATCTTCGACACGACCCTCCTTCTCGGCCGCCCGGTGCCCATCATCATTACCGACAAGTCCGGCCGCGCGGGCGTGGCCTACTGGATCAACCACAACCTCCGGCTTGTCGGCACCTCCAAGGAAGTGACCAAGAAGCACCCGGCCGTGGGCAAAATCTACGACGACATCATGCACGCCTACGAAAACGGCCGCACCACCCACATTTCCTTCGAGGAGATGGAAAAGCTCGTGCAGCGCTACATGCCGGAGTTCTTCATCACCGAGTACGACCGCATGAAGGAGCTCGCGGGCAGGCTCTCGGCCCACGTGCTCTGCCAGCTCTCGCAGCAGAAATGCCTGCTCGACTTCGGCGACGAGGCGACCAGGCTCCTCGAGCGCTTCACCGCGCAGCATCCCTTCATCCAGCTCATTTCCCTCACCGACGTGAAGGGCGCCCTCAAGTGCCACTCGCTCACCTGCGAGAAGCAGTGGCGCGACCTCTACAGGGATCTCGCGCCCGGCTACGACTT
>CAZWOT010000187.1:0-4871 GCA_964635595.1 uncultured Desulfovibrio sp.
GCCTGACCGGCCTCTCTCGCGCCGGACTTGAGCAGGTGGACGGAAAGCTGGGTGTCGCGGCCGCGCAGGCCCAGCTTGCGGCGGATGTTGCGGCGATGCGTCTGCACGGTGTCGGGGGAGATGTTCAAAAGCTCGGCCACTTCCTTGGTGCTGTGGCCGGCGCGCACGAGGCGGCACACCTTCAGTTCCGCCAGCGTCAGCTTGCTCAGGCCCGCGTCCACATCGTCTTCGCCGCCGGAGAGGGTGGAGACGAGAGCGTTGCGCACAAGCTCGATGACCCCCTTGCGGGCCTGGGCGTCCTGCTCCCTGGCCATGCGGTCGAGGGCCGGCATGAGCACGCGGCGCACGTTCTTCGAGAGTTCCTCGCGCATGTTGGCCTGATCGGCGTGGATGTTGGAGAGGACGGTGCGCAGGGTGATGTTGAGCTCCTCGAGCCGTTTCTGCTCTGCCTCGAGGGCCTCGGCCTGGCGCAGGTTCGCCTTTTCGATCATTTCCCGTTGCAGGACCTGTGGAGTTATGTTGGCAAGGAGCACCACGTACTCGCCTGCCGAGGCAAGGCTCATGCCGCCCATGGAGGAGACCGAGATGCGGAAGAAGAGGCTGTCGCCAAAGAGGGCCACTTCCGCGGGCTGTCCCACGGGATAGTAGCGGAAGAACTCCTCGGGGCTTTCCCCCTCGAGTCCCAGGGCCTCCCAGATGAAGCGCCCTTCGAGGTTCTCGCCCGCGTACTGGCGCAGGGACTGGTTGCAGGTGATGATGCGGCAGCTCTCGTCCATGACGAGCACGCCGTCCGAGGTCGCGTTGAAGATGTTCTCGAAACGGCATTTCTCGAGGGTCAGAAGGCGCAAAAGCTCGTCCTGCCCCATCTGCTGTTCCTTCCTTGCGAGCTCGTGCACGGCCCGCTCCGTCCACAGCACCTCGAAGACGTGGGCGTGCAGGCCCACGAACTCCATGGTGGCGGGGATGTAGTCCTCGGGCACGTCTGCGCAAAGCCTCGGCAGGGCCTGCAAGGCGTCCTCGATGGCCATGATGAAGGTCTTGTAGCAGCCAAGGTACATGGAGACGGTGATGCCGCGCCGACAGTGCCGCAAGCCCGTCTCTATCTGCGCGTCTGCCCAGCCGTCCTCGTTGTCGCGCAAGGTCTCGAAGGAGACCGTCTCGCGGCTTTTGGCATGGAGGATGGCGGGCTCCAGGAACTGCCGGCACGCCTCGATGCAGTCCTCGCGCCTTGCGGTGGTGAAGGAGAGGTAGCCCGCGGCCTGCATGCGGATGGTCCACATCTCGAGGAAGCTCTCCATGCAGGCGTCGAAGCGGGAGAGGGCGAGAAGCGACTTCCTGCGGGCACGGGCGCTGGGCACGAAAAGCCCGGAAAAGGCCTCCGCGCAATCCTGGTGCGTCTGTTTGCGGCGGTGTATGGAGGTACCCTGCGGCATGCCGGCTCTCCCCTGAAACGCTCGAAACCCTGGCCGCGCGGCATCCATGGAAATCAATGCCCGACGCGGCCGCAACTCGTTGTCACATTATTCTTGAATTTTTCGTGTTTCTGTCAAGTGCCCCCGAAAAATCCCGTGATCATGGGCACAAAAGTGCAGGGCACCCTTCTTCATGTCCGTTTTTCAAGCTCGCAGGACGTCAAAAGTCGCCTTTTTCAAGAGGCAAAACGCGACGCTCCCCCAAAAGAAGAAAGCCCCTTGGCGAAAAACCTCGGGGCTTGCGGGAAGTTGCGTCTTGGGCAGGCCTTTTCAGCGTATGGCCTGGCCTATGCGCGACCAGCGGATGTCGGTGAGGCTCTCCCAGGACCAGTAGATGCGGCGGGCCTTGGCAATTATGTCGTCCTTGCCGACAAAGCCCCAGAAACGGGAGTCCATGCTGTTGTCGCGGTTGTCGCCCATGACGAAATACATGTTGTCCGGCACGGTGACGGGGCCGAAGTTGTCGCGTCCGGGCAGAATGCGTTCGGGCTCGTCCACGCGGATGTAGGCTTCCTTCAGGGCCTCGTTGTTGCGGTAGACCTGCTTGTCGCGCACCTCGATGACGTCCCCGGGGGTGCCGATGATGCGCTTGATGAAGTCCACGTCCGGTTCTTTCGGGTACTTGAAGATGATCACGTCCCCGCGCTGGGGAAGTTCGCCCTGGTAGACGCTGATGTCCGTGAAGGGAATCTTCAGTCCGTAGTCGTACTTGGTGGCGAGGAGCTGGTCGCCCACAAGCAGCGTGTTGCACATGGACTCGGAGGGAATCTTGAAGGGCTGGACCACGAAGGTGCGGATGAGGATGGCGAGCAGGAGCGCCACCACCAGAGCCTCGGCGTACTCCCGCCAGGCGGACTTGCGTCTGCGGGCGTTTCTGTCCTTCAGATACACTTTCATCTCGCTTCCTGACGCGGGGCATGCCCTGCATGGCATTGGGCCGCAGATTTTCGGGTCGTGCGAAGAAGCTTCGCTGGCAAGGTTCGGTGTGTGGGGTGGGCTTCGGGTCGAAGCCTGGAATTGCTGCCTGGAAATGCAGGCTTGAAAAATTTCTTCGGGATTTTTCCCCGAAAAGGGGGTCTACGAGCGTCCGCCCACGGAGACGCCGCCCACGATCTCGCCCCTTGGCTTCACCTGCACGCCGGAGCAGCCGGCAAGGGCCGCCAGGAGCGCGAGCACGAGCGCAAGAGCCGTCAGGCGGCGAACGATCCTACTCACGGTGGGCACGCTCCTGGGTTATGCGGGCGCGCTTGGGCACATCCGAGGTGACCCAGACGTTGCCGCCGATGACCGCGCCCTCGCCCACGGTGATGCGGCCAAGGATGGTCGCTCCGGCGTACACGGTCACGTTGTCCTCGAGAATGGGGTGGCGGAGATTCCCCTTGACGAGCGTCCCGTCCTCGTTCTTGGGGAAGGAGAGGGCGCCCAGGGTGACGCCCTGGTAGAGGCGGCAGTGCTTGCCGATGATGCAGGTCTCGCCGATGACGACGCCCGTGCCGTGGTCGATGAAGAAATACTCGTCTATCTGCGCGCCCGGGTGGATGTCGATGCCCGTGTGCGAGTGGGCCATCTCCGAGATGATGCGCGGAATGAGGGGCACCTTGTTCTCGTAGAGCACGTGGGCAATGCGGTGGTTCATCATGGCCCACATGGATGGGTAGCAGAAGATGGTCTCGCCGGCGCTGGTGGCCGCGGGGTCGCCCTCGTAGCCCGCCTGGGCGTCGGTCACGAGCAGGTCGCGAATTCTCGGCAGGGAGTCGATGAGGGCCAACGCCCCTTCCTTGCCCTTGCGCTCGCAGTCCGAGCAGAATTCCGCACTGTCGCGGGCAAAGCAGTAGCCGCAGCGGATCTGCTCCGCCAAAAGCCGGTAGATGCTGTCGAGGTTGGCGGAGACGTGGTACTCGATGGAGTCGCGCCACACCCTCGAGCGACCGAAAAAGCCGGGAAAGAGCGCCACGCGAAGCCGTGCCAGGATTTCATCCAGCACGGGCAGGGAGGGCATGGGCGAGTCCCCGACGGTGGTCTGCCAGACCTTGTCGAGGGAGTCGGAATGGCAGAGCTCCCTGCTCACCTCGCCGAGGCGGCGCATGGCCAGAAAATCGTCGTTCAGGGACATGGTTCTCTCCGTGGTCGGGGCAACGGCGGGAGCTCGGGATCAGGCAGAAAAGCGGGGCATGGAAACGGGGAGCAAAAAGGGCACCTCGCTCGTCCGTGTCAAGCTCGAGGTGCCCCGGGAAAAATCGTGGTGGGACGTGCGGGGATCGAACCTGCGACTCTCTGCTTAAAAGGCAGATACTCTACCGACTGAGTTAACGTCCCGTCCGTGGTCAGGAGGCTATTACGCCCAACATCTCCCCCATGTCAAGAAAGATCGCGGCCCCGGACCGGGCCTTTGGCGGCTCTACCTGCCGCCCTGGACCTTCTTTTCGAGCCTGGCCCAGGAGTCGCGCAGGGTGGCCGTGCGGTTGAAGACGGCCAGATCCTCCGTGCTGTCCCTGTCCTTGCAGAAATAGCCGACGCGCTCGAACTGCACGGTCTCGCCCACGGGGATGCCGCACATGGCCTCCTCGAGGACGATGTCGACCTCCTTCAGGGAGTCCGGGTTCACCATGTCGAGGAAGGTCTTGCCCTCGGGCACGTCGTTGGGATTGTCCATGGCGAAGAGGTGATCGTAGAGCCTCGCCTTGGCGGGCACGCCGTACTTTGCGCTCACCCAGTGGATGGTGCCCTTGACCTTGCGCCCGTCCGGGCTCGTGCCGCCGCGGGTGGCGGGGTCGTAGGTCACGTGCACGACCTTGGGCTCGCCCCTCTCGTCGAGCTCCACGTCGGTGCAGGTGACGAGGAAGGCGTAGCGCAGGCGCACCTCGCGGCCCGGGGCCAGGCGGTGGTACTTGCTTGGCGGATCGAGGCGGAAGTCCTCGCGCTCGATGTAGAACTCCCGGGTGAAGCGCACCGTGCGCGTGCCCCGACTTTCATCCTCGGGGTGCAGGGGCATCTCGAAGACCTCGCATCCGTCCTCGGGGAAGTTGTCCACGACGACCTTCAGGGGGTCGGTGACGGCCATCCAGCGGGCCGCGTGGGCATTGAGGTGCTCGCGCACGCAGAACTCAAGAAGCCCGTAATCCACGGTGGAGTCCGAGCGGGCGATGCCGATGCGGCGACAGAACTCGTGGATGGCCTCGGGCGGAACGCCGCGGCGGCGCAGGGCGCAAAGCGTGGGCATGCGCGGGTCATCCCAGCCCGTGACGGTCCCCGACTGCACGAGCTGGATGAGCTTGCGCTTGGAAAGGATGGTGTGGGTCACGTTGAGACGGGCAAATTCCGTCTGCTCAGGGCGATAGACATCGAGGGCCTGCAGTATCCAGTCGTAGAACTCGCGGTTGTTCACGAACTCGAGCGTGC
>CAZWOT010000188.1:0-4830 GCA_964635595.1 uncultured Desulfovibrio sp.
AAGGAGTGTCAAAGGAGCGGTGACAAGCTTCCTTTCCCGCAAGCCCCAGGACCTCCCGCGTTATTCAGAACAAAGCGTCAGGCCATTGAAGTACGTGCCCAATTGGGGCAGGCTCCAGCTACCCCTTGAACGGATACTTATTTGAGGACCTTGCGATGCCGAGCAAAAACCTTGTTCCAAAATTCGCAAAATCTTGGTTCAAAATTTGTAACCACATCACATGTGCTTGGGAACGATGTTGGGTGCCTGACTTGATGGCTCACCAGTACTTTCGGAAAATTGTTCACAAAAGGCGTATTGACTGATTGTTCAAATAAGCCCAGTTTGAACTCAACGAACCTGAATTGGGCGGCTTCTCATGGCAAGAGGGCAGGATATGGATCAAGAGGGTTCGGCACAAACCCTCCATGTCCCGCTTTTGACAGGCCGCCCGGCCGCCGGCATCCACTTGACAACTTGGACGGGATACCGGCACTCGGATGCAAATCCGGACACCTCCTTTTGGTTTCCTCCTTTGGACAGACCCGGAGAGCTCTTCCTGTTGAAGCGGACAGGAAGAGCTCTTTCGAGTTTGGGGCCATGGCTCCAATGGCTTCGCCGGCTTTGCTGCCCTCGAAGGCGCATGGGCTCGTGGACCCATGTTCGTCATGTACTTGTGGACGTACCCTTCGCGGTACAAGCGAAAGACGGCACGCGGGCAGCTTTCGTCTGCCTGTCACGCCCCGAGGCAGAGGATGCCGGTACGGGTGCCGGTGAGCGAAACCGTTTCCTTCTCGCCCACGAGATAGGTGTGCTCGACGCCCACCATGCCAATGCCTTCCAGGGATATCTTGGGCTCCAGGGCAAGCGTCATGCCGGCCTCGAGCGGCTCCGTGAAGGACTTGGCCAAGGCCGGCCACTCGTCGAGGCACAGGCCCACCCCGTGGCCAAGGAAGGCAAGCTGGTCGGCCCCAAGGCCCATGTAGCCTTCGGCAAAGCCGCGATTTTTGGCGATTTCAAGGGAGGCTGCCCAGATTTCCGCAGGACTGTTCCCCGGCCGGGTTCTCTCGAGGCATTTGTCCAGGATTTCCTCGCAGCAGCCCTGGGCCCGTGCAACGATGTCCGGAGGCTTCGAGCCCGAGAAGTACACCTGTGTGCGGTCGGTGTGGTAGCCGAATTTCGAGCAGGCCATGTCGACCGAGAGCACCTCTTCCTTCTTCCAGATGCGCTCCGGCGCTCCCAGAAAGGGTGTGGCCGGAGAGACTCCCCTGCAGCCAAGGGGCCCCGGGAAGGAGGTGGGGTACAGGCCGTTTTCGGCTATCGAGGCGTAGCCGAAGAACATCTCGTCGTTTGCGTGGGTGAGGCGGCAAAGCCCCTCGGAGCCGGCCTTCAAGGCTTCCTCGACGTAGAGAAGGGCCATTTCCCGTTCCGTGAGGCCGACTTTGAGGCGCCCCGGCAGGGCGTTGTCCAGCACGTGGGCGTGGATTTGCCCGCACTCTTTCATGCAGGCTGTCTCGTATGCGGTCTTGACGCTCCTGGCCCGCGCGAGAACGCCGTCGCCTGCGAGAAAGCGGATGGAGCCCATTTTTTTGAGGAGCATGTCCGCCATGGCCCAGGAGAAGTTTTCCTTGTCCACGGCGAGGGCGTGTCCCAGGGGAGACTCGAGCTCCTCCGCTATGTGCGCGATTTCCCTGAAGGACTTGAAGGAGGCGATGCGCTCGACGGGGGATTCGGCCCTTGCGCGCTCCTCGCCCTTGCGCACGAAGAGGATGGGCGCTCCTTCCCTGGGCAGCCAGAAAAGGCCAGAGGCCATGGTGCCCGAAAGGTAGAAGACGTTGGCCTTGCCGGTGACAAGGAGGCCGTCCGCCTCGGGGAGAAGCCTGTCGAGGAGGGCCAGGAGCTTGCCGCGGCGAAGCGTCGCTTCCTCCGTCGAAATCAGGGGCGATGGGCTTGCGAAATGGTTCGTGGTGGAAAGGTTCATCTCTGGGTCGCTCGTTTGGGGATGAATCGTGCTGGACTGGCCGGGCGTTGTCATGGCGCGGCCTTGTGCCGGCAGGGAACGGGGGAGGTCCTGTGTGCGGGCTTTCTCGGGACTGACGGGAAGTCCCAAATGTCTTCGGCGGAGGGAGAAGAGGGCAGGAAGCCTGGGGCACATCAGTTTCGGCTCTTGCGGACGTTTTGACAAGGAAGGCCCTCTCCTGCAAAAAAGGCGTTCCGGCAAGGGCGAAGGAGAGCACGCTGCGCCTTGAATGGCTTCCGATGTTGTGCTTCCCGTTCTTTCGACTTGCCGGTTCATGGTTTTTTTCGGCACGGGATTTTCAGGGAACAAAAGAATGCACACGCTTTTGCGGGAGCTCTTCGGGAACTATGCCAAGGCCCCCCTTGAACTGGACGGGGACACGGCGCTTGAGCTCGCAAGCCTCCCCTACGCGGACAACATGGACCTGCTGGCTCTCGGGCACATGGTGCGCTCGCTCCATGGGCCGAAGGGAACCGGCACCTGCGCCATCGTGAACGCCAAGTCCGGCAGGTGCCCGGAAAACTGCGCCTTTTGCGCCCAGTCGGTCCACTATCGGACGGGCTCGCCCGTCTATCCCCTGATGGACGAGGACACCCTGGTCGAGAAGGCAAGGGAGATGGCGCGCCACGGCATAGGGCGCTTTGGCATGGTCACGAGCGGCACCACCGTGTCGGACAGGGACCTCGACGTCTTGTGCAGGGCTGCCGAGCGCATCAAAACCGAGTGCGGCATGGGGCTTTGCGCCTCCCTGGGGCTCCTGAACAAGGAAAAGGCCACGCGCCTCAAGGAAGCGGGCTTTTTTCGCTACCACCACAACCTCGAGACGGCCCGATCCTTCTTTTCGCAGATCTGCACCACCCACGACTACGATGAGGACATCGAGACCTTGAGGGTGGCAAAGGAAGCCGGGCTTTCCACCTGCTCGCTGGGCATCTTCGGCATGGGGGAGAGCTGGGAGCAGAGAATCGAGCTCTTGCTCCTTGTGCGCGAGCTCGAAATCGAGAGCCTGCCCATGAACTTCCTCTCGCCCGTCAGGGGGACGCCGCTGCAGGAAAGACCCCCTCTCTCCCACGCGGAGGCCCTGCGCACCGTGGCCATAGCGCGCCTTTTGAATCCTGCGCGCGACATCATCATCTGCGGAGGACGGCTCTCGACCCTTGGCGAGGAGCAGGGCTTCGTGCTGGCCTCGGGCGCTTCGGCGCTCATGACCGGCAACTACCTGACCACCAGGGGCTTCGGCTACGAGGAGGACGACCTTTTGCTCGAGCATCTGGGCTCCACCAGACGATAGGGCAAGACGACAGGGCAGGGAGAACGCTCATGGGAAGACGCGCCGTCTTTATCACCGCCACGGACACCGAGGCGGGCAAGACCTGTGTTGCGGGGGAACTCGCGAGGCTTTTCGGCAGGAGCGCCTTTGTCGTGAAGCCCGTGCAGACCGGATGCCTGCAAAGGGAAGGGGAGCTCGTTGCTCCGGACGTGGACGCCGTATGCGCCCTGGGTGCGAGAGCAGAGGCATTGCGGCTCTACGAGCCTCCCTGCTCGCCGCATCTGGCGGCTGAGCTTGCGGGCGAAAGGCTCGAAGCGGCGGCCCTCGCGAGAGAGATTGGGGAAAAGGCGGACTCCCTGGACGTCGAGACCCTGATCGTCGAGGGCGCAGGCGGCATCTGCGTGCCCCTGAACGAGAGCGAGACCATGCTGGACCTCATGGCAAGGCTCCAGTTTCCGGTCCTTCTGGTGGTCGCGAACCGCCTTGGGTGCCTCAACCAGGCCCATCTGAGTCTCGAGGCCCTCAAGTCCGGGGGTCTCAAGCTTGCCGGCATGGTCCTGAACCGCGTAACACCGGAGGAAAAGGCCGATCCCGGCTGCGGGGAAAACGCGGGCCACGAGGACGAGGCCCGCATCCTCGCCGACAACGTGCGCTCGCTTGAACGCCTGGGCGAGCGCTTCCATGCGCCGCTTCTGGCGAACATTCCCCATCAGTCCTCGAAGGGCATGGACTCGAGGCCGGTCGAGGACGCCCGGGACAAGAGCGCCCAATCGCTTCTTTCCCCGGTCAAGGAGGCCCTTGAAGCACTCTGGGAACAGGAGGGCGAAAAGTCCCCGGGGGCGTCCGACAGGGAAGCACAGGAAAGGGAAGCACGGGAAAGAGAGAACCGCCTTGCCTTCGACCGCGAGCACCTCTGGCACCCCTACACCTCGGCGGTCAATCCCCTGCCGGTTTTCGAGGCAGCCTCGACCCGCGGCAACCGCATCGTCCTGTCCGACGGGCGCGAGCTCATCGACGGCATGTCCTCCTGGTGGTGCGCCGTGCACGGCTACGGCAACGGGCGACTGACAAGGGCCATGACACGGCAGCTCGAGTCCATGAGCCATGTCATGTTCGGGGGACTCACCCACGAGCCGGCAGTGCGGCTTGGCCAGCGTCTTCTGGAAATGGTGCCCAAGGGCCTCTCCTGGCTCTTCTACGCGGACTCCGGCTCGGTCGCCGTGGAAGTGGCCCTCAAGATGGCCGTCCAGTACCAGCTCTCGAAAGGGCGTGAAGGGCGCAGGCATTTCCTGACGCCCATGGGCGGCTACCATGGCGACACCCAGGGGGCCATGAGCGTATGCGACCCCGTGACCGGCATGCACACGCTTTTTACGGGCATCTTGCCGAAGCACTACTTCATGGAGCGGCCCACCTGCCGCTTCGACGAGCCTTATGACCCGAAAAGCCTCGATGACGCGAGACGGCATCTGGAACGGCTTGGGGACGAGATCGCGGCCGTGGTGCTCGAGCCCGTGGTGCAGGGCGCAGGCGGCATGTGGTTCTATCACCCGCAGTATCT
>CAZWOT010000189.1:0-4815 GCA_964635595.1 uncultured Desulfovibrio sp.
GGTTGAGGCCGGCGCGCTCCACGGTGCGCCTGAAGGTGGGCTCGTGCATGCGCGGCGAGCAGGAGGCGACCACGACGCCGGTGAGCTGGTAGTCGTGGATGGCCTTTTCGATGGCCGCCTGGCCGGGCTCGGCGCACGAGTACATGAGGTCTGTCGCGTACACCACGTCGGGCAGTTCGAGGGCGGATTTGGCCGCGCTCTCGCAGTCGACGGTGCCGGCAATGTTGCTGCCGCAGTGGCAGACGAAAACGCCTATTCTCATGCCGCGTTTCCTCCCTTGGCGACGCCGCCGGTCTTGCCGGTCTCCTTGCGGGCGGTGTTGAGCGCCTTGATGCGGGCAACGAGCTTGTCTGCCTTGACGATGAGCTTGTTCAGGCCCAGGGCCTTCTCGTCGATGCCGAAGGCGATGCCCATGAGCTGGGTGAAGTAGAGGACCGGGATGCCGAACTTCGAGTTCGTCCGCTGCTCCGCCTGCTTCTGGCGCAGATCAAGGTTCATCTGGCAGAGCGGACAGCAGACGCAGATGCAGTCTGCCTCCATGTTGGCGGCCACCTGCAGGATGCGCCCGGAGTTCACCGAGGTGAGGGGCCTGTGCGGGATGCCCGCGGAAGCGCCGCAGCACTCGGTCTTGAGCGGAAAGTCGATGACGCCGTCGGCGCCGCAGGCGGCAAGCAGGCTTTCCATGAGCATGGGATTTTCCGGATCCCCGAACTTCATCAGGTCCGCGGGCCTGCTCATGAGACAGCCGTAGTAGGGGGCAATCCTGATGCCGGCAAGGCTCTGCACCACGTGCTTGCGGATGTCGTCGGCCGTGTAGTTCTGGCCGATGAGCTGCATGACGGACGTGGCCTCGGGCAGATCGTCCTTCGCCGGCTCGTCCAGAAGCTCGTCCACGCGCTTCTTGAACTCGGGGTTCTTCATGCGCTCCCTGGCGTGGAGCAGGTTCGAGAGGCAGCTGGGACAGGGGGTCATGACAATGTCGGCTCCCTGCTTGGAGGCCTGCATGAGGTTGCGCGTGCAAAGGGCCGCGGAGAGCTCGGTGCTCACCGCGTGGGCGGGCGTCGAGCCGCAGCAGTTCCACTCGTCGATTTCGCTGGAGACAATCCCCAGCTTGCGACAGACCTCGCTCGTCGAGAGCTCGTAGTCGATGGACGAGCCCTTGGCGGAGCAGCCGGGATAATAGGCTATGTTCACTCTTTTCACGGACGCACCCCCTCCTTCTTCGCACGTTCCTCGTAGCGCTTGAAGATGCGGGCCACGGCCTTGGCGCCGCCGTCCGGCACGACGTGCGGCTTGAAGCCGAGCTTGCCCTTGCTCAAGGCTGCGGGCGCGAGATCGACGTCCGTGGTCAACTTGAGCGAGCGCAGCATGTAGAGCACCATGGTGCCAATCTCGTAGCTGCGGCCAAAGGCGCGGACGGTGTTCAGGAAGGACAGCCAGAACTTGTTCATGACCGGCACGGTCACCCTGTTCTCGCGTCGCGCCATGTGCCGCAACGTTTCCATGACGTTGGCCACGTCGATGTTGTTGGGGCAGCGCAGCGAGCAGGTTGAACAGGACAGGCACATCCAGATGGACTTCGAGGACAGGACCTTGTCCTTGAGTCCCAGCTGCACGGCACGAATGACCTGGTTGGTCTGCATGTCGTAGGTGAACGCGGCCGGGCAGCCGGCGGAACAGTTCCCGCACTGGTAGCAGGTGGAAACGCTCTGCCCGCTTTCGGCCTCGACTTCTTTCAGGAAGGCGAGGTCCTTGCCCTGGACGATGTTCAATGGGTTGGCTTGCATGGCAACTCCTAAAGGCATCTCCTCTGTTTGACCCCTTGAAAACGGACCTTTGGTGAAGGCCCGCTTTGCGAACGGACCCGTTGGCAAGACGGCAGGGGGTCGAGGCGTGAGTTCCGAATCTCACAAGAGAGTCCCATACTTTGGCGTCGGAAAAACCGGACGTGTGAAGATATGGACTTTCGCTGAAACACTACCCAATTTGAAACAAAAAGGCTAGTGGTAGAACCGATGTTGCCCAAAAGAAATTTTTGAGCCAAGGCAATGGAATCAGTACACTTTATTGCGGCAAACAATTTCGGGAAAACTTGTAAATTTTAAGTCGTTTTTGCATTATTTGCGAAAGAGGCCATGTGCCAAGAGGGCCCCACTCTTGTGGATTCGCGATTCTTGACCCTCCTCTTCCCTCGACCTTTGGAAAAGAAAGTTTGGGAAATTTTCGGGTTCGCCAATTTCGTGCCGCAAATCGGTCGTCCCCAGCGGCACAAGCTTCGCCTGCCATGCCTTCAGACCGGCCTTGCTGCACGATATCCGAAAAGGAGGCGTGTTCTGCCCAAAAGCTTTGGCGACACTTTTTGTCCGACCAAAGGCATCGGCACATCTCCATCGACGCCATCCTCAAGGACAGATGAAAATCCCGGCCTGGCCGGGCATATATGATGCGGGGCAGGGGACCCGAAAAGGACCGGCAAAAAGGCCCAAATCAGGGACACGAACGGGATTTGCCAGGATCAACAACTTTCGAGACTGTCGGCGGCGGGTCGTATTTCTTCCCCGTGGAACCGCCGACGCGTGTCTGGATTTTGCCGGCCGGTCCCTGTACAAAGGCCGGGCAGGCAGTGTCGACGGACATTGCCGCATACGCGCCGGAGCACCGCCTGCGCGATCCGGAAAGGCATCCGGGGATCATTCAGGAAGACACGAGGAGCATCAGGCATGCCCAACCACGACTACCTCATCCTGCACGGCGTCAATCTCAACATGTTCGGGCGCAGGGATCCCGCGGTCTACGGCACGGCCACTCTCGAGGACATCAACAGGGCCCTTTTGAGCGTCGCGACACAGCTTGGCGTGAACCTCGATTTCTTTCAGACCAACAACGAGGGCGCCATGTGCGAGCGCATCCATCGCTCCGTGGACGACGGCACCAGGGGCATCGTCATCAACGCCGGCGCCTGGACCCACTACAGCTACGCGCTTCTGGACGCTCTCAACATCGTGTCCTTCCCCGTGGTCGAGGTGCACATGTCCCACGTGGGAAGCCGCGAGGAGTTTCGCCGCCACTCGGTCATTGCCCCTGCCTGCTGCGGCACGGTGGCGGGCTTTGGCGTCAACTCCTATCTTCTGGGTCTCATGGCCCTCGACCAGACCGTGCAGGAGCGTGACATCAAGCTGCGCCGCGCGGAAGCAAGGGCCACGGGCAACATCCCCGGCGTGATCCCGGATCCCTTCGCAAGCTGAAGACCGGGCACCTGTGCCAGGTCAGGGGATGGGCGGATTTTGGACAGGGACGAATTCGAAAAGGAAGACCCTGGAAGCGATGCTGCTCCCGGGTCTTGCCGTGAAGATTGATTCGCGCCGGGCTTGAAGGCTCCTTGCGGGGCTACCGCGCGTATCACTCGCGTCGCGCTGTTTTTTTACGAGAAATGTTTTCTCGCGGCGGCAAAGCCGTCCTTCGAGTTGCGGATGACCGACTCGTCCACGCAGAAGGCGAGACGGAAGTAGCCGGGGCAGCCGAAGCCCGATCCCGGCACGCCGAGGACGCGCTCCTTGGCGAGCACCTCGATGAAGGCCTTGTCGTCGGCAATGGGCGATTTGGGGAAGAAGTAGAAGCTTCCGCGCGGCATGTTGAACTCGTAGCCGCCGGCGGTGAGCACCTCGGCCATGGCGTCGCGGCGCCTGCGGTAGGTCTCCACGTCCACGCTGGAACCCAGGGCCGCGGCCATGATGTGCTGGCCCACGATGGGGGCGTTCACGTAGCCCAGGATGCGGTTCGTGATGGTGAGCGCCGCCATGAGCTCGTCCCTTGTCTCGAGCAGAGGCGAGACCACCGCGTAGCCGATGCGCTCGCCGGGAAGCGAGAGGTTCTTCGAGAAGGAGCTGATGCACACGGCGTAGCGGTAGAGGGGCAGAACCGAGGGCACCACGGCCCCGTCGAAGGCGAGGAAGCGGTAGGGCTCGTCGGAGATGAGCCACACGGGGTGGTTGTACTCCTGGCTCTTGCGCTCGAGCAGCTCCACAAGGGCCGCCAGCTCGTCGCGCGTGTACACGGCGCCGGTGGGGTTGTGGGGCGAGTTGATGAGAACGGCGCGGGTCTTTTCCGACATGGCCCTTTCGAGGGCGTCCACGTCGGGGGAGAAGGTCTCCGGCTTGCTCGGGACGGTGGAGAGGGTGCCGCCGTGGTTGGCCACGTAGAAGCCGTACTCGACAAAGTAGGGCGCGAAGGTGATGACTTCCTCGCCGGGGTTGAGCACGGCCTTCAAGAAGGCGTTGAGCGCCGAGGCGGCGCCGGCCGAGAGAAGGACGTCGGAAGCCTCGACCTTCACGCCTTGGTCCTCGGAAACCCATCTGGCAAGCGCCTCGCGGGCCCAGGGAGCGCCGGCGTTGGGCGTGTAGCCGAAGGCGAAGGCCTCGCCGGCCTTGTCGGCAAAGGCCCTGATGCCGTCCACGACGGCCTTGGGCGCCGGAAGATCGGGATTGCCCAGGGAAAAGTCGTAGACGTTCTCGGGGCCGTATTTTTTCTTCAGCTCGATGCCCGCCTCGAACATGCGGCGGATGAGCGAGGAGTTGGCGACATAGCCTTGTACCGTTCTCGAAAGAAGTTCCATCTTGATGCCTGCGCGAAGGTTGGCCGGGAAATTCCGGGGAGAGATGCGCAGCCTCCGTTTGTGACTCTCCGACAAGTGACATCTGGATCGACGGCCTGTTCATGGGGCACAAGTCGTCCGCTGTCGATTGCAGTTGGGAAGGGACGCGATATTGGCCCCACGCGCGGCCTGTTGTCAAACCGGCAAAGAAACGCGTTCAAAAG
>CAZWOT010000190.1:0-4797 GCA_964635595.1 uncultured Desulfovibrio sp.
TACCCAAATCATGGTATAAAAATCAAGACCAGCTGCCAGAGCTGAGTAGGTACAACTTTTTTTCAAAAAGGCATTGACCCTATAGTTGCTATAGACACTAGAGTTTGTTCATGGATGAAAAAAAAACGGCGCAAAGCGCCCGTTTTCCCTGATTTTCGGAGAACAGCCATGACCAGCTCCACCATGTCCATCTGCCCCTGCGGAATCGCCCATCCCCTGGGCGCCATCTGCGAGAAGGGGCGTGAAATACTCGAAAGGCAGGGCCTTCTCGGCAACGACGAAGAGACCTGTACCTGCGGCCATGACCACGCGCATGGCCATGAAGACCATGAGCATGCCCATGAACATCATCATGAGCATGAGCATGTCCACGAGGCCGCCTGCTCCTGCGGGCACGACCATGCCCACGAACATGCGCACGAGCATGCCCACGAACATCATCACGACCATGCCCATGAGCATGAACATGATCATGAGGACGGGTGTTGCTGCTGCCACGACCATGCCGCCATGGAGGCCATCGACTACGCGGCCCTCGGGGAAGCGTCGGACACGCGCGCGGTCTACCGCATCGTGAACATGGACTGCCCCATGGAAGAGGCGCTCATCAGGAAGAAGCTCGCCACCGTGGAGGGCATCACCGGCCTCGAGTTCAATCTCATGCAGAGGACGCTGGTGGTGAACCACGAGCTTCCCTCGACAAAGATCATCGAGGATGCCCTCGCCTCCATAGACATGACGCCGGAGCCCGTGATCACGGGCGGCGAGACGGCCCAGTTCGTCATCGCCGACATGTGCTGCCCGGACGAGGAGCGCATGGTGCGCACCTGCCTCGCAAACGTTTCCGGCATCCAGGGCCTCGAGTTCAACCTGCTCTCGCGCACCCTCACCGTGCGCCATGCCGAGGGCGCCCTTCCGGCCATCTCTGCGGCCCTTGCCTCCCTGAACATGGGGGCGAGGCTTCTTGCAAGCCGCGAGGAGCCCGTGATCGAGGCAGCCCCCATTCCCTGGAAGAAGCTTGCCTTTGCGACCCTGCTGGCCGCCTTTTCCGAAATCTTCCACCTTGTGGGCGAATGGGGCGCCAGACCCTTCGGCATCGACTTTTCCGGCCTGACAATTGCAGGCTTCGGACTGCTCGACATCCTGGCTCTCGTCTTCTCTATCATCGCCATCTCCCTTGCGGGTGTCGGCACCTACAAGAAGGGCTGGCTCGCGGTCAGGAACTTCAATCTCAACATCAACGCCCTCATGTCCGTGGCCGTCACCGGTGCCGTGCTCATCGGCCAGTTCCCCGAGGCCGCCATGGTCATGGTGCTCTTCAACATCTCCGAGGCCATCGAGGCGAGATCCCTCGACAAGGCCCGCCATGCCGTGAAGGAGCTTCTGGCCCTGGCCCCGGAAAAGGCCGAGGTCAGGCAGGCGGACGGCACGTGGAAAACCATGGACATCCGCGAGGTGGCCCTGGGAGCCATCGTCCGCGTGCGGCCTGGCGAGAAGATCGCTCTTGACGGCGTTGTCACCCACGGCCATTCCACGGTGAACCAGGCCCCCATCACCGGCGAGTCCATGCCGGTGGAGAAGGCCGAGGGCGCCCAGGTCTTTGCCGGAACCATCAACGAGCAGGGCTCCTTCGAGTTCGAGGTGACGGCCCTTGCCTCCGACTCGACCCTGGCCCGGATCATCCACGCCGTGGAGGAGGCCCAGGGCTCCAAGGCCCCCATGCAGCGCTTCGTGGACAGCTTCGCCAAGTACTACACGCCGGCCGTCTTCCTCGCCGCCATCCTGGTCGCGCTGGCCATGCCCCTCGTCCTCGGGCGTTCCGTTCACGAGAGCGTCTACACGGCCCTCGTGCTCCTCGTCATCGGCTGCCCCTGCGCTCTCGTCATCTCGACCCCGGTAAGCATCGTGAGCGGCATCGCCGCCGCCACCCGCTCCGGCATCCTCGTCAAGGGCGGCATGTTCCTCGAGCAGGGACGGCTTCTGAAGACCATCGCCTTCGACAAGACCGGAACCATCACCCGCGGCAAGCCCCAGTGCACGGATCTTCTCACCACGGGCTCCCTCCAGGAAGCCGAGGTCGAGCGCCTGGCGGCCAGCATCGCGGCACGTTCCGACCACCCGGTCTCCGTGGCCATCGCCGAGCGCGCCAGGGCCAGGGGGATTGCCCTGCACGAGGTGGACGAGCTCGAGGCCCTGCCCGGCGAGGGCGTCTGCGGGAAGATTGACGGCCGGGCCTGGCATCTTGGCAGCCACCGCATGGTGGAGCACCTCGGCAAGTGCTCGAAGGCCCTCGAGGAGAAGATCTTCGCCCTGGAGGCCGAAGGCAAGAGCGTCACGGCGCTTGTGGGCGAAAACGGCGTGGAAGGGCTTTTCGCCGTGGCCGACACGGTGCGCGAGACCAGCGTCGACGCGGTGCGGGACCTGAAGAGCCTCGGGGTGCGCACGGTCATGCTCACCGGCGACAACGCGAAGACCGCTGCCGTCATCGCCTCCCAGGTGGGCGTGGACGAGTACCGCGCGGACATGCTGCCCGAGGACAAGCTCAACGTGGTCATGGAGCTCGAGAAGGACGGCCCGGTGGGCATGGTCGGCGACGGCATCAACGACGCTCCCGCCCTTGCCCGCGCCCAGGTGGGCTTCGCCATGGCCAAGGGCGGCACGGACACGGCCATCGAGACCGCGGACGTGGCCATCATGGACGACGATCTGCGCAAGGTCGCCCGCTTCGTGCGCCTCTCGAGGTCGACCTACGGGATCCTTGTCGAGAACATCACCCTGGCCCTCGCCATCAAGGCCCTCTTCTTCGCCCTGACGCTTGCCGGCGCCGCCACCATGTGGATGGCGGTGTTTGCGGACGTGGGCACCTCCCTGCTCGTGGTCGGCAATGGCTTGAGAGCCCTCAAGAAATAGCACCTCCCGGTTGCGCCAGGGGCACATCCCCCCCCTGGCGGCCAGCGACCCGCTTCCCGAAAGGGGGCGGGTCTTTTTCGTCGCGTGCGGCCTTCATCGCGTGCGGCCTTCATCGCCTGCGGCCTTCATCGCCTGCGGCCTTCATCGCCTGCGGCCTTCATCCTTAAGTCCTTGCGCGGTGCAGATGCACATGTCCCAAAGAAACGCCCTGCGCATGGCCGCCAGACAAATGAACAGCTATTTTGACCTTGACAAGCAAAGGCCTCTCTGGAGAATAGCTTCACGTTTGCAAGGCGCCCTGTCCTGCTTCCGGGATGCACAAACCCTGCCCCCCTGCCATTTCGGGGGCGGGCCGTGCGGCGGGCCCGCATGGGGCCCGGTTGCCTGGACACGGACATCTCGCCAAACGTACCACGCAAACGCAGAATTCATCGTTCCTTTGACAAGGACCAGGGAACGGATCAAGAACGAATCAAGGAAGGACCAATGAAGAAGGCCAGGAAGACGCGTGCGGGCGCCCTCGGGGCAGCCCTCCTTCTGGGAGCCCTGATGGCGGGCCCCCACATGCCCCTTGCTCTCGACTACGACCAGGCCACGGGCGTTGCCCTGCCCATCCCCCCGGCGGAACGCGGCCTCGTGACCGAGGTTGCTAGGCCCTTCTTCTCGATCACCAAGGACAATCACATCCTCGAGGGCGCGCGCTTCGACAGGGACGGCAACGTCTATTTCTGCGACGTCACCGGGGCAAAGATAATGCGCATCAGCCAGGACAAGACCCTTGAGGTCGTGCTGGAGAGCAAGGACGGCTTCGTGGCCAACGGGCTCGCCTTCCACAAGGACGGACGGCTCTTTGTCTGCGCCAACAACTACCCCGCCGGCGAGGGCGTCATCTACGCGCTCGACCTGGAGACGAAGGAGAGCGAAATCATCCTGCCCTCCTCGGCCGGCTTCTTCCCCAACGATCTCGTCTTCGACTCGAAGGGCGGCTTCTACTTCACGGACTTCAAGGGAACCAGCACCGATCCCGCGGGCGGCGTCTACTACATGGCGCCCGGCTTCACCAAGGTCCAGGCCGTGATTCCCAACCTGTGCAAGGCCAACGGCGTGGCCCTGTCCCCGGACGGCAAGATCCTCTACGCGACCGAGTTCGCCAGGAACATCCTTCACCTGGCCTTCCTCAAGGACGAGGTGACGCCGCTTCCCACCGGGGCCTTTGCGGCCTACCACTTCGCGGGCCCGGGTCCCGATTCCATGCGCACCGACCAGGACGGCAACGTCTACGTGGCCCTTGCCCGCCAGGGACGCGTCCTGGTCTTCAACCGCATCGGCATCCCCATCGGCCAGGTGCTCATCCCGGGCCGCGACGAGGGACGCGCCATCCGCACCACCTCCCTCGACATCCGCCACGAATCGCGCCAGATGATCGTGGTCACGGGCTCGGACTCCACCGATCGCGTCGAAGGCTCGGCCCTCTACGAGGCCACGGCCTTCGCCAACGGCCGCTGCGAGTTCGAGAAGCCGGAACAGAAGGAAAAGGCGGAAGAGAACCAGGAATAGGGTTCGGGCCCTTTCGTCATCAGCGCCGTCTTTTTTGAGGCCGCCCCAGACCGGGCGGCCTTTTTCCTTGGCTGTGCCCAATCGCCTGACTGTGCCCATTGCCTTGGGTGTTCCAATCGCCGGCAAACGCCCTTTTGGCTTCGCGCGTCCTTTTGCCCGGCAGACGCAACGTCCCTGTCCATTGGCGAACTGCTGGGGAAAAGGCCTTGTGCAGCAGCTCTCGCGCCTTGGGACAAGCGGGTTTTCTGCCTGCAGGACCCACGCATTTTCCCAAAGAACCTGAATCCCCGTATGAGTTGTAAGTAACTGGAGGTGCGACGACCTGATTGG
>CAZWOT010000191.1:0-4791 GCA_964635595.1 uncultured Desulfovibrio sp.
AGGATGTCGTCGAAGGTCAGGGCTTTGCCTCGATTGGTAAACATGCGGGCCTCACGTGGGGTAGAAGAGGAAGAAAAATTGATCGCTCTTTGTAGGCCGAAGAAGGGCGTCTGTCAAGGCAAAATCGGCCGTTTTTCGGGCCGGTTGCTCCCCGAGAATGCCCGATTGGAGCGGTTTTCACGACGCTTTGCGGGAAGAGGCGGGCATGGCCTTCATGGACGCTTCCGTTGGCACATCCATGGGCATCTCCGTGGGCATCTCCATGGACGCATCCATACGCGTCCACGGGCACCTCCACGGCAGCCTCCACGGACCTTCATGGGCACCCATGGCTCCTTGTTCATCCTCCGGCAACTGTACCCCTTCCGGCCCGGGGCAGGGACAGCCCGAAGCGGGAAGGAAAAGAGGCAGGGCGAGCGGCAGGGCAAGAGGCAGGGCGAGGGGGCAGACGCCCAAAGCCGCCTTCCTTGCCAGGCATCAGCCCTGCGTGCTAGTCAAAGGCCCGCATGGGGGAGGCCTGATGCCCCCGCATGCCGGGAACCTTCCGCAACATCTTTCGCAAGTTCCTTCGCAAGTTCCTTCCCAAAACCCGACGTCTTCAAGGGACCCCGTTTTGTCCTTCCGGACTTTCGGCGTCCCGACACCCGACAAACCCCCGACAGACACCCGATCATGGCGCATCCGATATTGGCCATACTCTGGCCCGTGCTCCTTGTCTTTCTGCCCACCTGGCTTGGCAACCTTGTCTCCAGCTCCTCCGCCAATGCGGTGTGGGATCCGCTTGCCATAGCCATGTTGTGGCCCTCGTCGCTCTCGGCCCTCTACGACTACAGCGCGAGCTTCTGCATCGGGGCGGTGGCGACGCTTGTCCTGTGCCTTGGGTGGTACGTGCGCTGTCCTTCGCTTTTCTACGGGGCCCTGCTCTTCTTCGCGGCCTGCATGGCCTCGCCCTCCTGGGTGGTGGTCGTGCGCCTGTGGCACTACTTTCAGGGGGCGTAGGACATGGGAGGGGACATGCCCATGAACGCGTGTCGCGAGAAGAGCGCATGCAGCGGGGAGAGCGGACGGTGAGAAAGGGCGTCTTTGCGAAACTGGGGCCTTTGGCCTACTTCGTGGCCTGTCTCGTGCTCTCGGGCATGGTCTCGACCTATGTCGCGGCACGGCAGCTCGGCATCGACTGGACCATGCTGGGCCTTGCGGTCATGTGCCTCATGCCCGTGCTCGTCATCCTCGATCTGGCCTGCCTCCTCGTGCTCGGCCTCTCGGCCCTGCCGGGGGACGCGGAAGCAAGGGAGCGGGAGCGAAAGCGCAGGGCAAGCCTTCTGGTGCGCGTCTCGAGCCTGCTCATCGCACACCTTGTGACGGCCTTCGTGACCATGGCCACCCTCGCGGTGCCGCCGAGCAGCATCTTTGCCTCCGGACTCACCGTGGCGAGCCTGCGCTCCTACTTCGTGGCCCTGGCGTCGTTGAGCGTTTTCCTGAGCTTTGCTTTGCCCGGCGTGCTCGTCAACACCCTGACCCCCATCCTGCAGGGGCGGAACAAGGCGGCAGAAAAGACACCCGCGAAGACGCCCGTTAAGACGCCCGCCAAAATGCCCGATTCTGTGGACTGAAACTGCAGGCGCCGCATGAAGAAAAACGAAGGCGGCGCTTGAAAATAATATCCCAGGCACTGCCAGAAGCCTTGCCCAAACCTGTTCCGTCAGGTCCTGCCCGAAGATGTGCCCCGGGGCAGCCCCCTGGCCCCTGCCGGCTGCAGGGGCCCGAAGACAGGGCGTGAAAGAACAAGGTACCCTGTGCTCCGATCCCCGAGTTCCGATCCCCGAGCCTTGATCCCAGTCCCTACAGCCCGAGGGCTGCCCCGTCGCTGCGCGGATCGGAGGCGCCCTCATATCCGTCCTCGCCGACCAGGATGGCGCCGGCGTGGCCCATGAACTGGGAATACTCCTCCACGTACTCCACGTCGTGCCCAAGGGCCGCAAGGGCCAATCCAATGCTTTCGGGGATGCGGCGCTCGAGCTTGAGGGTGGTGGAGGCATTTCCCCAGGCGCGGCCGTAGAGCCAGCGCGGGGCCGCAATGGCCTCGGCCGGGTCCATGCCGAGATCCAGGATGCGGGTTGCCAGGGCCGCCTGGGTCTGCGGCTGGCCGTCGCCGCCCATGGTGCCGTAGACAAGGCGGGGCCTGCCGTTTTCGAGGATCATGGGGGGATTGAGGGTATGCATGGTGCGCTTGCGGGGCGCAAGGACGTTTATATGGTGCTCGTCCAGGGAGAAGAAGGAGCCGCGGTTTTGCAAAAGGACGCCCGTGCCCTGCGGGATGAGCCCCGAGCCGAAGTCGTGGTAGACGCTCTGGATCCAGGAGACGGCGTTGCCATGGGCATCCACGCAGCCAAGCCACACCGTGTCGCCCCGTGCCGAGAGGGTGGCAAGCTCGAGGGGTGTCTGTGCCCGTTTTGTGTCGATAGATGCGGCAAGACGCGCAAGGCGATCCGGCGCAAGGAGGGCAGCCGCATCGCAGGCATGATGGTCCGGGTCGGTCACGTGGGCGTCGCGGTCGACAAAGGCAAGCTTGGTCGCCTCCACCATGAGGTGGTAGTAGAGCGGATCCCGGTCGCCAAGGCCCTTTATGTCGAAGCGGTCCAAAATCCCCAGGATTTCCAGGGAGGTCAGGCCCTGGCAGTTGGGGGGCAGGTTGCAGGCCGTGTACTTTCCCCGCCAGGGCATGGTCAAGGGCTCCACGCAAAGGGCCCTGTGCTCGACAAAGTCCTCCCTTTCAAGGTAGCCGCCTACGCTCTTCAGGCCCTCCACGAGCCGCTCCATTGTCTCGCCCTCGTAGAAATCGCGAAGCCCCGCTTCGCAGAGGCGCCGGAACGTTTTTGCCAGATCCGGCTGGCGAAGAATGTCGCCTTCTTTTGGAATTTTGCCGAAAGGCAGGAAGATTTTGGCAAACTCGGAAAACCGTCCGAGGTCGTGGTTTTCCGGATCGTCCTTTTGCAGATCCACCTCGAGCCAGAGAGCCAGGTTGCGGCTGACCGGAAAGCCCTCCTCGGCAAAATGCACGGCATCGCGAAAAAGCCTTGGAAGCTCCATGGAGCCGCCAAGATGCTCCCTTGAGTGCTTCAGGAGGAGCTCGAGGCCGGAAACAAGGCCCGGCACCGTGATGGCGGAAAGCGGGTCTCTGGCCGGGATGGCCTGCATGCCCCGATAGAGCTCGCGGGAGACCTTTCGGCCGCTTTTGCCGCTGGCGTTGATGCCGACAAGGCGGCCCTCTTTTGCGTTGAAGAGAAGTCCGAAGGCGTCGCCGCCAAGGGTGCACATCTGCGGATAGACCACGGTCAGGGTGGCCGCGGCCGCGGCCATGGCCTCGAGGGCGTTGCCGCCCTCCTTCAGGACGTCGAGGCCGGAACGGGCGGCCAGATGGTGGGGGGCGGTCATCATGCCCTTGGGGCTCGCGGCTTTGAGCTGGTTCATGGCGTGTCTCTTTCCTGGGGTTTTGGGGGAAGAAGGGCGCAGGCCGGACAGCCCATGCCTGCAGGGCAAGGGCTGTTCGTACAATCCGTTGTCTTCATGCCCGAGAGAGGCCATGGTCCGCAAGGAAGAAGGGCAAACTTGCGGCATGACAAGGAGCGGCATGTCTTGAGCGGCAGACAGCGGCAGGGTGCAGGCGGCAGGGGCTGGGAGAAGCAGGCTGCAGGGAGCAGGGCAGACTGGGAGCGGGCAGGGAGCAGGTGGAGGAGACGGCAGTGGGGTAGAGGGGCGCGGCAGGCTTTCGGGCATGAAAAATCCCCGCGAAAGGGGCCTTTGGGCCCATCTCGCGGGGAAGAAGGAAAGAAGTCGAAGCCTGCTTGCTGCTACTGCGCTGCCCGCGCCTCGGCCCTGGCGGCATCCCTGGCCTCGTCGGTCATGTGGCAGGGACGGCAGTTGGTGAAGTGCGGGAAGTCCTGCGGCCTCTCGGCGGTCATCTTCTGATGGCAGCCATAACAGGAGCGGGCGCTTTCCTTGGAGTGGAAGGCCTGGAAGGAGCTCTCCACCTCGGTCTGGCGCGGTCCCTCGATGAAGTGGCACTCGGAACAGCTCACGTACCAGCCCTCGCTGCCTTCTTCATGATGACAGGTGCGACAGGGCACGCTGCGGTGCGTGCTGTGATTGAAGGTCACGTTGAGGAGCGGGGACACCGAGGACTCGAGGACGATGGGGTCCTTGATGCGCTTGCCGAGTTCCTTCAGGTCCTGTCCCGCCTGGGCGGGCTCGCTCGTGTCGGGGTTGGCGGCGTCCGCGGCGGGCATCTGGGCAAAGAGCACCAGCGTCAGCGCGAAGAAAGCGATCACGAGAAAACTTTTTTTCATATGCACAACCGACGCGGTTTCTCGTCCCAAAGGGGACTGATGGCGCCGCCTCCTGTCCAAGGTGAACCGTGACAGAAACCCGCAGGGTTTTCCTTCTGGAACATGCGAAGGCCCGAAGGCTTTCGGGCTGCCTGCACCAAAGGGAAGGGGCAGTTGAAGCGGGGGCATGTCCTGTCACGCTTGCCATTCATCAATAGGCCAAAAATCGTGACAGGACAAGCTCGCGGCCGATTTTGACCGGCTGGTCGGGGGCTTTGGGGGGCATGCACGATCGCTTGAAGCGGGTGGAAACGTGACTTTGCGAACAAACCCTGTTCCAGGAGAGGGCGGCCCTTTGAGGCCGTGGACGGGACTTGTCCGGGCCCTTCTTTCGGCGCGTCCCAATCCGGTTTGTCACGCTTTTTCGTGTGCCAAGAGTGACTTTTGCCCCTGGAAAAAAATTTTT
>CAZWOT010000192.1:0-4770 GCA_964635595.1 uncultured Desulfovibrio sp.
GGTCGATGTGCCGGTCGATGTGCTGGTCGATGTCTCGGCCGCAGTCTTGCCGATATCCCGGCGATGGACCTGGCCGGCATGTCCCGCCGAAGTGTCTTGCCGAAGTGTCTTGCCGAAGTGTCTTGCCGAAGTGCCTTGCCGAAGTGCCTTTTCGATCTGTCTCGTCGAAGTGTCTTGCTGGCATCCCGGTTTGTGCTGTCCCGTGTCTTCTGTCTTTCCACGCCTCATCCGCATCATCATTCGCATCTTGACCGCCTGTTGCGCATTGCATCTTGTGAACGTCCAGGTTCCGGGCTAAAGATGCGGCACTCGTGCATGCAAAAGAGGGCTTGATGCGTGTCTGACCGGTTCGATGTTCGGACTTTCTTCGTTCGTTTCCCCACTCTTGTCCATGACACGGGACGCCGCGGACGAATTTTGACAGAAAGACGCAAAAGGGTGTATTCATTCCAAGTTTTCTGCAAAGGAATTTCGTCCGTGCGCCCCGATTTGTCAACTTGAGGCGCAGGCGGCACAAGATCCCTGGTTCTTCAAGGAAAAGAGCAGAAAGGACGCGCTTGGGGGAAGAAGGACGCATGATGGCATCATTGGAGACGGACAGGATGGGCCGGGCAGGAGCCGGCGGCAACGCGTCCCGGCCCACGGTCGAGACGCGGCGCGAGGGCGACGCCGTGTGTCTTGTCTTCTCCGGTTCCTGGTCCCTCGACCGCCCCCTGCCCCTCGATCTGCGCCAAAAGGCGTTGGACGCGGCAAGCACGGCGGGCGCGAAGCGGCTCGTGCTCGAGGCTGGCGAGCTTGGCCAGTGGGACAGCTCGCTTCTGGCCCTTCTTGCCGAGGTCTCCGGGGAGGCGAGGGACCGCGGACTCGAGATTGCGGAGCGTCTGCCCGAGTCCCTGCATGATCTCTTGCGCATGGCCCTTGCCGTGCAGAGCAAGGAGGGCGCCGAAAGGGAAAAGAAGGAACAGGGCTTTTTCGCCATGGTGGGCGAGGCGACGCTCGAGCTGCCCAAACGCCTTGGCGACATCCTGGAATTTCTGGGCGACATCACCCTGGCCTTCGGGCGCCTTGCGCGCGGCAGATCCGCCATGCGCGCAAAGGATCTCTTCGAGGCCATGTACGAATGCGGGGTGGGCTCGCTTGCCATCGTGGCGGTCACGAACTTTCTCTTCGGCCTCATCCTGGCCTTCGTGGGCGCGGTCCAGCTCGTCAACCTCGGGGCCCAGATCTACGTGGCGGGCCTTGTCGGCATCGGCATGCTGCGCGTCCTTGGCGCCGTCATGGTGGGCGTGGTCATGTCCGGCCGCGTCGGCGCGGCCTACGCGGCCCTCATCGGCACCATGCAGGTGAACGAGGAGGTGGACGCGCTGGAGACCATGGGCATTCCGCCCGTGGACTTTCTTGTGCTGCCGCGCATGATGTCCCTCACCCTCATGGTGCCCCTGCTCACCGTGGTGGCGGACGCCATGGGCATGGTGGGCGGCTTTGTCGTGGGCGTCGGCATGCTCGACATCTCGCCTGCCCAGTACTGGGAGGCCACCATCAACATGGTGAACTTCCGCCACGGCGTCGTGGGCCTTGTCTACGCCACCTGCTTCGGCGTGGTCATAGCGATTTTCGGCTGCTACCACGGCATGCGTTGCTCGCGCAGCGCCCAGGGCGTGGGCCTTGCCACCACCACGGCCGTGGTCCACTCGCTCGTGGGCATCATCGTGGTGACCGCCATCATCACCATTGTCTGCAACATTCTCGAGGTCTGATCTCATGGCGACGGGAAACACTGCTGCAGACGGCATGGCGCGGGGCAAAACCGCCATGGGGGACAGCTCCATGGGCGACGGCGGGACAAGCGTTCTTTGTGCGCGCGATCTCACCGTGGGCTACGGGGACTTCGTGCTCATGCAAAATGTGAGCTTCGACGTGGCAAAGGGCTGCATCTTCTTTGTCATGGGGGGCTCCGGCTGCGGGAAGTCGACGCTTCTTCGCGTGCTCATGGGCCTGAAAGAGCCCCAGAAGGGCACGGTCAGCTTCCTCGGGCGCCCCTTCTGGCCGGGAACCGAGGCCGACCACCAGGCGGCCCGGCGCATGAGCGGCGTGCTCTTCCAGGGAGGCGCCCTGTGGTCCTCCATGACCCTTGCCGAGAACGTGGCCCTGCCGCTCGAGCAGTACACGGACCTTTCCGCGGAGGAGATACGCTCCCAGGCCCGCCTCAAGCTGGCCCTCACGGGCCTTGCGGGCTTCGAGGACTACTACCCCTCGGAAATTTCCGGCGGCATGCGAAAGCGCGCGGGGCTTGCCAGAGCCCTCGCCCTCGACCCGGCCGTGCTCTTTCTGGACGAGCCCTCGGCGGGGCTTGACCCGGTGAGCTCGAGAAGGCTCGACGACCTCATTCTCGAGCTTCGCGAGAGCCTCGGCACCACCTTTGTCATCGTTTCCCACGAGCTTGCCAGCATCTTCGCCATAGCCGACACCTGCATCTTCCTCGATGCAGCCACGAGAGCCGTGACGGCCCACGGCAATCCCCGCGAGCTTCTGAAGGCAGGGGACACGCATCCTTCCGCCATGCTCTTTCTCACCCGCGGCGGCGAGTCCGCACGCTGAACGGAAGGGGAACGGGGGCTTTCTGTCCCGAGGCTTTTCGTTTGGGGCTTTTCTTTTCTGGGCCTTTTGCAGGGCCATCCACCGGACCAGGAGCGTCCATGAACTTACAGAAACACAAGACCGGCGTCGGCATCTTCGTCCTGGCCTGCGTGGCGCTCCTCATTGCGGGCATCGCGGTTCTTGGCGGGGGCAAGAGCTTTGTCAAGGACACCGAGTACGTGCTCTACTTCGACTCCTCGGTGAGCGGGCTTTCCATCGGTTCGCCGGTCATGCTGCGCGGCGTGTCGCTCGGCACGGTCACGCGCATCCGCCTTGTGGCGGACGCGAACCGCACAGGCGTGACCACCCCCGTGTCCATCCGCATCAACTCGGAAAACCTCCTCACGGTCACGGGCGCGCCCGTCGCCGAGGAGGACGAGGCGGAAGTCATCCGCGCCCTCATAGCCAAGGGCATGCGCGCACAGCTGCAGACGGCCTCCTTTCTGACCGGGCAGACCCGCATCCAGCTCGACTTCTACCCGGACACCGAGGCCCGCTTCAGGTCGGCCACGCCGCTTCTGGAAATCCCCACCATCGCCTCCACCATGGAGAGCCTGCAAAAGTCGCTCGGCAACATCCCCGTGGACGAGATAGCAAGCCGTCTCGAGAGTTCGCTGGCCATCCTCAACGACATCCTCGCAAGCGGTGCCATCCAGCGAACGCTGGACTCCATGGACCAGAGCTTTGCCGCGGCCGCGAAGCTTCTGAACGGGCTTGGCGACACGCCGAAGCTCGTGGAAAGCATCCTGGCCTCGGTCTCCAGATCGGCCGCAATCATCGAGCAGCAGACGCCCGGCACCATGAAGGATCTGCGCGCGGCGCTCGAGGAGTTTGCCAACGCGACGAGGGAGCTGCACAGGTTTGCGGACTCCGCCAAGGATATGGTGGCCCCGGACTCGGCGCTCGTGCACAACCTCTCCCGCGCCCTCAAGGACGCGGCCGCGGCGGCCAGATCCCTCAAGAACTTCGCCGACACCCTCGACCGCAACCCCGAGTCCATCCTGCGCGGCCGCCAGGGCGCCTACTAGCCGGGCTTTCCGACAACTCCACTTCCAGGGGGACACCCCATGCGTCTTTGTTCCACGAAACCCATGTCCCTTTTGCGCGGCCTTCTGGGTGCGTTCTGCCTTGCCGCCCTCGTCGGCTGCGGGGCCTCCCGCCCCATGGACTTCTACATGATGGAGTCGGGCGCAGAACCCGTGAACGCCGGCATACTGCCCGAGACCACCGTGGCCATCGGCGCCCTGCAGATTCCCTCCTACCTCGATCGCCAGAGCATCGTTGTTTTGCAGAGCGAGGGCACGAGCATCGAGGTGCCCCGCTTCAACATCTGGGCCGAGCCCCTGCCCCAGGGCATCCGCCGCGTTCTGGCGGCCACCATGGCAAGGGACATGCTGGATGCCGGCATCACCATGCTGCCCCAGGGGGGCGAGCGCCCGGACACCACCTACACGCTGCACGTGGAAATACTGCGCCTTGACTGCGACACCAGGGGCCACGCCGTCCTCGAGGCCCGCTGGGGCCTCTTTGCCCGCCACGAGCGGCGCATGCTGCTGCGCGGCGGCTTTGCCCTTGCCGAGGACATACGTCTTTCGCCCTTCGGGACCCACGCCATGTTCGACGAGGTGGTGGCGGTGGAATCCCGCCTTGTCCAGGCTTTCGGCAGGGACTTGACGACAAGGCTCCTGGACGTTCTGCGCAACCGTCCCCACGCCACGGCGCCCGACGAGGACTAGTCCTCGGGGGAGTCTTCGGGGCACTTTGCGTGGCCCGTGAACCGGGCCCGGTCCGGAGGCATGAAATCCGCGCAGGCGGTCCTTTCCCGACCGGCCGCGTTGTCCCCAAAGGTGTTTCCCTGAAGGAAAGAGAGTTTCTCCAAAAGAGAGTTTCTCCAAAAGAGAGTTTCTCCAAGACGAGGGGCCCCGGAAACCAGGTTTCCGGGGCCCGAAGTCTAAGGAGGAGTATGGTCGTTGGCTGATTGCGGCTTCACGGCCAGGCTTTCGCCCTGGCCGCATGGGAAGGCGTTTTTGGCTTGAAGCCGGCCTAGAAGGCCTGCTTGTAGATCATGGCCACGGCCGCGTCGGTCATCTTGCGGGGGTTGGTGAGCCCGCAGGCGTCCTTCTGGGCGTTGGC
>CAZWOT010000193.1:0-4751 GCA_964635595.1 uncultured Desulfovibrio sp.
GTCGGGCGCACGATACATTCCTGGAGAATTGCAAAGAGTTCCTCCGCTTTCTCCAGGAAAGTGCAGAGAGACTGGCGGAAATCTTCGGTGAGCTGCTCTTGTTCGGCAGCTTCCCGGAGTTTGGCACAGGCCTCTCGCATTGGCTGCAAGTCCAACTTCATAAGTGCGCCCTCAAACTATGGCTATGCTACCCAAATCATGGTATAAAAATCAAGACCAGCTGCCAGAGCTGAGTAGGTACGGAAGTTCAAAAAAGTGGCGAATGGCCGGTCAAAGAGCGGCACAGGAGATCCGATCAACCGCGAAGCAGTTCGCCTTGTCTCCTGGCACGAGGGAGTGTAAGATTCTATGTGTAAATTGAGGATGGAGGAGGTAGGGGGAGATAGCACGAGAGTATAGCCGGGAGAGATGCCCACCCCCCACAACGTCCACGAGATCATGTTCGCCCACCCCACCCTGGACGAAATCCTCGTGCGCGCCCTCGAGGCCCCGCGCGAGGCCGCGAGCTGATTCCGGGCGGGACCGGGCCCTGTCGCCCGCGCGACGACGGGGCCCATCCCGCTTTTCTTCTGCTTCTCCTTTTGACCCGAACCCGGGGCGCGAGCGGCATCAAGACCCCGGGCATGACGTCCCATCATGCCCATCCCGGTACCTTTGCCCTCCCCGCGCCCCGCTGACGTGCATCTGGCAAGGCTCGTCGCTCTGCGAAAGAGCGGGCGCTCGCATGGGACGCTCTCCGGCACTTCCCCAAAGGCCCATTCAGACACAGGCCAGGAAGACGCACATGGTCTTTTTCAACTCCCTGCAAGTGATGCTGACCTTCACCATATTGGGAACGATCGGCTACATCCTTGCCTGGAAGGGTTGGATTGCCCGCGACGTGGAGATCTTCATCCCCCGCTTCATCACGAAAATCGCGATCCCGCCCTTTCTCATGATCGCCGTGGTCGACCACTTCGAGCACGACGCGCTCGGCCGCGTCCTCGTCGAGTGCGCCATCCCCTTCGTGAGCATCGTGCTCGTCTTCTTCCTCTTCCTCGCGCTGGGAAGGGTCCTGCGCATCGACAAGAAGCATCTGGGCCTTGCCGCAACCTCCGCAGCCACCTCCAACACCATCTTCATCGGCCTTCCCGTGAACCAGGCCCTCTTCGGCGATCCGGGCATGCCGCCGCTTCTGCTCTACTTTCTCGCCAACACGGTCTTCTTCTGGACCATCGGCAACTACGCCATTGCGCGCGAAGGCGTTCACGAGGGCAACCGGCTGAGCAGAAAGGAGCTCTTGAGCCGCATCTTCTCGCCGCCCTTCATGGGCACCATCGCGGGCATGATCCTGCTCTTCCTGCAGATCCCGCTTCCGGGCTTCGTCAGGAGCACCTGCACCATGCTGGGCGCGGTGGCCTCGCCGCTGGCGCTCGTCTACGTGGGCGTCATCCTGCGGCGCATCGAGTGGAAGCGCACCCACATGGGCTGGGACGTCTTCTGGGCCATGGTCGGGCGCGTGGTTCTCACGCCCATAGTGACCATAGGCGTCATCCATTTCTTCCCGCTGGAGCTGCCCGCCCTGACCTCGCAGGTCTACATCGTGCAGGCGGGGCTTCCCAGCATGACCAACATCGCCCTCCTCTCGGCCTACTACGGGGCCGACAGGGAGTTTGGCAGCGTCTTCGTCTGCCTCTCCTCCGTCGTGGGCATGGCGACCGTGCCCATCTGGATGACCGCGCTCAACTATCTCATGTAGGAGCCGGCCAGGAGTCCAGACGAGGAAATCCGGGCAGGGAAGCCTCTTTCTCCACGAAGAAACCCGGTCAATCTCCCGGATGTTCCTGATGGGCGGACGCGTACAAACCCCTTGAAGGCGCGAGAAAGCACCCCTCGACCTGGAAGACGGAATCAGCCTTGGGGACTGCCCCCTTGTGTCGAGATGGCCCCTTGTTGTGCCTGACATGTCGCCATGAGCTGCCTGGACTTCGACACCGGCAGTTGGGTCTGCTTCTTCGCTCAATGGGTCAAATACCCTGTCGCGCAACAATCGTGTGATGCGCCTGTTCAGGAAGGTGTCGCCAGCCTAACTGCCACCTTGCACGATTTCTTGAAAAAGGCCATCCCCCAGTGCAAAATCCGTGCGCAACCATTGGCCCTGAGTTGTGTGTCGTACTGGCGTTCCTCAATCTGTTTGAGGGCCGCCTGAACACAAGCATCAAGTCCATCTATCGACCGAGCTCGCTTGATTTCTATTACGGCTGCGCTCTGGTCGCTCTCGTCAAGAACCATAAGGTCGAAAAAGCCAGTTCCTGCTTCCCTATTGGAGAACACCTTGTAGCTTGACAGAAAAATACCCAACATAAGGGAATGATAAAAGTGCTCTTTGTACCGGTAGTCGCGAATACTGGCACTTGATGCCAACCTCTCGTTTAGAGTCCTTTCAAAGTTTGGAGCATCTGCCTCCCAAAACAAGTCAAAGAACTCATTCTGATTTTCATCCGGGATGATGTCATCAAACCAGGATTTTATTTCATACTCAAAAGCCTCCCGAACCTCCTTGTTGGGGATGGCCAGCCTGGCTTTTCGATACACGGAAGAAGAACTGTTTCCAACATTGTCATTTATTGTCGTCAAATACCCTGTCAGATAAAGCAGTGTCCAGAAATTATTCTTGTTTTTGTATAGTTGGTTATAGTTAAGTTTTTCATTTATTTGAACGGAAATGGAGTTTCCCGCCATAAGAGAGAGCATGGTGTCCTGTATATTTGCAGGGACATGATCAGTGTAGCCTTTGGTCAACTCGTTGCTGCTTGTGTTTACCCAGTAGGCCTCGAGGTCTGACCTAGGATTGTCTTGCAGAACCTCCAAGCATTTCATTATGCTCCAAGGACAGTAGATGTCCTTGCGTTCTCCGAAATGGTATCCGTCATACCACTCTTTGAGCTGTTCGCGTTTATCTTCTAGATCCGCACAAACAAGCAGTTGGTCTACCTCTTCTTGAGTAAATCCGAAAACATCTGAGTACTTGTCAGTAGATATATCAAAGCAATCCATATTGTTAAGACCAGTAAATATACTTTCCTTTGTAATGCGCAAAGCTCCGGTGACAATAGCAAATTTAAGGAAGGAATTTGTTTTTAATGCATCAGAAAGAAAGTTGCGCATAAAAATAATCATCCTATTATAATAATGGTGTTCTGCTGCTTTGGAAACAGGTACATCGTATTCATCGATGAGCAGAATTACTGGTTTGCTATAATGTTGAAAAAGAACATTTGTCAAAAAAAGAAGAGCTCCACGAAGTGTCATGTCGCCTGTTTTACAATCAATCAATTTTTGAAAAAGTTTACGGTCTCCGCTCTTGACGTGTTGGTTATTCAGTACTTCATCAAACTGTGAGTATAAAGCACCAATACGAATTCGTATAGCATCAACCGCATCTTTGTAGTTCTCTGCCTCGATTCCTTTCAACGTCAGAAAGACGACAGGATACTGATTCATCCAGGCAGTGCACAGATTCTCGTGATCGGCAACTTTCAGGCCTGCAAAAAGTTCACGACTATCCTTTGTGATGTCAAAAAACTCGGCAAGCATGAGCATGAAAAGAGTCTTGCCAAAGCGCCTTGGACGGGTGAACAGGCTGACGTCAGCAGGCTTACGAAAATGGCCCGGCTTGGCCGGATCCTGAAGGAGCCGAACCAAAAATCCCGTTTTGTCCACGTAGTAGCCATGGGCTTCACGCAACTCGGCAAAGTTTTCTGTATTGACGATATTGACCGGCATAGTTGTCTCCTCATCAGTGCCTAGCATGCCAGCAAGATAATTGCCATTGGGATGCTTTACCAGCCAAGAAGCTTTCAGGCCTCTTTGTGCCCTTGTTCTGCGGCCTTCTGGAGCCACTTCAAAGCTGTTACAGGATCTACGTGCACGCCAAGCCCCTCATTATAGGCAATGCCCAGCTTGAATTGCGCATCTGCATGATCTTGTTCTGCGGCCTTTTCATACAGCTTCGTCGCTTTGGTTCTGTCGCGAGCCACTCCATGTCCAATCTCGTACATCTGGCCAAGATGGTATTGGGCCAGAGCGAAACCCTGTGCGGCTGACTTGTCATACCATTTCGCGGCCTCGGTGTAGTTTTGGGAAACACCCAACCCGTGTTCATACATGACGCCAAGATTGCATTGAGCACGTGCCCACCCTTGTTCTGCGGCCTTTCTGTACCACTTGCAGGCTTCGAGGTAATTCTTCTTTCCGTCAAGAAGCCCGTTTCCATGGAAAACTCCGATGTTGTTTAGAGCATCGAGATGCCCCTGTTCGGCAGCTTTCAAATACCATGAATACGCTTCTATATAGAAACATTGGCTGAGACTGTCAAGCGCAGGATAAAGAGCCCCCGGTATTCGCCAGGTGATGGGCCCGCCCTCTCCCTCCCTGGGGGCCCCAGGGAGGGAGAGGGCGGGCGACGCCAGGGCACAGTGCAGGCTTGAGCCCCTTTCCTTGAAGGGAGAGACGTGAAGAAAAATCGCGCGAGCCCGCAGGTGGCACGAGAAGTCGGCCATGTACGGCGTCAAGGAAGGAGGCGAGCTTCTCGAAACACTCTCAAGGGGATGGCAGGTGAAACCCTCAATGTTGGACTCCGTTCCAGAGTTTCTGCTCAGCCATGACGAAGATTTCGTGTATCCGTTCAGGGGGTAGCTATCTCCATCCCCATTTGAGCTCGTGCCTCGAGAGCCAGTTGCTTCAGTTCAGAATAGCGTGAGAGGTCCTCG
>CAZWOT010000194.1:0-4731 GCA_964635595.1 uncultured Desulfovibrio sp.
CTGCTTCGACAAGACCGGCACCCTCACCTTCGGCACACCCGCGGTCACGGCCGTGGCCTCCTTCGACCAGGGTCTTTCCGAAAAGGACGTCTTCGAGCTTGCGGCCAGCGTGGAACAGCGCTCCGAGCACCCGCTCGGCAAGGCCGTGGTCTCGGGCTTCAGACAAAGGCACGGGGCGCTTGCCATCGATCCGGCCGACTTTGTCATGACGCCCGGCAAGGGCGTCGGCGCCCGCGTAGGAACAAGGGACGTGCACGCCGGCAACCGCGAGCTTGTGGAAAGCCTCGGCATCGCCATCCCCGAGGAAGTCGCGGCCAGGGCCAGCGCCCACGTGGAACGCGGCGACAGCGTCATCTACCTCACCGTGGACGGGCGTCTTGCGGGTCTTCTGGCCCTGGCCGACACCCTGCGCCCGGACGCGCCCGACACCATCCGCGCCCTGACCGAGGTCGACGTGACGCCCGTGCTCCTGACCGGCGATCACAAGAATGCCGCCTCCACCATCGCGAAGGAGGTGGGCATACGAGAGGTGCACCCCGACTGCCTGCCCGAGGACAAGCTCGCCTACATCGCGGACTGCGAGAACAACATGGACTTCGTGTGCATGATAGGCGACGGCATCAACGACGCGCCGGCCCTGAAGCGCGCGAGGGTGGGCGTCGCCATGGGCGGGGTCGGCAGCGACATCGCCATCGACGCGGCCGACATCGTGCTCGTGAACGACGACATCCGCATGCTGCCCCATCTCTTCGAGCTCTCGCGTCGCACCATGCGCACCATCAAGGCGAACTTGGGCTTCTCCATGGGCCTCAACTTCCTTGCCATCATCCTCGCCATGACCGCGGTCCTCAACCCCGTGACCGGGGCCCTTGTCCACAACGCGGGCTCGATCTTCGTCATTGTCAACTCCATCTTCCTGCTCAACTGGAAGGGAGCCCACTCGCAAAAGGTCGAAGAGACGGTACCCGCAAAGGGCACGCCCGCCGCGGCCTGATATGGGACCAAGAGTCCAACCAGCCAAGGCAACACAGCCAACCAATCCGGCCAACCCTCCCGGATTTTTGGGCCCCGGTGTCCTTCATGGACGCGGGGCCCTGTCTTTTTTCGTGCAAAATCCGGATATTTGCGCTAAGGTTTGCCTGTTCCAAAAGACCCCTTCGGGATTGCCCGATGCCTTTGGGACGCTTTCCCCCAAGACACCTTTCCTTAACGACGCCTCTTTTTTCGTCCTGACTCGAAAGAGTCCTGCCCGCACTCCATGTCAAAATACCCGCACTCTCCCGCTGCAAACGGGACCCGCCTGCGCATGGCGGCCCTTGTTTTTCCCCTTCTCCTTGCCCTGGGGCTTTTTCTTGCCGCCCCTGTCCATGCCGACAAGGGCCTTACCTGCGATTTCTACGACATCATCGAACTTCCGGAAGGCTGGAAAGTCTCCATCTCGCCAGGCCTCAACAATGCCGACAACCGCACCCTCGGCCACTACTACAACAGGGCGAAGGACTCCTCGGTCCTCATCCAGATAGACAAGGCCAATTTCCACAACGACATCGAAGCGGTCGCCAAAAAGCTCGTGGAGGGCTTCCGGCAAAACGGGGCGAAAATCCTGGCAGAGCCCACGCCCGACGGTCCGCTCATGCGCCTTGAAGCGACGCTCACAGGCACGCCTGCCGTCGTCTGGGTGGGCACGAAGGACGAGCTCTCGAGCCTCACCATCCTCACCGGGGACATGGACGCGTGCCGCGACTTCCTCTCCCTTGTGCGCAACGCCGATCCCCTGCTCATCCCCACAGCCGACATGGTGCCGCCCGGGGCCGGCCAATAGCCGGAACAATCCCCAAAACAGGCCATCCGCCAAAGGAACGTGTCATGAGCCCCATCCCAATCTTTTTTCCCGCGTTTTTCGCCAAACAGCCGAAAAAAAGACCCGTCCTCTTCTACGGCGACGGCAACGCCTGGGGCTACATCCCTGGCGGAAGCAGACAGTATCCCAAGGACACCTACCCATACGTCGCCTGCGAGCCATGCCATGCGGAGCCCCTGGTGTCCTTTCAGGTGGGGCGCACCACGGAGGGACGGAATCCGACCCTGCCGTCGGAACTGCGCGGGGCCGAGACCTTCCTCGGCGTCCTGCTCAAGTACACGCCCGTGAAGGGCATTGTGATCTGTCTTGGCACGAACGACGTCCTTGCCCCCCTGAATCTCTCCCCGGACAAAATCTGCTCCAACATCGCCTACATGGTCGAGGACGTGCGCCAGTTCTGCGGCGAGGTGCCGACTCTCGTGGTGAGTCCGCCGCCCATTGCCCAATCCTGCGTGCCCGCGCTCATCGCCACGCGCGGGGGCAAGGCAGCGACCATGACCCGGAATCTGGCTGCCCCCCCTGGCGGTCCTCGCGTCGAAACTGGGCATCCTCTTTTTCGACGGGTCCAGCGTCGTTCCCGAAATGGACGCCTCCGACGGCCTGCACCTGAGCCTGGAAGCCCACAAGCTGCTGGGCGACGGCATTGCCAGAAAGCTTGTCGAGCTCATCGGAGAACCGCCCGAACTGCCGGAACGTCCCGGGACAATCTGGGAACAGAGGATGGAAAGGACCCTGGAGCTGAAAGCCCAAAGGGATGGGAACGATGGAGGAGACGATGGTGGATGCTCGGACCAGGCCTGATCTTTCCTCCCCCCGACCCTGCATGGCAGCCAAACATCCATGAAACGCGTCTTTTTCTTTGGCGATTCCAATGCCTGGGGCTACATCCCCGGCGGCGGCAGGCAGAACCCGCAGGACACCTATCCCCTCGTCGCGGCCAAGATCTGCGGCGCCGAGTCCCTGGTGGACGGCCTGAACGGACGTGCCACGGTCCGCGACCACGACACCTTTCCCAGGGAGCTCCACGGGGGTGCGACCTTTCTGGCCAGCCTGCGTCAGGCCCTGCCCCTGACGGGCCTTGTGATCTGCCTTGGCACCAACGACGTTCTGGGCTTTCTGAGCCTTGGCGCGGACGAAATCTGCAAAAACCTCGCCTTCATGTTCGAGAGCGCGGAAAAGCTGTGCGGCAAAAGCGTGTCCATGACGCTTGTGAGCCCGCCGCCCATTGCAAGGGCGGTCGTCCACTCCATCATCGCCAGCTACGGCGGCGACGAGGCGACCATATTGCAAAATCTCGCCGACCCCTATGCACAACTCGCCAAACGCCTCGGCATCCACTTTTTCGACGGCTCGAGCGCCGTCCCCGAGATGACCGCGCGCGACGGCTTCCACCTCGACAAGGAAGGCCACAGGCTCCTTGGCGAGGGACTTGGAAACTGTCTGCTGAAAATTTTGCAGGAATCCTAGTCCGCGAGCTTCAGGGACTTCACCCACTCGGGCCAGGACTCGAGGATCTGGCGCACGGCGTTGCCGCGGTGGCTTTTGGAGAGCTTCTGCTCGCGGGTGAGCTGGGCTGCGCTGGTGCCGCTTTCAAGGTCCAGAAAGACGGGGTCGTAGCCAAAGCCGTTGTCGCCCACGGGCTCGAAGAGAATGCGTCCCTCCCAGAAGCCCTGCACCACCAGCATGTCGTCCGGGTCGAGGCGCGCCGGGGCCACGGCGGCCATGCAGCAGACAAAACGCGCCGCGCGTTTTTCTTCCGGCTCGTCCTTCATTTCCATGAGGAGCTTCCTCATGTTGCGCCTGTCGCGGCTCTCGCCCTCGACTGCTTCCAGGTCGTCCGCATAGCGGGCGGACCACACGCCGGGGCGTCCTTCGAGCGCGTCCACCTCGAGGCCGCTGTCGTCGGCGATGGCCACGAGCCCCGTGGACTCGGCCACGGAAATGGCCTTGATGAGGGCGTTCTCGGCAAAGCTCGTGCCGTCCTCCTCGATCTCGCCAATCTCCGGGAAGGCGTCGAGGCCCACGAGCTCCACCCCGAGGGCGCGCAAGGGCTCGGCAAGCTCGCGGATCTTGCCCTGGTTGTGGGTGGCGAGAACGACTTTGAGAGGCGTGGTCATGGCTTGAACTCCTGCAGCCGGCCCATGGGTCTTGGCGAAATTTCGTCAGGCATTTCGTCCTGGAGGGGGCCAGGCGGGGGCAACCATATCCAAGACGCCTCCGAATTTCCAGATTTGCCAAGGGGGCCTGGCAAGGCGAAAGGTGCACAAGACAATCGGCCATGTACGGGAGCATCGGGCCCTTTTTTTCGTATCTCCAGGCTTTTGCGTTTCCATGGCCTTTGTGCTAGCAAGCGCCATTGTACGCGGGCGGGCGGCCTTGAAAACGCCCTTCGGGATTTGGAGCCCGCATCCGGGAAAGGAGCTTCCCTCTCTCGCCAAAGGCTTGTCTTCTGGCGATTCCCCTTCCCGATCGCAAAATTCGCGGCAATCAGGTCCGCTCCGACCCATCCCCATCCATCATTCCATCCGCCCTGTTCGGGCGAGGGACACGTCAGCACCATGCGCGACATACACGACTTTCTCGAGGTCCCGGTCAAGGAGACCGCCCTTCCCATGCCCTACGTCATCGCCGAGGCCGGCGTGAACCACGAGGGCAGCATGGAACTTGCCCGCCGCCTCATCGCCGAAGCGAAGGAGGGCGGCGCCGACGCCATCAAGTTCCAGAGCTACAAGGCGGGCACCCTTGCCTCCAAGGACAGCCCCGCCTACTGGGACACGACCAAGGAGCCCACGAAGAGCCAGTACGAGCTTTTCAGGAAGCACGACAGCTTCTGGAAAAACGAGTTCGAGCAGCTCAAGCGCTGGTGCGAC
>CAZWOT010000195.1:0-4726 GCA_964635595.1 uncultured Desulfovibrio sp.
CCCTAGAAGAACGGGGCCAGGGTGCGCTCGAGATAGATCTTGGTGTCCATGAAGGCCTTCTCGTCCAGGTGGTCGATGTCGCGGGTGAGAAGGACCCGCAGGCCATTGATGGCCTTCATGGCCTGCAGGGGACGGATGACGCCCTCCATGCCGATGAGCCGTGCCGCAGGGGAGCCCATGACGATGAGCATGCGGGCTCCCAGGGCGTGCAGGCCCTGCCAGAAGACGGTCCTGTCGGCCACGATGACGAGATTGCCGTCCTCGTCCGGCTGGGGGAGTCCCACGGGCCAGAAGGTGTGGGTGCCCTTGGGATTTCGCAGGTATTTGAGAAGTTCTCCGAGCTTGCGGCTGCGCTCCTTGTTGGGATTGCCGCACAGATCGTGCCCAAGGCCGTAGTAGGTCCAGGCCACGGGGCCGTGCTTCGTGCGCGCGTAGAGCTCCTGCCAGGGCCTGGGCCAAAGCGTCGTGTCCACGGGCACGTTGAAGTAGTTGTTGTCCTGCCAGGCGGACTGCTCCTGGACGGCCCTGGCGCGGGCCTTTTGCTGCGCCTCGGCCTCGCTGCGCTCCTGGGCCGCCTTGCGGGCGGCGTACTGGCTTGCGAAGGAGCTGCCGCCTGCCCTGGCCGCGGCCTGGTAGGGCGGCACCTGACGGGCGCCTGGACCCTGCTGTTGGCCCTGGCTTTGGTACCTGTTCTGGTACTGTCCCTGGCGCGGGGCCTGCTGCTGGCTTTGCCCCTGCCAGGACGGTCTGGTCTGCGCCTGCGGCCTGCCCTGGGGCTGTGCCGCCTGTCTCTCCTGGGGCGCCAGGGGAGGCAGTCCCTGGAGCTCTCGCCGCAGGGCCTCGTCGGGGCAGAAGAGAAAGTCGAGCCCCGCGTTTTCGCGCACGCGCGCAAGCGGGCTTACGACTGCAAAAGCCATGAGCACAGATCCCAGGCCACGTCCATCTTGTTCTGCAGGGGCCAGTGTTCCTCGCGCCCGGTGGCGCTTGCCACGGCCATGGCGTTGGTGGGCGCGGCAAAGCCCGAGCCCTCCTGGGCCACGTTGTTGGCGGCGAGCACGTCCACGCCCTTGCTCTTGAGCTTCATGCGCGCGTACTCCATGAGCGCCGCGTCGTCCGGGGCCGTCTCGGCCGCGAAGCCCAGGATGCGCTGGCGATCGCGCCGGTCGGCGGCAAGGGTCGCGAGGATGTCCGGATTGGGGGTGAACTTGATGCTGAAGCCCCTGGGCGAGCTCGATTTCTTGAACTTGGCCTGCCCGTAGGGCTCCGGGGAGAAGTCGGCCACGGCGGCCGTGAACATGCCCATGGTGACCGAGGGCCAGAGCTCCTGGGCACGGGCGAACATCTCGTCGGCCGTGTTCACCTGGTAGAGGTTGAGGCCGGGCAGGGGCGGAAGCATGTCGTAGTCGATGCCGGGACCGGCCACGGCGTGCACCTGGGCCCCGCGCAGCCACGCGGCGAGCGCCAGGCTCGAGCCCATGGCGCCGGTGGAGGGATTCGACCAGTAGCGCACGCCGTCCCAGGGCTCGCGGGTGGGGCCAAGGGTCACGAGCACCACTTCCTTCGTCATGTCCTTGGGCGCCAGAAGCCTGAGGCTCTGGGCGAGCAGGCAGGGCATGGAGGCAAGGCGTCCCTGGCCTTCGGTGCCGCAGGCAAGGCGCCCGCAGTCGGGCTCGATGACCACCACGCCGCGCTCTTTCAGGGTGGCCACGTTGGCCTGGGTGGCGGCGTTGTGCCACATCCAGGTGTTCATGGCCGGCGCCACGGCCACCGGTCCCGTGAAGGCCAGTATCTGCGTGCTCAGCATGTCGTTGGCAAGGCCGTGGGCCACGCGGCCAAGCAGGTTCGCCGACGCCGGCGCGACCAGGAGCGCGTCGCAGGTCTGGCCGGGCTCGAGGTGCGCGAAGGTGTCCTCGCCGGTGAACATCTCCGGGTACACGGGATCGGCGCCAAGGGAGGTGAAGAGCAGGGGCTTTATGAAGTACTGGGCTCCCTGGGTGAGGGTCGCGGAGACCTGGATGCCGAGGACGGCGAAGTGCCTCAGGATCTCCGCCGACTTGTAGCAGGCGATGGAGCCGGAGACGCCCAGGTGGACACGCTTGCCCTGGAGGCGGGAGAGCCCGCGCAGAAGACGGACGGCATCGATCACAGGTCACGCTCCTCGAAGGTGCCGCTGCCTTCGGACGAGGACAACGGCGCAGTGGAAAGGCCGCCAGTGCCTTCTTCCTGGGCGGGAATGTCGTACGGTTCGGGCTCGTTGGGGGCAGGCTCCGAATTCGAGCTCGAGCTCGAGCCGAAGCCGAAGCTGTAGTCGGCCTTCTTGCGCACCGGGATAGGCACGCCCTGGGGCGGGGTGGAGCTCGTGTAGATGGTCAGGAGGGTGAAGCCCGACTGGGGCTGGATGTTGATGACCGCGAGCCGCCCCTCCCTCTCGAAGGCGTAGAGGGCGCGCGTTTCGGTGGCGTAGCCGAGGCGGGCCTTCCAGCCCGAGTCCTGCAGGCCGTTGGACACGGACGCGGCGCACAGGGCGGGAGAGGCCGTGCCGCGCAGGATTTCCATGCCGTCCGCGCCCTCGATCTGGCTGTGCTCGGGGTAGAAGTCCATGCCCCTGGGGATGGCGATTCCCAAAAGCTTGCTTTCGTGGGCGACCATGCCCCCTCCGGCGGTGGTTCCGGTGAAGGGAATGGCGTGCCCCGCGCACCCGGCGAGAACCGGGAGAAGCAGAAGCGTCAGCGTGACAAGAAGGCGGTGCATGGGCTATGTCTCCTCGAGCCGAAAGGGGCCCTGTGCCCGAAAATCGATCCTCGATTTCTACCTTGAAGCAGCCAGTGTGGCAAGATGGCCGCCCTGCGCGCAAAAGGGCCCGAAACGGCTCTCGATGACGCCAAACGACGTCATGCGGCATCCATCGACGTCCATCGACAACCATCGACCTCCATCGACCCCCATGAACATGGCAAGCACGCAGGGCGACGAGACCCGGGGCAGACAGGCAGGGAGCTCCCCGCAGGATTGCACGCCCAAAGAGGGCAGTCCCGACCTCAAGCTCTCGAGCTACTGGTACGATCTGCCGGAAGGGCGCATAGCCCAGAAGCCCCTTGAAGAGCGCTCAAGCTCGAGACTCATGGTGCTGGACCGTTTTGCCCGGACTCCCCCGCGCCACCGGCACTTCACGGACCTTCTGGAGGAGCTGCCCGAAGGGGCCCTGCTCGTCGCGAACAACAGCCGCGTGCTTCCCGCCCGCCTCAGGGGCATCCGCCACACGGGCGGCAAGGTGGAGTTTCTCCTGCTCTCGCCCCTGCCGACGGTTCTCGCCATGGCCGATCTTCGGGACGGGCAAAACGTCGCTCCTGCCGAGGGCCTTCTTCGCTGCGGAGGGCACCCGACCCCCGGCGAGATCATCTCCTTCGGGCCGAACATTGCCGTCCGCCTGCTCTCGAAGGGCGATTTCGGCCGCTGGCAGGTGGAGCTTTCCTGGACGGGAAACCTTGCCCTCGACTTCGAGGAAGAGGGAAGCATACCGCTTCCGCCCTATATCCGCAGGGACCCGCACGAGGGCGACAAAAGCCGCTACCAGACCGTGTACGCGCGGGCCGACAGGACGGGCTCGGTGGCAGCGCCCACGGCGGGCCTGCATTTCACCGAGGAGCTCAGGGGCCGTCTTTTGGAGCGGGGCTTCGGCTGGGCCGAAGTGACGCTCTACGTGGGCTACGGGACCTTCTCGCCGGTGCGCTGCGAGGACATTCGCGACCACGACATGCACACGGAGCTTGTCGACGTGCCCGCGGAAACCGTGGAGGCCATAGCCCGTGCGAAGGCCGAACAAAGGCCGGTCATAGCCGTGGGCACCACAACCGTGCGCGCCCTCGAGGGGGCGTACCGGGCCATGGGGGCCCTGAAGCCCTTCCAGGGCGAGACAAGCATCTTTCTCTACCCCGGCAAGGCCATCCACGTGGTGGACGGGCTTGTCACCAACTTCCATCTGCCCTGCTCCACGCTCGTCATGCTCGTTTCGGCATTCACCGGGCGCGAGCGCGTGCTCTCGGCCTACGCCGAGGCCGTGAGGGAGGGATACCGCTTCTTCTCCTACGGGGACGCCATGTTCATCCGTCCCTGAAGGCAGACATGCAAGGCAAACGACACATGGGACTTCTTTCCTTTTTCTCGAAAAAGAACCCCGAGCGGGACAATGCCCGCCGGGAGCGCATGAAGGCCTTCATGGCCTCGGACGCGTCAAAGGGCCTCTACGAGGGGCTTTTGCGCTACATGAACGTCACCCGCGAGGGCCTTGCCCGGGACGAAAGGCAGAAGGAGCGCTTCCACGCGGCCTGGCACAGGCTCGTGAGCATCGGCATTTCGGTCGATGAGTTCGACGACGCCATGAAGGTCCACGCCGCCAACGAGCTCGAGATCTTCTTCGTGGAGACCTGTCAGAACCCGGAGTTCAAGGAGGTCTTCGAGGAGGAGGTGCGCAAGTACTTCGGTTTTCCGCAGCCCGTGTAGGGCGCGGCAAAACGGCCCTCGATCGGCACGCGCAGGGACTGCGCAGGAAAATTAGGCGAAAGGATCGCCCCCAAAGGAAACGGCCCGCCCGGACTTGAATCCGGACGGGCCGTGGAATTTTGGCTTTTTCGTGCTTTACGCCCCGGGAGGGGCGATGCGCTTCTGCCGCATTAGAAGCCGCGCTCGGCCATCATGCAGCACACGTCGCACACGCGGTTGGAGTAGC
>CAZWOT010000196.1:0-1644 GCA_964635595.1 uncultured Desulfovibrio sp.
CCCGTTGACCAGCACCCAGTACAGACATTTTTGGCTTTAATCAGCATATCCTTAGAGGTTGGCCGCGTACCAGTCGCCGGCGAGGCGCAGGCCCTGACGCACGTCGAACCTGGGCGCGTAGCCGAGCCTTGTCTTCGCCTTGTCGATGTTCGCGAGCGAATGGCGCACGTCGCCCTGACGGAAGTCGCGGTGCACGGGATCGGCACCTGCGACGTCCTTGTGGCGCTGCACCTCGTCGCGGATGAGGACAAAGAGCTCGTTCAGGGTGGTGCGCTGGCCGAAGGCCACGTTGTAGACCTCGTTGCGGGCATCCGCTTCGGCGAGGCTCGCGAGGATGTTGGCCTGCACCACGTTGTCGATGTAGCAGAAGTCGCGGCTCGTCTCGCCGTCGCCGTTCACGTAGACGGTCTCGCCGCGCAGAAGCGAGGCGAACCACTGGGGGATGACCGCGGCGTAGGCCCCGAAGGGGTCCTGGCGCTGGCCGAAGACGTTGAAGTAGCGGAGCCCCACGGTGGTGAAATCGTAGCAGCGGGCGAAGACGTCCGCGTAGAGCTCGTCCACGTACTTGGTCACGGCGTAGGGCGAGAGGGGATGGCCTATGCGGTCCTCCACCTTGGGAAGCTCCTGGCTGTCGCCGTAGGTGGACGAGGAGGCCGCGTAGACGAAGCTTTCCACGCCGGCCTCGCGTGCGGCCACGAGCATGTTGAGATAGCCCGTGATGTTGCAGCCGTTGGTGAGCAGCGGGTCCTCGATGGAGCGGGGGACCGAGCCTAGCGCCGCCTCGTGCAGGACGTGGTCCACGCCCTCGCAGGCCTTGCGGCAGGTGTCGATGTCGCGGATGTCGCCCTCGATGAAGGTGAAGTTCGCGTAGAGGTCCTTGCCCACGATGTCCGCCACCATGTCCATGTTTTTCTGGTAGCCGGTCAGGAAGTTGTCGAGGCCGACCACCTTCTGGCCCAGCTTGAGCAGGGTTTCGAGAAGGTTCGAGCCGATGAAGCCGGCGCAGCCAGTGACGAGCCAGGTACGTGGTTCGGATTGAAGCCGGGAGCAGACCTGTTCAAAGTTCTTGCAAGCCATGAGGGTGTTTCTCCGCCGATCCGGGCGATGTCGCCCCGGTCGGGATGATGTTTCGAGGTTTTTGTCTTCCCCCTTTTCCATGGACTTTGAATACGGGCCCTCGAATGAAAAAAAGGGGAATGTTCGCAATGCAATGGACTTTGACACAGGCAGGGCAAAAAAGCCAGATCGTCAAAACCCGCCGCGCCGTGAGCAAGGGCAAAACGTCCCCGAAGCAGGCGAATACGGGGAGAACAATGTTTCACGTGAAACAATTTGCCCCGACTTCTGTCGACAAGCAGAATAATTACGAAGGCTTGCGTCAAGCTCTTTCCATTGCCCGCGGCCTTGTGATATGGGCTTGCCCACAGGGTATGCTGCCTTTTTCTGGCCACAATCACCCGTCATCACAACCTTTTTTCAAATCACGGCGTTCCACTTCCCCGAGCTGCCGCAAGGCCCGCTGCATGGGTCACAAGCCCTGTCTCGGCGATCCATCACGAAGTCCCATCACGAAGTCCCATCACGAAGTCCCATCACGACGTTCAATCGCAAAGACCCCATCACGGCAGAAAAACCAATGCGCAT
>CAZWOT010000196.1:1744-4725 GCA_964635595.1 uncultured Desulfovibrio sp.
CCATCACGACGTTCAATCGCAAAGACCCCATCACGGCAGAAAAACCAATGCGCATCTGCGTTCTCGGCAACCAGGCCAAGGCCGTCTACCTTTTCTGGCGCGTGCTCATGCTCGCGGCCAAAGCAAGAGGCCACGAGGTGCTCTGCCTCGTGCCCGGGGGCGATCCGGAGCACGACGAGCTTCTGGCAGGACTCGGGGTGGAGCTCGTCCACTATTCCCTCGACCGCAAGGGCCTCTCTCCGGCCAACGATTTTCGCACCTTGCGGGAGCTTGAGCGCATCTTTCGGCAAGGCCGCGTCGATCTGCTCTTCGCAAGCACCATCAAGCCCGTCATCTACGGCTGTCTTGCCGCAAAAAAGGTCGGCATTCCGCACATATACGCGACCATCACCGGCCTGGGCTACGCGTTCGAGGCGGATACCCTTTTCAAGAAGCTCGTGAACAGGGTGAGCGTGCGCCTCTACAGGGCGGCTCTCAAAAATGTCGAGGGCGTCTTCTTCCAGAACAGGGACGACGCCGACCTTTTCCGTCAATGCGGGATTCTCGCACACGATGCCCGCGTGCTCTTCGCGAGGGGAACGGGCGTCGACTGCGAGCGCTTCGCGCCCATGCCCCTTCCGCCCGTGGACAGGGGCCTTGTCTTCTTGAGCGTCGGGCGCCTGCTCGAGGCCAAGGGCTTTCGCGAGTACGTGGAGGCCGCCCGTCTCGTGCGCGATCGCTTTCCCGACGCGCGCTTTTTCGTGCTCGGCCCCCGCGAGCAGGGCCTTGGCAGCATCCCGGACGCGGAAATTGCCTCCTGGGAGGGCGTGGTCGAGTACCTTGGCGCCACCAACGACGTGCCTTCCTTCGTCAAGGACGCCCATGTCGTCGTGCTCGCCTCCTGGCGCGAGGGCACGCCCACATCGATCATGGAGGCGATGAGCATGGCCCGCCCCTGCGTCGTCACCGACGTGCCCGGCTGCCGGGAAGTGGTCGTGGACGGCGAAAACGGCCTGCTCGTGCCGGCGAAGGACCCGAAGGCGCTCGCGAGGGCGCTCGCAAGGCTTTGCGCCAGCCCCGAACTCCTCGCCCCCATGGGGGCGAAGGGACGCGAAATGGCGCTCGAAAAATTCGACGCCAACGTGGTTGCGGCCGGCATTCTCGACGACATGCACGTGCCCGCCCCATCCGCCGAAAAGCAGCCCTGAAGCCCGCACATCGAATTTCCTTGAGCCCCCATGCGGGGCAGCCATTCCCCCGACCCATCCTTTGTCGACCCTGATCTCCTCCGGATTTCAGGGAACCCGAACGGACCAAGACCAGCATGATCAGCAACTACCGCAGGGCCCTTCTGCAGGCCGTGGATCTTCTCTGCATCCTTCTGGCGCTCTTTGCCTGCGAGCTCTTGACCATCGCCCCCGGCCTCAACATCTTCCGCGACTACACCGGGGCCTGCCTGTTCACGATCTTCTTCTACCTGCTCTTCTTCTACATCCTTGACGCCTACAACGTGGGCAGCGAAGACTTCAAGGAAACCATCGGCCGCGTGTCGACCGCCTGCGTCCTTGGCATCATAAGCTCGGCCACGGCCTCCTACGCCTTCCAGCACTGGCGCTTCGACCGGGCCACCACAAGCCTGCTCTTCCTTATCTCCCTCGTTTTGAGCCTTGTCTGGCGCTACATCTACTACCGCAATTCCGACGACTTCACGCATCCCTTGCGCATCCTGCTCGTGGGCGTGGATCGCGCGGGCAAGGTGCGCCAGCTTCTGAACGAGGGCCTGCCCAAGGCCCGCATCATGGGCTACGTGGGCGAGCCGGACATGGACCCGGATGCGGGCCCGTGCCTTGGCGCCCCCTTCCAGGTACTCGAGGCCGCACGCGCCAACGACGCGACCATGATACTGCTTCTCCCGGACGCACCCATCGACGACGACATCGCCCACTCGCTCCTCGAGGCCAAGCTCCACGGAGCCATGGTGGTGGACATCCGCAGCTTCTACGAACACGTGGTCAAGCGCATGCCCATTTCCCAGATAACCGAGGAGTGGCTTTTGCAGAACGAGGGCTTCAATCTGAACACGAGGGGCTCCCTGCGCAGGCTCAAGCGCGCCATCGACCTTCTGCTCTCCCTCATCCTGCTCGTGCCGGCTGCCCCCATCATGCTGGTGACGGCCATGGCCATCCGCCTCGACTCCAAGGGTCCGGTCATCTACAAGCAGGACCGCGTGGGGCTCTTCGAGCGCGAGTTCACGGTCTACAAGTTCCGCTCCATGCGCACCGACGCCGAGAAGGACGGGGCCGTGTGGGCAAAGGAGCACGACGACCGCGTGACCAGGGTCGGGCGCATCATCCGCAAGGTGCGCATCGACGAGCTTCCGCAGATCTGGAACATCATCAGGGGCGACATGAGCTTCATCGGCCCGCGCCCGGAGCGCAGGACCTTCGTGGAAGACCTCAAGAAGGAGATTCCGTACTACAGCCTGCGCCATACCGTGAAGCCCGGCCTCACCGGCTGGGCCCAGGTCTGCTATCCCTACGGCGCCTCCGTGGAGGACAGCCTGCGAAAGCTCGAGTACGACCTCTACTACATCAAGAACATCTCCATCCTGCTCGACATCACCATCATCCTGAAGACCGTAGGCGTGGTGCTCTTCCCCAAGGGGGCCCGCTAGACCCGCCTCACAAGCCGGTTTTGCGCGCATACATGCACAGAGGAGAAGTCATGCCCTTCAAATTTTGACTCTTTCAAGAATGTTAGGAATTGCTGGGAAACAACATTATGCTCTGCCGGGGCAAAATTGGCCGCTGAGGCCAGTCTAAGCAAGAAAAAAAACATTATGTTGATTCTCCGCGGCTCCTTACGGGATCGATTTTTGAGGGAGTGGTCGCCATTTCAGCGATTTGCGTGACAAGCACACCAAGGAAAGCTGAGCACGGCCGGGGCGTCGTGGCTCTGCACCAGAATCGTTAGGACTTGCTATGAAACAACATTATGCTTTG
>CAZWOT010000197.1:0-4721 GCA_964635595.1 uncultured Desulfovibrio sp.
GACTGTTGTTGTTCAAAAGCCCGGTTTTGCGGTCGTTCTTCAGGTTCCCTTCCTAGATGCGCAGGGCGTAGCGGCGCATGGAAATGTTGAGCACAAGGCCCACGAAGATGAAGTTGACCACCATGGCCGAGCCCCCGTAGCTGATGAAGGGGAGCGGGATGCCCACCACGGGCATGAGGCCCAGGACCATGCCCATGTTGATCGTGATTTCGAGAATGAAATAGAAGAAGACGCCCACGCAGAGCATGCTTCCGAAGCGGTCGCGGGCCTGGATGACGGTGGTGAGGATGGAGAGCAGGAACAGGGCGAAGAGGATGACAAGCACCAGACACCCCACGAAGCCCCATTCCTCGCCGAACACGGCCACCGCGAAGTCCGAGTGGCGCTCGGGGAGAAAGCGCAGCTGCGACTGGGTGCCCTCGGCAAATCCCTTGCCCCAGAACTGGCCCGAGCCGATGGCAATGCGCGACTGGAGAATGTGGTAGCCGGAGCCGAGCGGATCCTCGCCGGGGTTGAGGAAGGTCAGGATGCGCTGGCGCTGGTAGTCGTGCATGCCGACAAACCACATGAAGGCCCCCGCGCAGGGGAGGGCGAGCGCGCAGACGCGAAAGACCGAGGCCTTGAGGCCGTGGAAGAGCACCATGCCGCCCATGATGAAGAGGAGCATCAGGGTGGTGCCGAGGTCCGGCTGGCGGATGATGAGCGCGACCAGCGGCGCCGCGGCCAGCAGAATCTTGAAGAAGGTCTTCCAGCCAAGGGGATTGTTCTCGTTGGCCATGAGCCGTGCCGTCACGAGCAGCACCGCGAACTTGGCGAGCTCCGAGGGCTGGAGACTGACGGGACCGAAGGAGAGCCAGCGCTTTGCGCCGTAGACCGTGGTGCCCATGATGGGCACGAGCACGAGCAGGACGAGGGTGAGTCCGTAGAAATACCAGGTGAGGCGGCTCAGGCGGTGGTAGTCGATGGACATGGTGCAGGTCATGCAGATGAGCCCGAGGATGCCCCACACGAACTGGCGCTGGTAGAAGCTCGCCATGGAAAGGCCGCTCTCGAGTCTCGTGCCCGAAGCCGAGATGAGATTGGTCTCGCCCACGAAGAAAAGCGCAAGCGCGCAGACGAGCAGCGCCCAGTTGAGATGGCGCAGAAGCGGCTGGCGCTTGTGCTTTACGGATCGGATTTCGACCATGGGCTATCCCTGCCCTCCGTTTCGCTCGTCTGCGGCTCTTGCCGCGGCCTGGTTTCGGGAAGCGTTGGCAGGAGCGGCGGGTGCCGTCTTCCTGGCCTTTGGGGGCGCGGTCGCCTCGGCCCTGGCGGTCCCGGGCGCTGCGGGCTCCGCGAAGAGGAAGTCGTAGACCTTCTTTGCCACCGGGCCCGCCACGCTTGATCCGCCGCCGCCATGCTCGACCATGACCACGACCACGTAGGACCTGCCGTTTTTCTTCCCCCAGGTCGCAATCCAGGCGTGGTCGCGCTCCTTCCAGGCGAGCTCGGAGTTGGGGCGCTTGACCTTGCCGAGCTTGACCACCTGGGCCGTGCCGGTCTTGCCGCCCATGACGGCGTCCTTTCTGCCCACCACGCGGGCCGTGCCCGCCGAGGCCGTGCGCTGCATGGCGTAGACCACGCGATCGAGGGTCTCGGGGCGTGCCGGAATTTCCAGCTGGACCTCGGGCTCGTCGGTGTCGATGAGCAGGGGCTTCAAAATCTTGCCGCCGTTCAAAAGCCCGCCAACGTAGACGGCGATCTGGATGGGGGTCGTCAGCGTGAAGCCCTGGCCGATGGAGGTGTTGTAGGTGTCGCCCCTGGTCCAGGCCTCCTTGTGGCGCTTCTGCTTCCAGTCGCGCGAGGGAACGAGGCCGGATTTCTCGTGGGGCAGATCGATGCCCGTCTTCTCGCCGAAGCCGCAGGCCCGCGCGAACTTTTCTATCTTGTTGATGCCCACCTTCTCGGCGATGATGTAGAAATACACGTCGCACGAGTTCATGAGGGCCGATTCCAGGTTCTGGCTTCCGTGGCCGGAATGCAGCCAGCAGCGGAAGGTCTGGTTGCCGAGCTTGGCGTAGCCCGGGCAGTTCACCCGCTCGTTGGGCGAGATGCCGTTTTCGAGAAAGCAGGCGGCCATGAGGAGCTTCCACACCGAGCCCGGCGGATAGACGCTCTGGATGGTGCGGTTTTGCAGGGGGAAGCGGGGCGAGTTTCTCAGCTCGTCCCAGTCCTTGTGGGAGATGCCGCGGGCAAAGAGGTTGTTGTCGTAGGCCGGCGCCGTCACCATGGCCCGCAGCTTTCCGGTCTCCGGCTCCATGACGACGACGGAGCCAGCCTGTTCGCCAAGGGCGTCCCAGCAGGCCTTCTGCAGGTCCATGTCGAGGGCGAGCTTCAGGTCCACGCCCGTGCGCGGCTCCTCCTTGAGCTCGCGGCTCACCATGTGTCCGGAGGCATCCACCTCGATGTCGTAGACGCCCTTTCTGCCGCGCAGGCGCTTGTCCATGGTGAGCTCGATGCCGGCCTTGCCGATCAGATCCCCCATGCCGAGCTCGGGGTCCTTCTCGAGCTCCTTCTCGTTGGCCTCGGCGACGTAGCCGAGGATGTGGGCGAGCAAGTCCTTTTCCGGGTAGCTGCGCCGCGAGAGAATGACTATCTCGAGCCCTGGCCAGGCCCAGAGCTCCGACTCGATGCGGGCGGTGAGATCGAAGTCGATGTCCTCGACGAGCAGAAGCGGCTCGAAGGACTTCACCTTGTACTGGAGCTGGCGGTAGCGCTCGCGCACCCGCTCGACATCGCGGCCCGTCCACACGCTCACCTGGGCCAGGGTGGAGGTGAGATCCTGCACGTCGTCGCGCACCAGCGAGAGGCCGTAGGTCGTGCGGTTGTCGGCAAGCACACGGCCGTCCACGTCGAAGATGCGGCCTCGCGGCGCCGTGACCTTCTCGGCCCGCCAGCGGTTGTTCTGGGCCTGCCTTGCGAACTCGGCCCCCTGCTCGACCTGCAGGGTCCAGAAACGCCACACGAAGACCGCCACGAAGGCGAGAATGAGCATTTCCAGGAGGATGACGCCGCGTCTGGGCGCCTGGTAGGCCTCGTTGTTTTCCGGCGTGATGCGGATGAGCGCCTCGTCGTCCGCGTTTCTCGCCAGCTGGTCGCGCCTGCGGCGGCGAAGCCCGAGACCGAAGCTCCAGCGCCTTGCCTTGTCAGGATTCGGCCTTCTTCTCGTCATGGGGCACCGCAAATCTTCTCAAGGCCGTGAGCACCGGCCAGGAAACAAGCACGTAGACAGTCTCCACAAGGCCGTCGTGGACGATGAGCTCCATGTCCACGGGCGCGTTCTGCAGGGTGGCGAAAAACCAGCCGAAAAAGCCGCGCAGAAAGCCGCAGCCGAGGATGACCAGAAGGTGGAAGAAGGTCCTTGCCGCCACCGGGATGGCGCTGGCCAGCTTGTAGAGCGCGATGACGGCGAGGATGGTGAAGACGCTCGAGCCGAAGTGGAGGCTTCCCATGCCCTCCTGCAGGAGGACAATCGTGGGCAGAAGCCAGACCATGGTCTTGTAGTCGCGTTCCTGGGTGACGAGGAGCACGGCCGTCAGAAGGGCGTCGAGACCCGGCACGTAAAGTTGACACACGATGCCGAGGACAAGGAAGGCCACCCACCAGAGGATGTTGCGGGCCACGCGCATGGCGTCAGTTGCTCCCGCCCCCGGCGGCCTGCGTCCTGGACTTCAGAAAGTCCGGCAGGGGCGCTCCGCCAAGAATCTCGTCCTCTTTTTCGGGCTCGGGCGGCGGAACCACGCCCGTGGGCTCGAGCAGGAGCACCTCCTCGGTGTGGTTCAGATCCGCCAGAGGCTCCGCATAGATGGTCATGAACTCGTTGTAGTTGGAGGGCTCGATGGAGAGGATGCGCGCGGCAGGGATGCCCTTCGGGTACTTGCCGTCGAGGCCCGAGGTCACCAGAAGCTCGCCGGGCTCGGCCCTGGTCGAGCGGTCCATGTAGCGCACCTCCATGGGGCGGCCGGGGCCGTTGCCGGTCAGGATGCCGGGGGTGCGGCTTTTCTGGGTGAAGACCGCGATGCGGCTTGTGGGATGCGTGAGCAGAATGGCGGAGGAAGAGTGGGGTGCGGCGCGAAGGACGCGACCCAGAAGACCCTGGTTGGTCACCACCGGCGTGCCCGGGGTTGCGCCCGAGGTGTAGCCGCGGTTGAGCGTGAAGGCCTCTATCTGGGAATTGGGGCCAAGGCGTCCGGCCAGGATGCGCGCGCCAAGGGGGCGCCACGCGACGTCCAGGGGCATCTTCAGAAGCTCCCGCAGACGCCGCAGTTCCGCCATGTCCTCGCTCTGGGCGAGGATCTGCGCCTCCAGCTCCTGCAGCCTCTCGATGAGCTCGAGGTTCTGCTCGCGCGCGTGCACGAGGTCGATGTAGTTGTCCCAAAGCCCGGTCAGGAAGTCCTGGGCCTGCCGCACGGGATTGAGCACCACCCCCGTCACCTCGAGGCCGATGTTGGTGGTCACGTCGTCGAGAACCCCGGTCCTGCGGTTCCAGGAATAGAGGGTCACGAACAGGACCACGAGCAGGCCCGATATGATGAGGACGTACCGGAAATTCACGTCGGCTGCATGCCCCGGAAAGTCTGTGTTCGGGAAAACGGGGAAAGGGCCGCGCGTCGACTGTCCATGCGCGCGGAAAGGTTCAATGTGGCAGGGTTTGATGTGGCAGGGTTTGATGCGTCAGGGTT
>CAZWOT010000198.1:0-4686 GCA_964635595.1 uncultured Desulfovibrio sp.
GTCAGGTTAAACCTGTCCCATGTCCCACCCATGATTGGCAATGCCCCAATGCGCCAGATGGAGCACTCCTTCTCGGCAGGTTGCAAGCATTTCTCCCCTTCCTGCAACATCTGCTCTATAGCTGCAAGCTCACGTTCCCTCTTCAGTCTTGCGTCCTGGTTTCTTTTTTGTAAGTCATTGCAGATACGACGCTTTTTGGGCATGGACAGAGACTCCTTCTTCATGGATTGAGGCACAGTAACATACTCACTCCTTCGTGGCTAGAAAAATTTCCAAATCACTCTGCTCAATGTCGGGAGGAGAAAGCGATGAAGGAGAAAAGGCTGGGAAAGGACTGCTGAAGCTTGCTCTGTCTTCTGGGGTTTGGAGGTTTGGGCCTTGGCAGCTCCGAGAAACTGGCTGTATGGCTTGTCGGGGGATGGCCTCCGTTTGGGAGAAAAGTCCGATGGCGGGCGAGTGGCAGGCGAGCGGGCCTGGTTTCCTTTTTTTGGGCGAGGGAGGGCTTTGGCCCTCCCTCGCCGTCCTCAGAAATTGGGAGCTGTTCTGAGGGGCTACTCACACACGCAATGAATGTTGCACAAAGCGTGCCAAAACTTTTCCACCCCGCCATTTGCGTCGTCCTGCAGGATTCTGCTTGCCCCAAAAGCCCTGTCCGGGGCATTAGAGGTGAGGCAAAGGGGTCTCCTTGTGTCTAAAAAATAGGCATGACGCGTCCCCATTGCCCATTGCCTTGAAAACTTTTCATACATGGCGCCCCGCCATGTGTCGTGAAATTCGCCGTCCACCGATCCTGTCGTCCCCCTGGCCTGGCACTCCTGGCCAGCATCCGCTCTCTGCCCAAGGCTTCCATGCCCCTTGTCCAGGGAAGGCCGCTTTTGTCGGGTGCTGGGCGCGGCCAAGGCAGGCTGCATTTCGGGAGGAAAAGCTCATGTCCCTTGTCGCCCCCTTCAAGATCCTCTTCAACCCTGCCTCGTTCGATGCGGGCTGGCCGCGCCGGGAGGGGACTTTCCCGAAGGCCGGTTTTGCCGAGATGCCCGAGGCCGAGATCGAGGCGGCTCTTGCTCCGGCCATGGCGGCCCGCTGCGCCTCGTATCACGCAGGGCTTCCCCACAACCGGGAAACGCCGCTGTACGGGCTGCCCGAACTTGCAAAGATCCTCGGACTTGGCGGGCTGTACGTGAAGGACGAGTCCTGGCGCATGGGCCTCAATGCCTTCAAGGCCCTGGGCTCCACCTGGGCCGTGGCCTGCATCCTGGCCGAACGTTTCGGCATGAACCCGGACAAGGAGGCCCCGGACTTTGCCTCGCTCATGCGCCTTGCGCGCAGGGAAGCGGACGGCCGGATATCCTTTGTCACGGCCTCGGACGGAAACCACGGCCGGGGCCTTGCCCTTGCCGCACGGCTCTTTGGCCAGAAGGCGAAGGTCCTTTTGCCAAAGGGGACGGCCAGGGCCCGCCTCGACAACATCCTCTGCGAGGGCGGCGAAGCGGTTTTGACCAGCCTCACCTACGACGAGTGCGTGCAGGCCGCCTGGGCCGAGGCCGGGCAGACAAACGGCGTGCTTGTGCAGGACACGGCCTTTGCCGGCTACGAGGCCGTCCCCCTGCGCGTCATGCAGGGCTATCTCACCATCGCCCACGAGATCTTCGGCCAGATGGGGGACGTCTGTCCGACCCACGTCTTCCTGCAGGCGGGCGTCGGCAGCTTTGCGGCCGCCATGGCTTCGTGCCTCTCGAGGCGGTGGAACCTGACCACCATTCTTGTGGAGCCGCAGAAGGCCGACTGCCTCTACCGCACCATGCGGGCCGACGACGGCAGGCTTCATGCCGTGGATGGGCTCATGGACAGCATCATGGCCGGGCTTTGCTGCGGCTGCCCCTCGACGCTCGCCATGGGCATCCTGAAAAGAAGGGGCCGCGCCTTCCTTGTTTGCGAGGACGACGCGGCCGAGCTTGGCATGCGCCTGTACGGACATCCCGTGAGCCGCGACCCGAAAATCGTCTCCGGCGAGTCCGGGGCCAGCACCCTGGGCGCTCTGGCAGGCCTCATGCTGGAGGACGGGGAGACGGCAAAACGGCTTGGCCTGGATGCCTCCTCGCGCGTTCTGCTCATAAACACCGAGGGCGACACCGATCCCGTCAACTATGCCCACGTCCTTGGCAAGGGACCTGTGCCCCTCGAAACCCGTGCCCGCCCATGACGGGGCAGGGCCAGAGCAGTACAAGACGGCAGACAACGAAAAAGGGAGATCGTTCGATCTCCCTTCAGGATAAACGCCCTGTTCCCAAGGGGAAGGCGGTTGTTGGTCGTTGGGCCTACGGGTGCAGCTCGGCCTTTCTCAGGTCGTCGAGGAGCTTGTCGCGCAGGACGCGCAGCTCGCCGCGCAGCTTCACCACTTCCTCGGCGGTCTTCGAGACCTGGTTCACGTCGGGCTCGGCATAGGATTCGAGGGCGCGCAGTTCCTGACGCTTCACGAAGAGCTTGTCGCGCAGGGGCTGGGCCTTCCTGTTGAAGTCGTCGACGATGGCGTCATATTTGGCCTGCTGCTCGGGAGTGAACTCCTTCACGGGCTTGTCCTTGCGGGGAGGCGGGGGAACGTCGCCGCGCATTTCCTCGCGGTCGCCGTCGAAGTCCTCGCGATCCTGCCAGCGGTAGTCGTTCCAGCCGCGATGCCAGCCGCCGTGACGGGGGCCGTGACGCCAGCCGTGACGGGGACCGGGACCGTAGTGGTGGGGACCAGTTTGGGGGCCGTAGCCGGGACCGTAGTCCGGGCTACGGTAGAGGCCGCAGTCGGGGCGGTCGGGGCCGCCGTGCCAGGCATCTGCGGCGGTGGCGCCGCAGACAAGCCCGGCGGCGAGAACGGGCACGAAGAGAAGTTTCTTGTTGAAGGTCATTGGGATTTCCTTGTGGGGTCCTTGGGGGCGTCCTTTTCGGCGCCTGAAACACGTGGTGGTTTGGATATTTTGTCCGTGCCGACGATTCTTGAAAGATTGCGGGCGGCAGCGGGACGGTTTGGATCAGCTTTTTTGCCCGCCCCTTGGGGCTTCGGGCGGGCTTTTTGCGGGGCACGGGGAGTCTGGAGTCTTCGCGCCCCGTCCCTGTCACTGACGACAAGAGCAGGGAAGGAAAGTGGATGTTGTTTTGATGCGGGAATGTGTCCTTCGGTGGGTCGGGCGCCCTGCCATTATCCTACTTCTTCGGCGGAGGCGGGGTCTTCTTGCCGTTCTTGGGCGGCGGGGGCGGGCTTTTCTTGACCGGGCCGCCGTGCTTCTTCATGTCCTTTTTTGGCGGCGGTGTCTTCTTCATGTCCTTTTTCGGAGGCGGTGCCTTGTGCTCGACCGGGTTCGGGGGAGGAGGGGTGGGTGCCGCGTCAGCCGCGCTCGCGCAGGGACCGAGAACGAGTCCCGCGGAGAGGAGGCCGGCAGCCGCCAGCGTCAGGAGTTTTTTGGTCATCATGTGAAGCGTCCTTCCAAGGGTTTGCGCGTGTCCTCCATCTTTTTTTCAAAGACGTTCGGTCAAGGAATGCGCGTGAACGATGTGCGGGCGTCTTCCGCGCCTTTGGGAACCGGAGTGGGTGGGGGGCTTCTTCATGCGCGGCAAAGCTTCACCGAAAGCTTCGTGGCCGTTTCCGGAATGGGAATTGCACAAAGCGTGCCAACGTATCTTGGCTCTGGTCGGCAGGGAGCAAATGCCGGGATTTTGGGCAATTGCGCCTGGGCAAAAGCCCTGGTTCTGCAACGGCAAATTGCATGTGCGAAGCTGTGCACTTTGTTGACAGAAGAGCGGCACAATACGTTTTTCCGCAACTCATTGGAATAACGTGAAATTTTGTTCAAGGTCGAAGAAAATATTCTGTGATGTCAAGGATTTGCTGTGGCATGGGGTTTTGCGTGCAGGCCATTTACGGTGTTCAAAAAAGACACAACCAGGGATTCTCCTCAATCGGCATGGAAAACGCGTTCACTCCTGGTTTTCTCGGGGTGAAGGTCGACGGCACGGAAAAGATGGAGCTGCCTGCGGGAGCTGCCGGCGGGCTGTTCCCTTTCTGATGTCCATTCCAGGGGGAGATCAAGGCCCTGCATGAATCAGGTTTTGTGCCCACGCAAGGTCCTCGGGCGTGTCGAGGTCGAGATTGAGGAAGAGATCGTCTATAGGCACGCGCACGATCGCCTCCGGACCGAACGTGACACGAACGTGTCCTCGAGCTTTGCGAAGGCGCCCTTCAGGCCATTCTCGCCGTCGTGGGCAAGAAGGGCGCAAGGCGCATTTGTGCGGACGAGGGGAGGGTGCCCGTCTTCAGCCTTCCATCGGGGCAGAAGAATGGAGGGAAGGGCGCCGGAAGGGCAGCCTTGAAGGGGCTCTGGAAGGGTGTTCTGAGTGACGTCTGCCCTCGAGATGTTCATGCCTTTGCTGGCCTCGAGCCTTTCTGCCGCCTGCAGGAGCGTATCGATTCACCTGCCGTATCGTAATTACACACCTTCTTGGATGCTGGGCTATGGTCATAATGACCACCCCGCAAGTATCGGCATCGCCAAGGTCGATATACTCGCTTGACAGGCGAGAAATCGCCCCTCCTACCCGATCAATACTAGGGGAAGAGTTGGTTGCCCAAATGCTCGCTTCGACTGAGCGTATCCGTTCAGGGGGTGGCGGTAGCCAGCGCCCATTTTGAGGCACATGAACCTG
>CAZWOT010000199.1:0-4673 GCA_964635595.1 uncultured Desulfovibrio sp.
GGTCGTAACACCCCCGAGCTCTGGGGTCTCTGCAAGTGCTACCTTGAAAAACATAGTTGTGTCAACAGGTTAAAGACGACTTCTGAACGCACTTCAGCAAAATGGGGCCAGATCATGCACTCACCTGCCAAACAGCGCCAATTTCAGTGCGCAAGTGCCCGAAATCATTTACTGAACCGACTTCTGAACAAGTTTTCTTGTTTTTGCAGCAATTCCAATGACTTGCGAAAAACGTCCATTCGGTCCCCAGGTGCGTTCAGGGGACACGGGAAAGGACGGCCGAACCGGGTTCCTTCCCGAACCGAAACCCGCTTCATTGGCCCTTGTGGGCGATGTCGACGGCAACCAGGCTTCCCCAAATCGTGCTTGCGCGGCGTGCCCCGCACGATGGGGCGCACAGTGTTGTGCGAACGTCCGGCGAGCCTGGCCACGGTCCTGATGCAGTGCCCTTATTCAGGCAACGCCCTGGCCTGGCTGGTCCCAAACGGGCCAGGCAACATGGGACTGCCTCCCTGTGTCGGGCCCCAAGTGTGCCCGACATGTCGCCGTTGCCCCCTGTCCGACTCCTCCCTCCTGGTTTGGAGGGCAGTTGCTCGCGCCTGCGTGGGTCCTGCACGCCTGCGCCTGGCATCCAGGCACGGAGGGGATGCGAAACAGGCACCGCCACATCTGCGCAGTGCAGGCCCTTCTCCTGATCCTGCGAGCCTGGACGGCGCGGGACATCCTTCACGCATGAAGGGTCACGTCCTCTCGCGTCCGACCCCCTTTTGATGACTCAAGGCGCTTTTGAAAAGTTCAGGAGAACATGGAGAATTCATTTTGAACGCCTGGCAGGGCAAGCGTGCGCACCGCTTCAAGTTCCCGGATGCGCCAAAAGCCAAGGCCAAACCTGCCGCTCTTGCCCGCCCCGAAATACTGCCCGAGAACCAGTCTCGCCGCACTGTCCTCGTCCAGCTCGCCCTCGATGCGGAGCGTGCCCAGGATGCCGCCCACGGCAACGCAGCGCTCGGCGTTGTAGCGCACCTCCTGCCAGCGAAGGCCGCTCTCCACGATGTGCGCCCCGGATGCAGGGGCCTGCGTCGGCAGAAAACGGACCTTCCCCAGCAGGTGCCCAAGGGCGCCCGGAAAGGACGCGAACCATTCCGCGTCGCACAGGCGCTCCCTTGCACTCATGTGGACGTTCTTCTGTCCTGCGGGCAGGGTCAGGCGGAGCGGGGAGAGAAAGTCGAGGCGCAGGCGCGTGCACTTTTGGCAAAGGGCGATTTCCATGGCGAAGTCGTCCCTGCGCACGACGCCAAGCACCTTTTCAACGGGTGCTCCGTCCGCCAGGGGTTTTCTCCGGATGGGGTCCACAAGGCCGACGAACTCCAGGTTCTGGGGACAAAACTTGCCTTCCGCACCGGTATTGCGCATGCCGACAACGAGCCCTGGCAAAAGGTCGAGGCTGGCCGCATCAATGGCCAGCCGCAGAGCGACGATTTCGCCCTTCTTGAGGTGCTCCTGTCCGCTTCTGAAGGGAAAGATGGCGCGGACGAGATCCTCGGCCCTCAGGTGCGCCCGCTCGCAGCCAAAGCGTATCCAGGCGTTCCAGCGCGCCCCGTGGAAGGGCGGCAGGCTACGTATGTCGTGGCTGACCTGAAAAAGGCAGTCCACGAGCACCACCGGCTCCATTTCAAAAGCGGACGAGGATGTGGCGTCGGAAGCGTTTTGCGGAAAGTCGGGCATGATCCTTTAAATAGGCAAAAGGTGTTTGGCCAAGGACTGCTGCAAGCAAGGCCAGGGCTGCGTGCAGCGCGGCCAGGAAGGGCCGCAACGTTCATGCCGGCATGGTAGTCCGAAAGTCCGTCCTCGGCAAACCGGAGCCAGCCTTCCATGCTTCCATTCTTCCATTCCTCCAGCCTTCGCCTGCTGGGCGCGCGAAAAGCGGACAGGGCAAATCCTGCCCCGGCAAGGCCCCGCATGCCCGCGCCGGCCAGTCCTCTTTTTGCCCTTGAAGAAGCTTCGTTTCAGGGCGCGGCGAAGGGGTCAAAAGCGACGGTGCAACCCCTCGCGGGACGTCGTTTTTCTTCTCTCAAGGCCATCCCGGGTTGTTGTTTGGTTGAACAATGAAGGCTCAAAACAGCTCTGCAGGCAAAAATCCACGATATATGAACTTTTTTCACTGCTTTTTCTTCGGAATGCTTGACAACTATGGGGGCCATCAGTACCAATGTTTTGACGTGTCTGTGCATGTTTTCATGTTGGGCACGCCTTTCCAATCAATTGCGGGGAAGGCAGCACGTCTTTTCCGATACAATGTCCGTATTGTTGCGGCAAAGGATACACGAAATGAAACCCATTCTCACGCATGAAATAGTCGACCCCCTCTGGCAGGCCGTGGTCGAACAATATATATCCCGGGGCATCGACGTCTCCTACATGGAGTACAAGCTCACCGACACCCCGAAAAACAGCAGCGGCGATTCCGTGGACACGCCTCCCGAGGAGTTCTGCGGCTGCTGGACCTGGACGGGCACCATCTTCCTGAACGTCGAGTTCGGGAACTTGAGCAGCGTCCGGCTCGAGGAGGGGCACGAGTTCGACATGGCCTTGAAGCTCGTCATCGCCCACGAGCTTGCCCACGAGCTCTGGAACTACCTCTACGGTCCCCAGGACCGCGAGGAGATCCTGCGGGCCGCCCGCGAGGCCGGCTTCGAGACGGGCTATCAGCGCTCGCTCGATTCGTCCTCGGCCCAGTACGAGGAGGAGCTCTTCTGCGAGTACGTCTCCTCGAGGATTGCCGCCATAGCCGCGTAGCATGGCTGCATGACATGACTGCCTGACATGGCCGTCTGACATGGCTGCATAGCCGACTTCCCGATCAAAACTTTGGCCCCGCCGCGAGTGTTCGACGCTCGCGGCGGGGCCTTCGTTTTTGGCGCCCTGTTCCTTGCCTGGGGGCGCCTTTCGGGCCGGTCCAGGGGCGTTCGGATGCCCCCGAAACCACCTGGAGAGCGTTGAGAGCATTGAGTGCGCTGCATGGTGCCCCGCTGCAAGGTTCCCCGTTGACAGGAGGGCGCAACAGCGGGAAAAGCGCCCTGGGCCCCCGGGACAAGGGAGCCTGCAACGGAGGGGCATGGCCTCTCGCAGCACAAGAACGGGGACAAGACATGAAGACAGGGGAAAATGACGCAAGGGCTGTCAGGGAATATGGCGACTACCAGACGCCGCCTTCCTTTGCCGACCGCATCTGCCGGCATCTTCATGACAAGCGCGGCATTCGCCCGAAAACGGTGCTCGAGCCCACGTGCGGCATCGGGAACTTGCTGCGCAGCGCCCTGCTTTTCGATGCCGAGCGCTACGTGGGGATCGAGCTGAACCCGGCCTACTGCAAGCTGTGCGCGGCAAGGGTGAACGACCAAAGGCTCATCATCCTCAACGCCGACATCTTCGAGACACCCCTGGACGACATTCCTGGAGAAGACCTGCTGATCCTTGGCAATCCGCCCTGGGCGACCAATGCCGACCTCTCGCGTCTTGGCTCGAGCAACGTGCCCAAAAAATGCAACACCCGGGGCCTGCGCAGCATCGAGGCCGTCACGGGCGAGAGCAACTTCGACATCTGCGAGTACATCGTCCTGCGCCTGCTCAGGCAGTTTCGGGGCACGAACGCCACCCTTGCCATGCTCTGCAAGACCTCGGTTGCCCGCAGGGTGTTTCGGGAAATGGCAAGGGAAAATCTCGCCTTCGAGTTCTTCGACATGCTCGGCTTCGACGCGAGGAAGGTCTTCGGCGTGGCTGCCGGGGCCTGCCTGCTTCTGACGCGTCTTGCTCCGCACGGCACGGGCAAAAGGGAAGCCCGCACCCTCGACCTCGAGTGTCCCGATGCGGCCGAACGCGTTCTTGTCCTCGAGGGGGACAGGCTTGTCCCGAAGGATGCGGAAGTCCCGGAACTTGGCGGCACGTGCGCCCTTGTCTGGCGTCAGGGCATCAAGCACGACTGCGCCAGGGTCATGGAGCTCGAGGAGATCGACGGGCGCCTGGTCAACGGCCTTGGCGAGAGGGTCGACATCGAGCGGGAGCTGGTGCATCCCCTCGTGAAGGGCAGCATGTTCAAATTCCCCGTCCTCGACCGCCATACAAAGCACGTGCTGGTGACGCAGAAAAAGGCAATGGAGGACACGTCCTTCATCAAGCGCGAACTTCCGAAGACCTGGGCCTACCTGAAGCGGCACGAGGACAAGATTGCTGCACGAAGGAGCGCCATCTGGCGCAAGGCGCCGCCCTTTGCCCTCTTCGGCGTGGGCGAATACTCCTTTGCGCCCTGGAAGGTCGGCATCGGCGGCCTTGCCAGGGAGCCCTTCTTCTCGGTGCTCTGCCCGGACAAGGGAAAGCCCGCCATGACGGACGACACCTGTTATTTCATCCCCTTCGCAAGCTTTCGGCAGGCCCTGCTTGCCATGCTGTACCTGAACTCCCCAACCGTCTCAAAGTTTCTCAAGGCGGCCACCTTCGCGGACGCAAAACGTCCGTTCACGAAGAAGGTGCTCGCAGCCCTCGATTTCGAAAAGATTGTCGCGGCCGTCTCCCTGGACGAGTTTCAAGCCACCCAGGGGCGTCTGGGCCTTGAGGGCGCACTGATACCGGACGATATTGAGGCGTTTCGAAAGCTGGCGTTTCGAAAGCTGGCCTTT
>CAZWOT010000200.1:0-4670 GCA_964635595.1 uncultured Desulfovibrio sp.
TTTCTCCCCGGGGAGGCTCACACTGTCTCTCGTTCTTCCGGAAGCAGGTGATACGCTCAGGCCACGTCCGAACAATACCAGGTATTGCCGACATGACGAAGTGCCGGATGCATAAGGGCAGGGCAGACGAAAAGCGTGTCCTCTTCACTCGCTGACTGTACCCTCCCAAATCCCAAATCCCGAAATCAGGGATCCCGTAAAAGTCTTGCAAGAACCAAAATTGGCCGCGAATTCCAGAATCAAGCGCAATCGTGGCAGGGGGGCCCAGAGCCACTTTCCATCAATTTTCTTTTCGCGTAGAGAGGCTCAAGCTTGCGCTGTAGCTCCCCAGGACGAAGCGCGCAAAGCTTTACGAGGCCGCGGAGCAGGGGAACTGCGGAGCGCCGTAGGCTTGGCCTTGTAAAGCTGAAGCCGCGAAGGCAAGAGGGGGCGTGCAGCGCATGCTTGAGCCAGCGGGAAATGCCCACCGCCACAAGGGGTTGCACTTGAATCTGGTCTACGGGAGCTGGCTCCGGCCACCCCCTGAACGGATACACATTTCCCAAACTTTCTCTGCCCCGGGAATGCCGTTCCCGGGCGACAAAGGCCGCTTCGCTTTTCGCAGGGCGGCTTTTGGCGTTTGTTGGGGGCATGTGCAAAGAGCCCCGAGGACGGGCAACAAAAAGGCCCCCGAAGGGAGCCCGTTTGCGGTCCGAGGGACCCTGCCAGGCGGGAGGCCGGCTTTTCATGCCGCTTGCAGGGCCGAGAATTCTCGGCCCTGCGCCTTCCGGGGGGCCTGTTGCCGTCCTACTTGATGTCGTAGGTCGACACGGTCCCTTTCTTGTCGAAATTGATGGTGAGCGTGGTCTTGTCCCTGCTGGTGTGCTCGACGACCGCGTCAGTGGCCGCGTCGCCGGCCATGCTTGTCCCTGTTCCGGCAGCCGCGCCGGCCACGGAGCCGCTGGACTTGGACACTTCCTTGTTGACCTTGTTCGAGCCGGCGTCCACGGCCGTCGGGCCCAGGGCGCCAACAAGCCCGCCAGCAGTCTTCTCATTTTCGCTGGGTTCGTCCACGTAGATCCAGGTGTCGCCCTTCTTCGAGGTCTTGATGGTTGTGGGCTCGCCGTACTTTTCGCGGACCTGCTCCTTGGTCGTCACGCCGGGCCTGAGGTTCTCGCTTACACTCTCGGGCGTATAGGCCTTTCCGCTGCCGAAGCTGCCAATACAGCCGGAAAGCATGAGGGCAAGAACAAGGATCACAACGAAAGTCGGAAGAGATTTGCGCATCGCTTCTCCTTGTGAAGGCATTTCGTGAAATGCCTGTTGAGGTTGCAAAATGTTGTTTTTGGGCCCTGCCGACTGGCGGTCTTGTTCGGCAAGAGTCCCGCTTGCCAAAAGCGCCTTGCCAGACGGGACCGCAGCCACTGAACGCGTTTTTTGCAGATGATGCAACTTTTGGAAAACACGGCAATTCCGCCGGCCTCAGTCGAGGTCTTACCTCTACGCTTGCGGGGCCCTGCTTGTCAACGAGCCCCACATGCGCGGCATGGGGGCATGACGGCATGATCATCAAGGATGCCGCACGGCAGGAAGAACTTCAGACATCCTTCGCAAAACAGGCCCGTTCCAGGGCCAAAAGGCCCGTCCATTGGACCCAACCTCTTGGAACAAGACGTCTTTTTTCTCTTGGAATGGGCTTGAAAAAGCCCTATACTCTGGCCCGTGCCCGGGGTTTTGTCCCCGGCAGCCGCGCGCGTCCCCTCTCACCCCACAACCCTTTTGGACGCTCGTTTTCGAGCCTCAATCCGGCCCTCTCATGGACCAGCGCGGGCACATCCCCCATGGTGTCGACCTTATGATCAGGCCGCCTCGGGGAACGGGACCGGAATCGAGGAGACCTCATGCAGGCAACCATCAGGCTTGACCGGCGCAAGGGCCGCGACTGCGGCACCATCGTCGTCGCCGACGCGGACGTCTTCCAGGAACCCGTCTTCTATACCCTGCAAAGGTTCACGGACGGCAAGTTTCTCGGCCCGGACGCCGTGTGGCGCACGGGCAAGAACGAGCTGAGGGCGGACGACTTCGAGCAGAAGGACGGCGTGCTCTCCATCGCCATCGGGCGGGACATCCTCTACGAGCTCGACGAGGACACCACCTATCGGATGACTGTCAACTCAAGCAAGTCCTTCCCCCTCGTGGTCGAGCGGCAGGTGATCCGCTCCCTGCAGGGCAAGGCGGCTCTCGAGGCCTATGCCGTGAACCAGGCGGCCGCGAAAGCGGAGGAAGAGGCCAGGATCGGGATCGCTCCCGACGAGTCGGCAAAAAGGAAGGCGCCCCGCACCCGGGCATCCGGGGCATCAGGGGCATCAGGGCCCCATGTCGACTGGGTTCTCGCGGGAAGCGGCGCTGCCGCCATCCTTCTCTGCGTGGGTCTTGTGGCAAGCCTGGTCAAACAGCACCAGTTTTTCGAGGTGGAACCGGCACCGCTCAGCGTGACCACGACCCTCAACAGCAAGTCTGTCGAGTCCGCCCTCCACGCCGGGAGCAGCAAGGACACCCATGACGCCGCGCCGGTGGCGACAAGCGACGAATCGCCCCAGGAGTCCCAGGTGCCGTCGTTCCTGCGGACGGAGCCCCGCTCTTCCGTCGGCAGCTTCGCCAGTCCGGGCGAGCACCTCGTCAACTCCCTCTCGAACCAGCCCTTCTTCTCGACGGAGAGCATCGAGAACCTTCACGGCAAACATTCCCTGCACGACGGGGACGCGGTGCTGGACGAGATCGAGTACCTCACCACCGTGCACGACTACATGCAAAACGGCGTCCCGACGCCCGCCATGAACGTCGTCCTGGCCAAGAAGGCGCGCTACGTGGGCGCGAGCGACCAGGAAACGGATACGGCCTTCATGCTGCTGAAGGACGCGGCCGACAAGGGCAACGTGGAAGCCATGTTCCTCGTCGGCCAGTACTACGATCCCCTGTGCACACTTCCCAGGGGGAGCATCGACGAAAATCCCCTGCAGGCGCGCGACTGGTACAGGCGCGCCGAGGCGGGCGGCCTCATGCACGCCTTCCTCTCCTCCAACGCCCTTTTCAACTATCTGCTGACAAGGGCCGAGGCAGGAGAACAGAGCGCGGCCCTGGCCGTGGCCAACTGGAAATAGCTCTTTTTTGACCGCCAGGCACCGACGGAACTTTTTTCCGTCCAGCGGGCGCCAAGGCCCAGGGGCCTTGCCCCGGGCGACAAATTTTTCCTCAGGCTCCCGGCACGAGGGACGCGCGAAAGGCGCAGCGCTCCGGGAGCTTGTGCCGGTTCGCACGGCCGACAGCACACAAGAAAGAAAACGGGATGTCCGGACGGTGTCCCGAACAAAAGAGCGCCTGCCCAGAGTCTCCCGACCGTTTCGGGAACGGGGCGAGGCAAAGAGCCCGGAGTGACGCATGGCAGACCAGGACAACCAGGACGCCGGACAGAACACAGGACAGGACACGGGACAAAATGCCGTTCCCGATCCCGGACAGCAGCAGGGCACTTCCGCATCCCCTCTGGACGCGCCGCCGCTTGGCGCGCCTGGCGTTCAGGGCGGGGGAGCGGGTGCCGGCGCAGATGCCGGCACCCGCGAAGAGCCGGGCGGTGCCCAAACCGGCGCGGCCACGCCCTGGTACAGGAGCACCCCGTTCCGGGTTGCCCTCCTCCTTCTTCTGGCCCTCGCCGCGACCATCGGCTGGCTTGCCTGGCAGAAATACACGGCCGGGCAGCTCGTGAAGTCCCGCCACGACCAGGAAGAGGCGGAGCTCAAGCGACAGAACGACGAGTACGAGGCCTATTTGAACCAGCTGCGCGCCCTGCTCGAGCTCGACCCGTGCGACATTCCGCCGGCCATTGCCGGCATCAGGCCGCCCCGGGGCAGAAGCCTGCCGGTCCTGCCAAATGATGCCCGGGGAACGGGCGCGCCTTCCGGCATGCCCTCCGACAGTCCTTCCGACACGCCTTCGCAGGGCATGGGCGGAGCAGCCGGACAGCCCGCGCCCGCGCAAGATGCCCAGGGTGCGGGGAACGAGGACGTGAAGCAGGCCCCGGCGGAGAAGGCAGAACGCAAGCTCGAGGCCAGGGAGCCCGCCAACATCGCCGAGCTTCTCGAGCAGAACACGGTGCTCATCCTGGCGCCCCAGGGCAAGGGCGTGTCCATGGGCACGGGCTTCTTCATCGCGCCCGACACCATCATGACCAATGCCCATGTGGTGGGAAGCGCCCAGGAAGCCGTCTACATCAACAAGTTCGTGGGCAGCGTGCGCTCGGCGAAGATCCTCCTGCGCACCCGCGACAACGGGCTCGATTTCGCGGTGCTGCGCACCTACGAGTCCATTCCCGTGAAGCCCCTCCAGCTGCAGAAGAACACGGTCCAGCGAATGGAGAAGGTGAGCGCCTGGGGCTTCCCGGCCGCAGTCACGGGCGACGACCCGAAATTCATGGGCCTTCTGGGCGGCAACGCCGAGGCCGCCCCGGAAGTCGTCTACACCGAAGGCTCGGTGAGCGTGGTGCTCGAGAAGACGCCCCCGGTCATCGTGCACACGGCCACCGTCTCCCAGGGCAACAGCGGAGGCCCGCTTGTCAACGAGCAGGGGGAGGTCGTCGGCATCAACACCATGATCAAGCTTGACGACAAGTCCTACCGCCAGTCTTCCCTTGCCAT
>CAZWOT010000201.1:0-4646 GCA_964635595.1 uncultured Desulfovibrio sp.
AGATCTGGGATCTCGACCGCTTCAACGCCATCGACACCACCGACGTCTCGGCCGAGCTGGCCGAGAAGGGCATCTCCCTGGGACTGTGATGGCAGGCGCTTACACCAGCGAGACAGACGGGACCGCAGAGGCTCTTTTGAACAGTCCTTCAGACGGTCCATCGAGAGGGCAGGCAGCGGTGCAGCCCGAAGACGCCGAGGGGAAGGCCAGGGAACACCGCCCGGGCGGGGAACGCCACATCCCGGTCCTGCTCGATCCCGTTCTCGAAGTCCTTGATCCACTTTTTGCCACCCATGCCCCCGTGCGCATCCTGGATGCCACCCTGGGGCTTGGAGGGCATACCGAGGCTTTGCTGGCAAGGCACAAAAATGCCCATGTCACGGGTCTCGACCGGGACGAGGAAGCACTCGGGCTCGCAAGGATGCGCCTCTCTCCCTTCGGAGACCGCTTCAGCGGCCATCACGGGCGCTTCTCGGACTTTGCCCGCGTTCTCGAAAAGGCCGGCCTCAAGGTTCTCGACGGAGCGCTCATCGACATTGGCGTCTCCTCCATGCAGCTCGACGAGGCCCGCCGCGGCTTCAGCGTCCATGCCGACGGTCCCCTGGACATGCGCATGGACCAGGCAGGCGGCGCGGGACGCACGGCCGCGGATCTCGCAAACTCCCTGTCCCGGGACGAGCTTCGCGAGCTGATAGCCACGCTTGGCGAGGACCCCATGGCCGGGCGCATCGCAAGCGCCATCGTCGAGGCGCGCGCGAAGGAGCCCATAACGACCACGTGCAGGCTCGCGGACATCGTTGCCCATGCCTATCCGGCCTCCATGCGGGCCAAGTCGAGGCACCATCCCGCGACCAGGACCTTTCAGGCCCTGCGCATGTCCGTCAACGACGAGCTTGGCGAGCTCGAGGCCTTCCTGAACGGGATATTGGGCTGCCTGCGCCCTGGCGGAAGGCTTTGCGTCATCACCTTCCACAGTCTCGAGGATCGCCTGGTCAAGCGGACCATGAAACGCTGGGCCTCCGGCTGCCTGTGTCCCCCGCACGCGCAGACGTGCACCTGCGGTCATGTGCCCGAGGTCCGCATCCTCCTGAAGAAGCCCGTCACGGCATCCGGCGGGGAGCTGCGGCGCAATCCCAGGGCCAGCTCGGCAAAGCTCCGTGCCTGCGAGAAACTCTGAAATTTTCCCTTCGACAGGACATTCGACAGTCCAGCCAGTCCAAACCAGTCCAGCCAGTCCAACCAATCCAACCAATCCAACCAATCCAACCAATCCAACCAGTCCAGCCAGTCGGTCCAGTCAATCCGGTCGGCCCGGTCGGTTCACGAAGCAGCATTCGGCCAGTCAACGCACTTTTCGGGCACGATCAACGTTCCAGTCCCCGCTGTCGCCAAACGCCCCGAAAGCCCCCGACCAGGGCGGACAGGGCAAAACCGGAAGGCAAAAGCCTCCCGACGGGCGCAAAAGCCCTGAAAAATACAGTCAAATCCCAGTTCAATACCGTTCAAACCCTGTATTCCAGGTTCCGTTTTGTGAGGAGCGAAACGTTCTTGCCCCCGTTTGGGGAGCGTCTTTCAAAACCTCGTTCGCGGACTTGCTTGCCGTGATTTTCCCTTTGGCCGTTCTTTTCATGACCGGGCCCCGAGCATTTCGGGGCAGGAAAGACGAAAGAAGGGACGAGGCTTCAAAGGAAGGGCAGCATGAACGCCAATCCCCGAAACGGGACATGGCAGGAGCCCACCCCCATGGACTTCGAGCAGTCAAGGCCCGAAGAACAACCTTTTTCCACTCCCGGGCACGGAGAAGAAAAAGAGTTGACGAGCGAGACCCCGGATCCGTCCGCGACCACGGACGGGTCCGGGGGAGCCAAGGGCGAGGGGGGCATGTCCCCCCATGACAATGCGCCGGACAACGCGCCGGAAGGCGGGCAGGCGGCCAGTCCGGCTGCCTCGCAGGGCACGTCTCACGGCATGTCTTCCGGCATGTCCGCAGGCATGTCCAGGGACCAGTCCCTGGACGCGTCCCACGGCAGGGCCAACGAGGCCGGCGCCCCCGGGAGCAGGCCGACACTGGACAAGGAAACCTCCGCTGCGCTTGCCGCCAAAAACGCCTCCTTCGGCATGTCGGACGGCAGGGAAAGCGTGTCCGCGGGCAGGGGGCAGACACTTGCCCGCATGTCCGGCGCGCGCTTTCTGCACGGGCGAAGCTGGTACTTTCTTCTGTCCGTGAACATCCTCCTTGCCATCGTGCTGAGCCTGACGCTTGTGTGGGTGAGCATCGAGCGCATGGACGCAAACTATTTCATCAATCTCGAACGGGCGAAGCTGCGCGACAAGCAGTCCCTGCACGGCAAGCTCGAGGTGGAGCGCGAGCGGCTGCTCTCGCCCTACGAGCTGCGCATCAACGCCGAGCGCCTCGGCATGAAGGCGCCCGAGCCCGGGCAGATTCGCCGCATGGACCTGAAAAGGCCGGTCCCGTAGGGGACGACGGCCTTGCATGGCCCATCGGGTGCGGGCTCCTGGAGAACGTTCCTGGACGCGGATCCTGCATCGGGCGCATTCCATATCTTTTTCATAGCTTTTTCTCCCAACTCCCGGAGAAACGGCGCAAGGCGCGTTTTCAAGGACGTGTCCTCAAGCCGGGGAACAGCCGGGTGGCCGCATGAGGCCCGCATTTGGGGCCGGTTTTCAGGCAGGTGTCATGAGCTTGTTTTCGAGGAAAAGGAAGGATTCCCGGGGAACGGCCCCCGATGCGGCGGAGAGCCGCGAGGCGGGGAAGACCCCCATGCAGACCTTGCGCGCGCATCGCGTCTCGGCCGCGGCCCGGAACTCCTCCCTTGACAGGCAAAAGGCGCGCGAGTCCGCAAATTCCCTTGCCGTCCCGAAGGCTCCCGAACCGAAACCGGAGCCCGAGACGGCACCCGAGGCCGCCAGCGTCGAGGCCGGTGCAGCGGCAGCGGCCGTCGCCGCGCCCCGTCCCTCCTTCTGGCAGCGTCGCTTCCCGGACACGGACTGGGGGCTTTTCCGCATCCGCCTCGTCTTCGGCTTCTTCTTCCTTGTCTTTGTGGCCCTGTGGGGCCGGGCCTGGTATCTGCAGATGATCGAGGGCCCGCAGCTTGCCCAGAAGGCGAGGCGCCAGCACATCACCGCCGAAATCGTGACCGGCAAGCGCGGCATGATTTACGATCGCGACGGGCAGGTGCTCGCGAGGAGCGTGGAGGCCCTTTCCGTCTACGCAAACCCGAGCAGCGTCAAGGATCCGCTCGCCACCGCCAATACCCTTGGTCCACTTATCGGCGTGGCCCCGCAAAAGCTGTATGATCAGCTGAGCGGCAGCAGGAAGCAGTTTGTCTGGCTCAAGCGCAAGGTGGACGACTACACCGCCGCGGCCGTACGCGAGGCAGGGCTTGCGGGCGTGGGCCTGAGCAAGGAATACGAGCGCGTCTATCCATTCAAGCACATGGCAGGGCAGCTCCTGGGCTTCGTGGGTTTCGACGACAAGGGCCTCGAGGGCCTCGAGCGGGCGCTCGACGAGCAGCTTGCCTCCGAGTCCAAGCGCGAAATCGTCCAGCGCGACGCCCAGGGCCGCCGCTTCTACCTGCGCAAGGAAGGCGAGGAGGAGCCGAGGGGCGAGGACGTGACCCTGACCATCGACGTGCAGATGCAGTTCTTTGCGGAAGAGGCCATCGCCCGCGCCGTGAAGGAGCAGAAGGCACGCTGGGGCGGGGCGCTTGTCGTGCACGTGCCCACGGGCGAGATCATGGCCTGGGCCCAGTATCCCTTCTTCAACCCCAACAACTTCCGCAATTCCAGGCCCGAGATCTACCGCAACCGTCTGGCCCAGGACGCGCTGGAGCCCGGTTCCACCTTCAAGCCGCTGGTTCTGGCAGCCGCCATGCAGGAGCGGCAGGTGGCGAGGAACACCCTCATCAACTGCGAGCACGGCCGCTGGCAGACGAAGTACACGACCCTGCGCGACACCTCGTCCAGGGACGTCATCCCCGTCCACAAGGTCATCCGCTATTCCTCCAACATCGGCATGGCCAAGATTGGCCTCATGATGGGGAACCAGACCTTCTACAAATATCTGCGGGAAATGGGCTTCGGCGAGACCTCCCATCTCCCGGTCCCGGACATCCGGGGCCTTTTGCGCAAGCCCAAGGACTGGACCGAAGTGGACCACATGTCCATCAGCTTCGGCCAGGGCATCTCCGTCACGGGCATCCAGATGGCCCAGGCCTACCTGACCCTTCTCAACAACGGCATCCGCAAGGATCTCGTGCTCGTGAAGGACATGAAGGGCATGAGCGTCAAGGGCAAGAGCGCAAGCCGGGAGGATCGGTCCTCGGCCGAAAAGTCCGGCAAGAAGCAGATCTTCTCGGAAAGCGTGGCCAGGGACATCCGCCGCATGATGCGCGAGGTGGTGGAGGAAAAGGACGGCACGGGCCGCCGTGCGGCCATCGAGGGCGTGAGCGTCGCCGGCAAGACCGGCACGGCCCAGAAGGCCGATGCGCGCACCGGCGCCTACGGCTCCAAGCGCCTTGCCTCCTTCGTGGGCTTTTTGCCGGTCGACAAGCCCGAGTACCTCATCCTCGTCTTCATCGACGAGCCGCAGGAAACGCAGTACGGCGGCGTCATCGCGGCCCCGG
>CAZWOT010000202.1:0-4568 GCA_964635595.1 uncultured Desulfovibrio sp.
CCCGGCCTGAACATCCTGGGCTTCCCCATGGCCTTCGCCATCGGTACCGACGTGGCCCACATGGCCGGCAAATCGCTCATTTCCACCATGCGTCACGGGCGCTTCGGCAACGTGGACTACAAGCTGGGCCTGACCATGCTGGTCGGCACAGTGATCGGCGTTGAAATCGGCGCCCAGATAGTCATGATGCTCGAGCGTCTTGGCAGTGTCGACCAGGTGGTCCGCTGGCTCTACGTGGTTCTGCTCGTGCTGCTTGCGTGGATGGTCTTCCACGATGTGGCCCTGCGCAAGAAGAAGGAGCGTGAGGCCGCAGCGAAGGGTGAGGCTCTGGACGAGAAGGCTACCGGCCTTGACTGGGCCACCAAGCTGCACGCCATCAAGATTCCCCCGATGGTGCACTTCCACCAGGCCGGCATCTACTGCTCCGCCTGGCTGCCCATCCTGGTTTCCTTCCTCACCGGCATGCTTGCCGGCATCCTCGGCATTGGCGGCGGTCTCATCCGCATGCCCGCCCTTGTGTATCTCGTCGGTTGCCCGACCCACATCGCCGTGGGCACCGACCTCTTCGAAGTGGCCATATCCGGCCTCTATGGCGCCGCAACCTACACGCTGAAGGGCCGTACCGAGCTCGTGGCCGCCCTCATCATGCTGGTTGGCGCCGCCGTCGGCGCGCAGATCGGCGCCGTCGCCACCAAGTACATCAAGGGCTACGGCATCCGCACAGCCTTCGGCCTTGCCGTCATCGGCTGCCTCTGCTCCGTCGTCCTCAAGCTGATTCAGCCGTACTTCCCTGATTATGCCGGCTTCATCAACGGCCTGGCCACTGTGGTCGTGCTGGGCTTTGTGACCTGCATATCCGTGTACATCGCGGCCAAGATGGTTGCCGGTGCCAAGCAGGAACTTGCGGAAAAGAGACGCGCGGCCCAGAGCTAGGAGGACTGAGACATGAGAACTTGCTGCAAACTGTTGGCCCTGTTCGTCCTCTGCCTTGGACTCGCGGCCTGCGAATTCGGTCAGGTGGAGCAGGGACGCTGTGTGGCCTTCGACCAGGACAAGATGGCCTTCACCCTGGTTCTCGACGTGAACCATGACGTGGCCAATCCCTCGTACACAGGCGGCATCATCACCTATACCATGCCCGACGATTCAGATGAAATCGGTCCCTTGCCCGTGGCTGGCGGCCGCGTGCAGATCGACACCGAGAAGAGCCACGTCGTCATCTACCGCGATGGCCAGCTCGAGACCGTGAATGTCGAATTCACCGACATCCAGAAGGATATCGGTCCCAACAATCCCAAGGTGAAGGGCAACAAGTACCCCGTCATCGACCGCGACAACGGGACCATCACCGAGTACTCCAAGCGTCTTTCGCAGATCCTGACCTTCAAGGTTCCCGCGGAATACCTGGATCTCCCCGATTCCACCTGGGAAGCCGGCGACGAGTGCCGCATCTACTACAAGGAAAACGCCAAGCATCAGGCCCTGCGCTTCATGAACGTCTCGAAGACCAACATCTTCTCGAAGTAGCGAACAGGAACTGAGCGGCAAACCCCAGGAGCTCCGTTTCCTCATGCGGACAGGCGCGGTGTCGGCGGCCCCCCGGCACTTTCCGGCACCGCGCCACCGCTGGGAAAGGAAGGGCAGACAAGACGGCAAAGACGGGACAAGGAACAAGACAATGATGGACAGAACCATGGACAGCGCAAGGACGAAGGCCCCCGTGGACAAGGGCGGCAATCTCTACAAAAGAACCGTGATGCTTGCGGCCATCCGCATCTTGGCCAACGTGATCATGCTCGCGGCCGTGTGCCTCGCCATGTACATGTCCTCGCTCCATCCTTCCGAGTCCTTGAGCGTCTTCTGCCAGTACTTCTTCGGCATCACCGTGGTGACCTGGATCGCCGCCAAATACGGCTGCGAGTTCGTGCGCAGGGCCTATGCCGACGCGGACGAGAGCCTCGTGCGCCTGCCCGGGAAAAAAAAGGCCCAGCTCGTGCGCTGGAAGGTGGCCGGAACAAGCGTCTCCCCGCAGAGAGTCTCGAAGCTCGCCTGACAGGGGCAGGGAACGGTCGGCCGATTTTCAGGGGGAACGGGTCCTGTACCGAGGAGCGGTTCCCTGAAGAAGACAATCGGTATTGGTGCGGGCGCCCCGCGTGACGCAAAACAAGCGTTGCCAGGTGGGGCGCCTTTTTCTTTGCCCGTCTGCCGGCCCCCGGGCACGCCGCAAAACCCTGCTCCATGCCCGCCCGGGCATTCGGGACAAGGGGAACGAACAAGGAAGCAGGACAGGGCGTCGCGCAGGGCCTGCCGGCCGCATGGAACACGTTGTCCGAGGCTTGCTAAAAGGGGCTTTGAGCAACTATTCTGCCGCATGCGCCAAGGCGCGCGGCCCCAAAGCCCCACAAGGAAATTCATGGACGCACTCAAGCGACAATCGACATCGGCTGCAGCACCGAAAGCAGCGACGGCACCGGAACGCTCCCCGTTGGCGGAGTCGGCAGACTGGCGCCTTTTTCGCGAGGCCAGGGCAAGGCAGCGCCGGGCCGGCCTCTTTGCCGCGGTGGTGCTTGTCATCGCCTTCGCGGTGCTCGTGGACGGGCTTTTGAGCCACATGCGCGGGGGCGGTTCCTGGCGCCTCGAGATGCTGCCGGGCAAGGTCGAGGCCCTGTCCGGCCCCCTCGGCAGCGGCCAGCCCGTGGAGGAGGACGTGCGCGCCTTCCCCATCCCGCCCGACGCGCCCATCGAGTTCCAGTTCCTGGGCTTTTTCTCCAGCTACTGGTTCGGCACCGGCATGTGGCGCGGCCAGGTCCATGTGCTCGAGCAGGCGCCCTCCGGCGTCTACAAGCTCGCCGTGGGCCTCGAGGGACAGCCGTCCTCCACCTTCCAGACCTACACCATCAGCGTCGCCCGCGACCGGCGCGAGCAAAACCGCCTCTCGCTCTCCTTCGTGCGCCGCTTCACGGGCTTCAATCCCTTCTGGCTGGCAGCCCTCTTCGCGGCCCTTGGAGTGGGCACCGGGCTCGGGAGCTTTTTCCTCGGCAAAAGGCTGACCGGCCTTCTTCGCTCCATGGGCCTTGCGGAAATCGTGCGCGTGACCCCGGAAGGGGACCTTTTGCGCGTCATTGCCGTGGTGGGCAAACGCGAGATAGTCGGCAAGTCCTTCGTGGCCTATGACGAGAACCTGAACCGCCTCGGCAAGTTCGCCTACGAGAGCGAGAAAAACGGCCTGGCCACCGGCCTTTTCGTGCCCGGCGGGCACGGGGTGCCGGCCACGGGCTCCTTTGTCGCCTTCTGGGAGCGCGAGGAGCCGCAGCCGCGGCCCATGCGAAGGCCAGGCCTTCTTTCCGGAATTCTTGGTCCCATGCTCGAGAAACGCAAGGCCAGGGCAGCAGACGAGGGGCAGGAGGATGACCGCAACGCGGCCCCGCCCGCACGGTCCGCCGGCCATGCCGTTTCGGACACGAAGCGGAGACAACAGGGAGACAACGAGTCATGAGCGAGTCCAGCTCCACGCTTTCCATCCACGAAGCGGCCTCTTCCGAGACGTCTTCCGGGACGTCTTCCGGAACATCTTCCGGAACATCTTCCGGAACATCTTCGCCCACGTCCTGTCCCGAGGCATCCTGTCCCTGCGGCAGCGGCCTCTCCTATGATGCCTGCTGCGGCCCGCGCCTTGACGGAACGAAGCCGCCCGCCAACCCCGTCGAGCTCCTTCGCGCCCGCTACTCGGCCTATTGCCTGAAGAAGTTCGACTACCTCGTGGACACCCACCTTCCGCCCGAGGGGGAGGAGAAATTCCCGGCAGAGGTTTTGGCCGAGCACTTGAAGGACATGACCTGGGAGCGCCTCGACATCCTCGAGGAGGGCTTCGACGACGAGCTGGACTGCCCCTTTGTCGATTTCAGGGCCGTCTACAACATGCCCGACGCGAAGAGGATGCTGGGCGAGCGCTCGTACTTTCGCTGCGTGGACGGCTCCTGGTACTACGTCTTCGGCGAGCCCTTGAAGGGCGAGAGCGTGCGGCGCGAGAGCCACAAGGTGGGACGCAACGACCCCTGTCCCTGCGGCAGCGGCAAGAAGTACAAGAAGTGCTGCGGCCGCAACGCCTGAACGTGACGAGTTTTCGGAGGAAATCATGGCTTATACGGAATGGTCCAAGGCCTTCATGGACCGGGCGCGCGAAAGCCGCGCGCAGACGTTTGCAAAAAAGGCCGAAAGGCTCTCCATGCGTCTGAGCAGGGAGCTTGACGCAGGCCTCCTTCCCTTCCTGCGCATGGGCTATGTGGAAAGGCTCGAAAAGGAGCTCCCGCCGCTCGCCGAAAAGGCAAGGGCCTTCAAGCACATGCTCGTTCTCGGCATAGGCGGCTCGGCCCTTGGCGCGCGCGCCATGCAGAAGGCCTTTGCCCGCGAGCTCGATCTCCCCGGCCACGGCGGCCACGAGGGCAAGCAGCTCTGGATTGCCGACAATGTCTGCCCCACCACCCTGACCGAGTGGTTCGAGCGCCTCGAGCCTGCGCGCACCATGGTGGTCGCCATCTCCAAGTCCGGCGGCACCATCGAGACCATCT
>CAZWOT010000203.1:0-4558 GCA_964635595.1 uncultured Desulfovibrio sp.
CAAAGTAGACGCGTGAGATCATTTCCTAGTAGAAAATCGTGCAAAATTCAGGTTGAAAGGGGCGCAAGAGCCCTGTTGGGATCCGTTTGGGTCCTGGTCTTCTGCCTTGCCCTTTTGCCCACGCTTTTGTCCTGCACCCAGCGCCCTGTTCCCTCCCCGCTCGTCAATCCCCTTGAGGAGACGGCAGGCGGGACCCACGAGGCCGACGATGCGGGCAGCGGCACGTCCGGCACCGCAGGCGAAAACGCCAAAACCCGCCACGACGTGAACCCGCAAAGGGTGAGCCCGGTCTACGAGCAGTGGCTCTTCCGGCAGTCCATGCTGGCACAAGCGGGAAGCCTTCTCTCCTCCCTGCCGAGGACCCTTCTCTGGCGCCATTCAGGCTTTGCGAAAAATGTGGAGCCCCTCCTGCAGGCGGCCCCGACCTGGGTTTTTGCCGACGTGTCCGCCCTTGGGCCAAACGGTGTGGAGAAGCTCGAAAAGGCCCTCCCCGCCCTTGCCTCCCTCTCCGTCTCGGGCCTCTGGCTTTCGCGCTCCCTCGAGTCCGATCTCGCCTGGGTGCCGGAAAGCGTGGAAAAGGCGCATGCGGCAAGTCCCAAAAGCCCGGAGGAAGACCTTCCGGGATCGGGCCGTGCAGCCTCCTTCTCCCTTGCGCCTGCCCTCGGGGACGACAAGGAGCATTCCCGCCTTGTCCAGGCCCTCGCCGGCATGGGCATGCAGGGCGGCATGGGAACAATAGCCTCCGCCACCGGCCTTGGTCCCGACTTCATGCTGGAAGCGCGCGGCTCCTCCCGCCATCAGGGGCTGTATGCCCTGTGGGAAGTGCCGGCCTCCTTGTTCGGCCTTTTGCCTGCCGCAAACGGTCCCTGGGACGTGAAGGCCCTGGACGGGGCCGCCATCGCCGCCCTGCGCGAGAAAAGGGTTCTGCCGGGCATTCTGGCCCAGGAAGCGGGCAGCATGGAGCCCAGGGGCGCAGGCTTTGCCGTCACGGGCGAAGTTTTGTGCGTGGACGGGCAGACGCGCCGCTACGTGTACCGCCATGCCGGCTCCCCCCTGAAGCCCGTGCTCGACTGGGGACACCCCGCGGGCAGCGCCAGATCCCTTCTTCTGGCCTCGTCCCTGCGCACCACGGGCGTCCTGCGCGAGGCCCTGGCAGGCCTTGACGTCTCGGCCCTCTGCGGCCTCGACAAGAAAGGCGACGGAGCGGAGCAGAACGCGTACGAGCCCGCGCAAACGGCCCTGACGGAGCTTGCCTCCATGGTGCGGCGCTGCGGCGGCTGGAGCCTTGCCCTCAATCCGGCAGACATCGGCGAGGCAAAGATGGCCCTGGAGGCCGCCGATTTTGTGGAGGCCCCGGGATTTTCCGCAGCCGTGCAGCAGGCCCTCGAGACAGGCAGCGCGCGCCAGCTTGCAAGCCTCCTCCAAGGCCTGAAGGGCACGGAGACGCGCCGCCTTGCCTTTGCGGCCAAAGCGCCCGAGCCCGTGCACGAAAGGACGGACGGAGGACAGAAGACGGCCCAAAAGACGGCCCAAAAAACTGCCCCCGGGACAGCCGCCGGGACCGGCAAGGAAGCAAACGGGCACGCGCAGGAAGGTGCCGCCGATACGGTTCTCGAGAGCTCGAAGGATCGCGAGGCGCGCCGCGTGCATCTTTCCCAGGCCCTGTCCGTCGGGCTTCCCGGGCTTTGCCTGCTCGACGGCATGGCCCTTCTCGAGAGGGGATTTTCGCGACAGGGCGGCGCTCCCTCGCCGGCCGCCCTCCTGCTTCGCGACGCCCTCGAGGCCCGCGCGAGGCTTGACCTTGCCCGCGGCGCGCTAGTACAAGTTGAGGCAGTCTCCGAGAACGCGCTGGTCGCCGTGGCCGCCCTCCCTGGCGGGGGAAGTCTCGTCACGGCGCTCAATTTTTCGGGCAGGGACGCGACCCTTCGCGTGAACCCGCGCGGCGGCGCAGCTCTCGAGCCGCTCACGCCCGGGGCGGCAGCCCCGCAGGGCATGGCAGACGGCGCGTTTTCGTTCACCCTCAAGGCCGGACAGGCGGCCCACTATCTGACCCGAAGATAGACCCTGCCTGGAACCCAAGCGAAAAAGGCCAAGGAGTACCATGGACAAGCCCACCAACAACGAGAACCAGGCCCCCGTCAGCGACGCCTGGTCGGCATTTTCCTCAAAGCCCGCGAACGACGTGCAGACGCCCGAGGCCCCGCAGGCCCAGGCTGCCCCGGCCGACGGGGCCGGCAGCGACGCCCGGGAGGCCCAGGCCGCCTTTCGCGAGGAACTCCTCAAGGCCCAGGCCCAGCTGGCCGAGGCCAACGAACGTCTGCGCCGCCTCGAGGAGCAGGCAAGACGCCAGGGCATCGACACGGGGCATGTGCCCTATGCCTTTGCGGCAAGCCAGGCCCAGGGCGGCTCCGTTCCCTTCCAGAGCGCCCGGGACGAGGCCGAGAGCCGCGACGAGGCCATGACGGCAGACGGAGCGGACTACGCGGCGGACCAGTCCGGCAACGCAACGAGGCTCTTCGGCGAGGAAATCCCCGAGCGCGACACCTACGTGGCCCCGGGCGAGGACACGAAGAAGAAAAGGAAGGCGTCCGGCGCGACCGGCCACAATGCCCTCTTCCAGAGCCTCGCCACTGCGGGTCCCCTCATCGTCGCCCTCATGCTGGCCCTCTTCGCCTGGATGCCGGCCTGGCTCGGCGATCTCGTCTGTCCGGCCGAGGTGCTGACTCTGCAGGTCGTATCCGGCATGGACGGCTTTGCCGTGCTGCCGCACACGGCCGACAAGGTGCTTCTGCCGGTCTATGCCTACTTCGCCCATCTGGTCAGCCTCATTCCCCTGCCCTTCATGGACAGGCTCTACGGGCCCCTGACAAGCTACCTCGGGGCGCTCGTCTGCCTCCTGGGGCTCGGCGTCCTTTCCGGCTTCCTGCGCCTTGGCAAGAACGTCACCTTCGCGGCCTGCCTCATGCTGCTGGGCCTGCCCCTCTTCATCGCCATGAGCAACTTCATCGGCCCGGTAGCCTTTTCCTGCGGCCTTGCCCTTCTTGCCATGGGCTTTCTCGCCCGCGCCTACATGGCCAACTTCGACATGATCGGCATGGTGCTCGGCGCCGTCCTGGCCGCCCTCGCGGCGCTCTCCGGCGGCATCTACTACGGCCTCGTGCCCATGCTGGGCGGCATCCTCTTCGCGCTCTGGCGCGGCGGCAACCGTCTGCGCAACACGGACTCCGTGGCCGGCGTGGTGGCCTTTGTCGTCGTGCTGCTCGCCTGGTACGCGGCCATGATTCTCGGCACCGACGCCGACAGCTCCACGGCCTTCAAGGCCTTCCTGTCCGTCAACGGCATCGAGAGCGTCACCGGCGGCATCATGATGGCGCTGGCCGCCTTCGTGCCCTTCGTGGTCATCCTGATCAGCGTCTCCTGGCCCAGGGCCATCGCCCACGCCGCGGGCGGCCTCAAGGCCTCCCGCCACGAGAGCGGCCTTGCCTATCCCTGGATAGCGCTAGTTCTCGCCCTCCTGCTCCTGGTGCTCTCCGCCAACAAGGCCGACTTCTTCCTGGCCGTCTGCCTCATGGCCGTGCTCGGGGCCAACTCGCTCATGAAGCTCGGCACCATGGGCGTCAAGTTCTTCAACCTGCTCCTTGGCCTCATCCTGGTCGTCACGAGCGTGCTGGCGCTCGCCTTCACCCTTCCCTTCGTGGGCGACCTGGTCTTCCCGCTCTTCGGAACGCTCTTCACGAGCCTGCCCGAGCCCGTCCAGACCGTCATGAACGACGTGCGCGGCATGAATGTGGTGGCCACCATCGTGCTGCCGCTCCTGCCCCTCGTGGCCGCAGCCGTCATCCTGCACGTGGCCTGGCGCAGCAGCACGGCCGCGGCACCCCTGCTCGTGACCATCGTGTCCTTCATCGTCATCGCCCAGGCCTTTGCCTTCACCTTCGTGCCCTACATGGCGGGCCAGCCGTCCTTCAAGCTGGCCGCGACCTCCAGCGTGTACGTGCCCGAGGCCAGGGCCCTGCCCTTCGGAGCTCCCGAAACCCTGACCGAGGAAGCCGCCCCGGCCGAAGAGGCTGCGCCTGCCGAGGAAGCTGCCCCGGCCGAGGAAGCTGCTCCGGCTGAAGAGGCCGCGCCCGCCGAAGAGGCTGCTCCTGCCGAAGAAGCTGCCCCGGCCGAGGAAGCCGCGCCCGCCGAGGAAGCGGCGCCCGCAGAGGAGGCCGCTGCCCCCGAGGAAGCGGCAGAAGCTGCTCCCGACGCGGCTCCCGAGGAAAGCGCGCCTGCGGAAGAGGCCGCTCCTGCCGAGGAAGCTGCCCCGGCTGAAGAAGCTGCGCCCGCGGAGTCCGAGGACACGGCCTCGTAGGGACTTTCAATGCAAGGGCCCCAAAAGGGCCCCCAAACTCTGGTTTCGAGGCGCTTTCCGGCACTGCCGGAAGGCGCCTCCTTGTTTGTTTGCCCTGTTTGTTCGCCCTGCATGTTTGCCCTTCCCTGTCTGCCGCCGTTTTGCCGAAGGACCCGCCCCGCTCCTGTTTGAGGGCGTTCGGGCCCCTTGCGAAGCCCGCGATGG
>CAZWOT010000204.1:0-4555 GCA_964635595.1 uncultured Desulfovibrio sp.
ACCTGCTATTTCGAGCCCATGTTCCTGGTCGAGCTCAACAACCGCGTCCAGGAGCTCAAGCGCGAGGAACGCGACGAGGAACGCAAGGTCCTTGCCTTTCTGGCCGGCCTGCTCGAGCAGAACCTGGACGGGGCCTGGGCGGCCCTCGAGCTTTTGTCCGAGCTCGACGTTCTGCGGGCCAAGCAGACTCTCGCCGAGCACGTCGGGGGACGCATGGTGCCCATCTCGCCCGTCTCCGAGGGCATCTTGCTTGAGGGGGTGCGCCATCCCCTGCTCGTGCTCGCGGAACAGGACGCCCTTGCGGCAACCGGCGCGAACCCCTCGCAGTTCCACAAGGAAAGCCTTGCCCGCATCCGTCCCCTCGACATCACCTTCCGCCCCGGGGACCTGGCTCTTGTTCTCTCCGGCGGCAACGCGGGCGGCAAGACCGTGTGTCTGAAGACGCTGGGACTTTGCGCGGCCATGACCCTTGCGGGGCTCCCGATTCCTTCTGCCGCCGGCTCCCACCTGCCGCTCTTTCGCAGGGTGGACGCCTTCATCGGCGACGAGCAGAGCCTCGAGGACAACGTCTCCACCTTCACGGCCCAGATCGATCATCTTGCCAAGGCCTGGAAGCACCTCGACGCATCAAGCCTCGTCCTGCTCGACGAGTTCGGCTCCGGCACCGATCCGGCCCAGGGTGCTGCCCTGGCCCAGGGCGTCCTCGACGAGCTGCTCGCGAAAAAGACCTTCGTGCTCACTGCCACGCACTTCCCGGCTCTCAAAAGCTACGCCCTTGCCACCGAGGGGGCGAGGGCCGCGTCCATGCTCTTCGACCCGGACACCCACAGACCCCGCTACATCCTCGCCTACGATCAGGTGGGAGCAAGCCGCGCCCTGGACGTGGCCAGGGAGCACGGACTTCCCGAATCCATTCTCGAGCGGGCAAGGCATTACCTGCTCGAGGCAGGCGAGGACACAAGCCACCTTTTGGCGAAGCTCAACGAGCTTGCGCTGCAGCGCGAGACAGAGCTTGTGGAGCTGAAGAAGGCACAAAACGACGCGAAGAACGCGGCCAAACGCTACAAGGAGCGCCTCGAGGCCGATCGCGCAAGGCTCCACGACGAGGTGCGCGCCAGGGCACAGGAACTCATGCGGGCCTGGAAGGCCGAAAAGGCCACCCACAAGCAGGCCCTGAAACAGATGGCCGCCCTGCGGGCTGAGCTTGCGAAAGACATGGGCAGGGAGGAGAAAAAGACCGAGGCTCCCCTCGATCTCGCCGTCGGCGACAGCGTGACGCACACCGTCTTTCGCAAGAAGGGCGTTGTCACCGAGGTGGACGAGAAACGCCGCCGCGTACGTCTCGACATGGGGGGCGTGAGCCTCTGGGCCGAGATGGACGTTTTGCGCGTGCCTGGCAAGGCGAATGTCCAGGCAAGTCAGGACGCGGCTCCTGCTTCTGGGGCTCCCTGCGGCAAGGTCTTTGGCCGCGTGAAGGAAGGGCCTGCCTCCTCGGACGGCAAGAGCATGAGCGCGAAGCACGCCCGCGAGGCCGCCTTCGTGGTGGACCTGCGCGGCCTGCGCGCGGAGGACGCCCTGCGCGAGCTCCAGGCCAACCTCGACAAGGCCTATCTTGCCGAAATCCGCGAGCTCGAGGTCGTGCACGGGCGCGGAACCGGTGCCCTGCGCAAGGCCGTGCACGAGTACCTTTCCTCCTGCGCTCAGGTGGACGCCTGCAGCCTCGCTCCCGCAGATCGGGGAGGGGACGGCATGACCATCGTGAGCCTCAAGTAGGCTTTTCGCACTTTTCCAAAACCTCCCAAATCCTCCCAAATCCTCCCAAATCCTTCCAGCTCCTTCCAGTTCCTTCCAGTTCCTGGCGCATCTTTGACCGGCAATCATGCCGGCCCGGGACGGGGCAAATGGCCGACTTCGACGCCGTGGCGCTCATCAAGGAGCGCGTCAACATCGTGGACCTCATCGGGCGCTACGTTCCCCTGCGCCAGATGGGCGGCCGCCTTGTTGCGCCCTGTCCCTTCCACCAGGAGACCAAGCCCTCCTTCAACGTGACCCCGGACGGCCGCTTCTACTGCTTCGGCTGCCAGAAGGCGGGCGACATCTTCACCTTCTGGATGGAGTACCACGGCCTCTCCTTCAGGGAAGCCCTGGAGCAGCTGGCCCACGAGGCCGGCGTGGATCTTTCCCAGTACGGCGGGCGGCGCAAGGGCAACGGCCGGGAGAGCGAAAAACGCGGCAAGCGCCAGGAACTCTTGCTCATGTACCGCCTTGCCCAGGCCCATTTCGCGGCCAATCTCGCGACCGAGTCCGGGGCCAGGTGTCGGGCCTACATGGAGGAGAGAGGCATCCCGAAGGAGCTTGCCGATCGTTTCGGTCTAGGCTGGGCCATGGACGACTGGCACGATCTCGCGAATTTTTTGCGCGGCAGGGGATGCGATCTCAACCTGGCCATGGAGGGCGGGCTTCTTGGCAAGTCGAGCAAGAGCGGAAAGCCCTACGATCCCTTCCGGGCGAGGCTCATGTTCCCCATCCGCAACACGGCCTCGGAAACCATCGCCTTTGGCGGGCGCATCATCGACAAGGATCGCGACGAGGCCAAGTACATCAACAGCCACGACAGCCCCGTCTACAAGAAGGGCGAGCATCTTTACGGCCTCGATCTGGCCGGCAAGGCCATCCGTGTCTCGAAGAAGGTCTACCTCACCGAAGGGTACATGGACGTGCTCACCCTCCACCAGTTCGGCTTCGAAAACGCCGTGGGAGGCCTTGGCACGGCGCTCACGGACCAGCAGGTGCAGCGGCTGACCGGCTATGGCCCCGAAGTCGTTCTCCTCTACGACGGCGACAACGCCGGCCGCAAGGCGGCCCTCGCCGCGGCGGCCAAGTTCCTGGCCCGCGGCACGAAGGTCCGGGTCATCCTCCAGCCCGAGGGCGAGGACATAGACAGCCTCTTGCGCACGAAAGGCAAGGACAGCTTTCTGAAGCTCGCCGAGGGCGCCGTGGAGGGACTGCGCTTCTGCGTCGACACCCTGCGCCTCGCCTCGCCGAAGGACGCCCTCGACTGGTGCCGCAGCTTCCTGCGCTCCATGCAGGTGCCGGAACTCGTGAGCCCCACCATCTCCTATCTCTCCCGCTGGCTCGACTTCGACGAGCAGAGCCTGCGCGAGGGCGTGGACGAGGACATGGGCAAGCAGGCCAGAGGCTCCGCTCCTGGTGGACGCAAGGCCGCTGCCCAAGAGGGTCTGGGGCTGCTCCCCAAGGAGCTCGACATCCTGCGCGTGGCCATACGCTATCCGGACCGTCTCAAGGACTTTGGCCGCTTCGGCGCCGACCTCATGCTCAAGAGCCCCTTTGCCAGGGCCTTCTGGAAAAAGCTCGTGGAGGCCGGCGACAACGCGGGCTATGAGCTCGAGGGCGAGGCAAGGCGCATGTGGGATCGCTTCCGCGGCATGGAGGCCCCGCCCAGGGACGCCCCGGACGCGGAAATATCGGCCCTGGCCCGAAGTCTTGACAAATATTTCCACTCCATTCAAAAATATTCTCTTTCCGCTGTTCTAAGGCAGAACGACGCCCGGGGCGATTTCCCCACCGGCCAGGGCGTCCTCGACAACTTGCAGGACGAGGGGCGCAACATCCCACAAAAGGACAGGCAGGACGATTCGGCGCCTCAATCGCCGTCGAAGCCGTGAGGTCCGGACTCTACGCAGCCACGGAAAACCGGTTCAAGGCCCATTCGGCACGTTCATACTGAAAGCCACTCGGACAGTTTACTCGGAAAGTTCACTCGGGCGCCCGTGCGAAGCATTCCGCGAGCGCGTCCCAACGGAGCAGAAACGATGACCAAGCTCAAGGAAGTCCAGCAATTCCAGGTTATCCTTGACAATCTCATTGCCAGGGGGAAGGACAGGGGCTTTCTCACCCAGGAGGAAGTCATTACCGCCCTCCCGAAGACGCACGCCCCGGACCAGTACGAGGAATTGCTGAACACCCTCGAGGAGCGCAAGATTCTCGTCGTGGACAACGAGAAGGAGGCCGCCCGCCTCATGGGCGCAGAAGGCGAGGACGCCGACAAGGAAGGCATCGAGATTTCCGAGGAGGAAGACCAGTCCGAGTATTCCTCCAGGAGCACCGATCCCGTGCGCATGTACCTGCGGGAAATGGGAGCCGTGCCCCTGCTCGACCGCGACGGGGAAGTGGTCATCGCGAAGAAGATCGAGCAGGGCGAGCGCGAGGTGCTCTACGCCCTCGTCGAGGTGCCCGTGGCCCTCGAGGAGCTCATCCACGTGGGCGACGACCTGAAACAGGGCCGCATCAAGCTCAAGGACGTGGTCAAGACCATCGAGGAGGACGACCCCTCCGAGGACGAGATGAACCAGCGCACGCGCGTTCTCATGCTCCTCGACGAGATCAGGGACATCTACAAGAAGAAGCGCAAGCTCTTCAAGAAGCTGGACGAGAGCACCGGACACCGCGACAAGAAGACCTATGCCCTGCACAAGGACGTGCTCAACATGAAGGACGAGGTGGTCCGGCGTCTTTCCGACATCAAGCTGGAAAA
>CAZWOT010000205.1:0-4534 GCA_964635595.1 uncultured Desulfovibrio sp.
CTAGGGGCCCCGACCGCGGACATACGACAAACCCATGGCATCGCTTCTTCTCAAGGCCCGCATGGCTCTCGAGCTTCCGGGCATCAACAAGGCCCTGGGCGAGCTGCTCGAAGGGCTCCCGGCCCCGGTCAGGGCTGCTGCCTCCCACACCGTCAACGCCGGCGGCAAGCGCCTGAGGGCCCTTCTCGTCGTGCTCTGCGCGCGCCTTTTCGGCTGCCAGGACAAGAAGGAGCTCAAGTCCCTTGCCTGCACGCTGGAGATGCTCCACGCGGCGACCCTCATGCACGACGACGTGATCGACAACGCCGCCACCCGCCGCGGCAAGCCCGCGGCCCACACCGTGTACGGCAGCACCGAGGCCATTCTGGCCGGCGACGCCCTGCTCTCGTACGCCAACGCCCACGTGGCCACCTTCGGCAGCACGAAATTGTGCGAAATCTTCGCCAGGGCCACGGCCGAGACCACGGCAGGCGAGATCCTGGAGCTCCACGCCTTCGGAAATCCCGAGCTCGAAAACTCGGAGTACGAGGACATCATCCGCGGCAAGACCGCCTTCCTCATCCGCGCGGCCTGCGAGATGGGCGCCGTGTTCGCGGGTGCTGGCGAGAAGGAGCTTGCGGCAATAGGCCAGTACGGCGAGTGCCTCGGCATGGCCTTCCAGATAGTGGACGACGCCCTCGACGTGGCGGACGAGAAGGTCATCGGCAAGCCCTCCGGGGGCGATTTGCGCGAGGGCAAGCTCACCCTGCCCCTGCGCCTCTACCGCGACGGCGAATTTGCCGGGGACGCGCTTTCGGCCTTCAACGAGAAGTTCCGCAGCCGGTCCTTCACCGACGAGGACGTGAAGCAGGCCTGCGACGTCATCCACGCCAGGGGCTACGATCGGAAGGCCCGCGAGCTCGCCAACACCTTTCTCGACGAGGCCGCGAAGTGTCTGGCCGAGCTTCCCAGGGGAGACGAGAACGCCATCCTCCAGGAGCTTCTGGCCTACGTTCGCGACCGCGAGAAGTAGGCCGGCCCCGCGTATTTCATCCTTGCAGGGGACGGGGACCTTCGCGCCCTGCCCCGACCGCCCCGGGTCTTTTGCCCGGGACAGGCACCACAATCCTTGAACGGAGAGGGACATGCTCTATCGCATCGAAATTGCGTCAAGACCGGATCTGGACGACGTGCAGGGCAAAGGCACGGCCAGGGCCATGAAAAATTTCCTTGGGCTGGATGCGGGCGAGGTTCGCCAGCTCAAGATTTTCACCGTGGACGGTCTTGAGGAGGCCGAGGTGAAGCGCCTCGTGGACGAGGCCATCTGGCATGATCCCATTCTCCAGACAGCGTCCCTCAAGCCCCTGCCGGACAGGGAGCCGAAGCCCGACTGGTACCTCGAGGTGGGCTTTCGCCCCGGCGTCACCGACAACGAGGCGCGCACGGCCAGGGACACGGCCGCCATGGTGCTCGAGAAGAACCGCGAGAGCGTGCGCGTCTACACGGCCGTGCAGTACCGCTTCGCGGGAACGGAAACGAAACTCTCGAGAGCGGACGTGGAGACGGTTGCCAACGGCCTTCTCTGCAACGAGCTCATCCAGCGCTTTCGCGTGAAAAGCGCCGAGGAGTGGGCAAGGGAGCCCGGCTTCGAGCCCCAGGCCGCCATGGTCACGGGCGAGTCGAGAAGCGATGTGGACACCATCGAGCTCGACTCCCTCGACGATCAGGCCCTCATGGACATGAGCCGGGCCAACACCTGGGCCCTCAATCTCGCGGAGATGAAGGCCATCCGCGACCACTTTGCCTCGAAGGAACAGGCCGAGCGCCGCAGGGCCCTGAACCTGCCCGCCAATCCCACCGACCTCGAGATGGAGGTCATGGCCCAGACCTGGTCCGAGCACTGCAAGCACAAGATTTTCGCGTCCAGGGTCGCCTACGAGAACGCCGAGACCGGCCGCAGGGAAAACGTGGACAACCTCTACAAGACCTGCATCCGCGACACCACGGCCAGAATCCGGAAGAAGCTCGGCGACGAGGACTTCTGCCGCTCGGTCTTCAAGGACAACGCCGGCGTCATCGCCTTCAACGAGAACTGGGACGCCTGCATCAAGGTGGAGACCCACAACTCCCCCTCGGCCCTGGACCCCTACGGCGGGGCGCTCACCGGCATCGTGGGCGTCAACCGCGATCCCATGGGCACGGGCATGGGCGCCAACCTTCTCTGCAACACCGACGTCTTCTGCTTTGCCTCCCCCTTCCACGACGGGGAGCTTCCGCCCCGCCTTCTGCACCCGCGCCGCGTCTTCGAGGGCGTGCGCCTCGGCGTCGAGCACGGCGGCAACAAGAGCGGCATTCCCACCGTCAACGGCTCCATCGTCTTCGACGAGCGCTACCTCGGCAAGCCCCTTGTCTACTGCGGCACCGTGGGCATGCTGCCCGCGCGCATGAAGGACGGCAAGCCCGGCTGGCAGAAGAAGGCCGAAGTGGACGACTGCATCGTCATGGTGGGCGGGCGCATCGGCAAGGACGGCATCCACGGGGCGACCTTCTCCTCCGAGGAGCTGAACGAGAACTCGCCGGCCACAGCCGTGCAGATCGGCGATCCCATCACCCAGCGCAAAATGTACGACTTCATCCTGCGCGCCCGCGACGAGGGCCTCTACCACGCCATCACCGACAACGGCGCAGGCGGCCTCTCCTCCAGCGTGGGCGAGATGGCCGAGGACACGGGCGGCTGCGTGCTGGACATTTCCCTTGCCCCCCTCAAGTACGACGGCCTGCGTCCCTGGGAAATCCTCGTCTCCGAGGCCCAGGAGCGCATGACCCTGGCCGTTCCCCGCGAGCACGTGACCTGCTTCTGCACCCTTGCCAAGGAAATGGACGTGGAGGCCACCGTTCTTGGCCACTTCACGGACTCCGGCTGCTTCGAGGTGCGCTTCGGCGATCGCGTGGTCGGCTCCATCGACATGGAGTTCATGCACGAGGGCGTGCCCCAGCTGTCCCTGAACGCCCGCTGGGAGCGTCCAAAGCATGAAGACGTGACCCTCGACGTGGCGGCCGTGGACCAGGGGGCGTTCCTGAAGAAGATGCTCGGCCGCCTCAACATCTGCTCCAAGGAGTACGTGGTCCGTCAGTACGACCACGAGGTGAAGGGTGGAAGCGTCGTGAAGCCCCTGTGCGGCGTCGAGCGCGACGCTCCGGCCGACGGCGGCGTCATGCGCCCGGTGCTCACCTCCGAGATGGGCCTTGTCATCGCCCACGGCATCTGCCCGCGCTACAGCGACTACGACACCTACTGGATGATGGCCAACGCCATGGACGAGGCCATCCGCAACGCCGTGTGCGTGGGCGGCAACCCCGACTTCATGGCCGGCGTGGACAACTTCTGCTGGTGCGATCCGGTGGAGAGCGAGCGCAATCCCGACGGCCGCTACAAGATGGCCCAGCTCGTGCGCGCCTGCAAGGCGCTCCAGCACTTCTCGCTGGCCTTCGGCGTTCCCTGCATCTCCGGCAAGGACAGCATGAAGAACGACTACGTGAACGCCGGCGTCAAGATTTCCATCCCGCCCACGGTGCTCTTCTCGGTCATGGGCGTGCTCCACAACGTCTCCGCGGCCCAGACCTCGGACTTCAAGGAAGCGGGCCAGGTCATCTACCTTCTGGGTGCCACCCGCCGCGAGCTTGGCGGCAGCGAGGCCGGCCTCGAACTCGGCCTGCCGGGCGGCAACGTTCCCACCGTGGACGCGGCCACGGCCCTTTCCCGCTATCGCGCCGTGCACGGCCTCATGGGCCAGCGCGCCCTGACCGCCTGCCACGACTGCTCGGACGGCGGCCTTGCCGTGGCGCTTGCGGAAATGTGCATTGGCGGGCGGCTCGGCTGCGAGATCGACCTCGACGCCGTGCCGCAGTGCGGAGCCGCCATGAACGCGACCGAACTCCTCTACTCCGAGTCCGCGAGCCGCCTCCTTGTGACCGTCAAGCCCGACATCGCCCCCATCATGGACGTGCTCGGCTCCTGGCAGGTGGTGAGGCGCATCGGCACCGTGACCGACACGGGCAAGATGACCGTGCGCTCCGGCTCGACGACCCTCATCGACGAGAACGTCGAGGCTCTGGCGCACGCCTTCAAGAAGACCCTCGACTGGTAGCATAAGGAGGCGCCCATGGCCAAAGCGTCCCCCTCCAGGAAAACAGGCGCAAAGCCGTCTGCAAAATCATCCGCAAAGCCGTCCGCAAAGTCGAAGGCCGCGACCAGGGCAAAACCGGCTCCCAAGGCAGCGCCGAAAGAAGAGCCCAAGGCCGGAACCGAGGCCAGGGCGAATGCCGGGGCAGCCGCAAGGAGCACGTCCAAACAGTCGCAGAAGGCCGCTCCCGGACCCAAACCGGAGGCGAAGCAGACTGCCGGGGGCACCATCGCTGCGAACGCGGCAGAAGGCGCCCCGAACGACATCCCACAGGTCGTCGCCAACGACGCGGTGAAGGCCGAGACGCAAACGACCGAGGCCCCGAAGGCACCCGAACCTGTCATGGCCGCCCAAACGGAGAAGCCGACGGA
>CAZWOT010000206.1:0-4518 GCA_964635595.1 uncultured Desulfovibrio sp.
GCTTGCGAGACTCCCGCCAAACGGGGACGGCGGTGCCTTGAACGGTGCTTGCTATGCGAGATACCCCCTTCTTGTCAAGCCCCGTCTTCCAGCAAAATTTGCCGGGCGGCCGCCCCGATTTTTCGGGCGCGGGCTCCGGGCGGGACCAAACTCCATTCGCAGGAAAGAACAAGGACAAACGGACCAGGGAAACGGCATGGGTAAGCACGAGCACGAGGAAAGGAAGGACAACAAAAAGGACGGCACGAAGGCCTTCGCGAGATCCCCCATCAAGGGCAGTCCCGGGGCCGTCATCAGAAAGAGCCTGCTACGGCAGATCTTCTGCGGGGCCTACATGCAGCGCTGGAACGACAAGCTGCGCCCCTGCCAGCTGGCCGAGCTCGACAAGCAGGCCCACAAGATGATCGTGGCGAGCATCCTCTGGACCAGGGCCTGCGCGGGCCTGCCCGAGGACAAGCACTACGCCCTTGGCCAGGAAATCGTGGAAGGAGCCCTCTTCGACTACTTCTTCCGCACCGTGACCACGGACATCAAGCCCCCGCTCTTCTACCGCATCCTGGAAGACCCGGGCCAGTACGAAAAACTCTCGGCCTACGTCTTCCGCACCCTTGCTCCGGTGCTCTCGCCCCTCGAGCCCTTCTGGGAGCGCTTCAGGATCTGGCACACGGAAGAAGGCTCCTACCCCAGGGCCAGGCGCATCCTGCGCGCGGCGCACCTCTTTGCCTCGCGCTGGGAGTTCAAGCTCATCGAACCCCTGAACGGCTTCGACCATGAGATGCCCTCGATTGCCTGGTCCTTCGACAAGGAGCTCGGGGAACTGAAGGACGTTGCCGGCATGCCCGACATCCTCAATCCCGGCACCGCCCTCTCCCAGTTCGCCAACTTCTCCGGCCAGCTGCGCTTCCAGGTGCGCTGGACGCAGATTCCCCGCATCCCCCAGACGGACGTGCTGGGACACATGTTCTTCGTGGCCTCTTTGGCCTACCTCTACTCCCTTGCCATCGGCGCCTGCCGGGCGCGCCTTGTCAACAACTTCTTCTGCGGCCTTTTCCACGACCTTCCGGAACTCCTCACCCGCGACATCATCACCCCGGTCAAGCGCTCCTCCAACGAGCTTGCCCAGCTCATCAGGGCCATCGAGGACGAGGAGCTCATGCGCCGCATCGTGACGCCGCTGGAAAACGACGGTCAGTCCCTCCTGGTTTCGCGCCTTCGCTACTACCTTGGCCTCGACACGACCTCCGAGTTCTCGGAGCGCATCATGCGCGACGGCAAGGTCTTCTCCCTCGCCAGTTTCGACGAGCTCGACAAAAACTACGACCAGGACCGCTTCCATCCTCTGGACGGCACCATGGTCAAGGCCTGCGACATGCTGGGCGCCTACCTCGAGGCCGACGAATCCATCCGCAACGGCGTCTCCTCGCGCACCCTGGTGGAGGCGCGCATGCGTCTTGCCGCGTCCTTGAGCGACGTGGAGCGCGTGCCCCGCTGCATGTATGCGGACAGCCTGCTCGCGGACTTCGACTGAAAAGGGCGCCGCCCGGGGGCACAAATCTCTGTCCCTCCCCTTGCCTTGCGAAAGCGAGTGCCTACCTTAAAAAGGAGATGGAGAGAGCGCGGGCCCGTTCCCTTGCGGACGGGCCCTGTCTCTCGTTCGTATCGGAAGGCAAGGCAATGGTTTTGACGACAAACGAGGCCGAAACGGCCTGTGAAAGGGCCCCGGAAAAAAAGCGTGACATGAGCTGCACGCCGGGTGCGGACTGCATCGAGAAGGCGGCGCCGGCAAGCATGGATCGCGAAAGCGGGGAAGCGGACGGAACCAAAGACCCCATCTCCCTCTGGCACGACAGATGGGCGGCCCTTTTCCCCGAGCCCCGCTCCATGCGCTTCGAGGACGACGTGGTGCGCAATCCCTATTGCGGGGACTGCCGCTTCTGCTGCTGTCCCCAGGCCGAGCCCGAGCCCTTTCCCATGGCCCTTCTGGACTGCCAGGTCTCCCAAAGAACGAAGGACGACTTCTACCTGCTCGACGAGCACACGGCCGCCCTCGACCAGCGCGGCTGCAAGGCTCTTGGCGCAACGGGCTGCAAGCTCGAGAACCACCTGCGCCCCATCGCCTGCAACCTCTTTCCCTACGTGCTCGTGAACGATCGCCTCTACCTCTATCTTGTCTGTCCGGCGGTCATGTTCGGGCGCGAGGAAGAGATAGCAACGCTTGGGGCAAAGGTTCACGCCTATCTTGCAGGCCTCCCGAAGGCCGATCTTGCCCGCATCGCCATCGGGCGGCGCCCCGAGGATCTGGCCGCCAAGTACCGGGATCTGGGCCTTTCTCCCCTGCTTTGAGGCGAAAGAAGCAAAGCCCGGGCAAGCCGCGCAGGAGCCAGGCCATCCTCGGCGAAAGGCCTCCTGCCTTGACGACGGGATTTCCCGACTTACCTTGTCTTGCGAACCGGTTCGGGGCACCCGTCCGGCAAAGGCCGCTGCAAGGCCGCCAACCGGTCGCGCAAATTTCACCCCCAGGCCCCGTCCCGCCGACCGGGACCATTCCACAAGGGCAAATCAGCAAAGGCAAATCCACAAAGGCAAATCATACAGACACAAGAAGGACATGCAGGCATGAACGGCAACGAAAACAGGGATCTTGAAGGCCAGCAGGCCCAGGAAGCGAAAGACAAGGAGATGGACATCGACGTCCCCGAGGGCGCGGTGGAAATCCCGGTGGAAATCGTGGGCGAGGACAAGGCCGCAGCACCCGAGGGCGCCGAGGCTGCCGGGTCCGACGGCGAGGACGCCGGGACACCGGGCGAGGCGGCAGGAGAACCTGTCCTCGAGGAGCTCTCCCCCGAGGAGATGGCCGCAAGGGTCGAGCAGGCACGCGCCGAGCTGGAGGCCGTGAAGAAGGCCTGCGAGGAGGAAATCCGCGACATCCGCATGCGCGGCCAGGCCGAGCTCGAGAACTTCAAGAAGCGCCTCAACCGCGAGCACTCCGACCACCTCAAGTTCGCGGCCGAGACCGTCATGAAGGAGCTCATCCCCTCCCTCGACAACCTGGAGCTCGCCATTGCCTACGGCTCCAAGGACGAAGCCTGCCAGAACCTTCTGCAGGGCGTGGAGATGACCCAGAAGCTTCTGCTCGAGGCCGTGGGGCGCCACGGGCTCACGAGAGTGGGGAACGTGGGCGATCCCTTCGATCCTGCCCTGCACGAGGCCATCGGCACCGAGTCGCGCGACGACATGGAGGAAAACGCCGTCTCCCGCGTCATGCAGAGCGGCTACAGCCTGCACGACCGCCTGCTGCGTCCGGCCAAGGTCATGGTCAACAAGCGCTAGAAAATGGCGCCCCAAAGGCACCTCAAAAGATATCCTCAAGGCCCCGTCTGCCCCCGGCAGGCGGGGCTTTTCGCATCCTTTGGCGTCCGTATCGTGCCTCTTTTCACTACTGCATTTTGACAGGCCTGTGACGCACTTTTTCTGTTTGCGCCTTTTATCACAATTGCACTTCCCGGGAAAAAGATGAAAAAGTGAGGAAGATTTTTTGCAAAAGTGCTTGAGCCCATGAGAAAAGTGGACTAGTGATAAGGGAAGCTCAACAAATCGCATTGCCCTGCCCGCCGTTTGACAAGGCTTTTTCTGTCGGCAATCGGGCTTTGTTTGTCTTTTTGAGCGGCTTTCCCCCCACGCTCGATCAAATTCCATCTCCAAGTCCCCAGGAGGACCAAATGAGTTCTGAACTGAAAAGCATGCACATGGGCCAGATTACCTCGTTCTTCATCCCCACGGTGACTCTCGTTGGCCAGGGCTGTTCCAGGGAAATCCCCAACCGCATGAAGTCCATCGGCGGCACCCATCCGCTGATCGTCACCGACAACGGCATCAAGGCCTGCGGCATCCTGAAGCAGATCACCGACATTCTGGACGGCGCCGGCGTCAAGTACTCCGTCTACCATGACACGGTCCCGAACCCCACCGACAAGAACGTGGACGACGCCGTGTCCGTGTACAAGAGCGAGAACTGCGACAGCCTCATCTCCATCGGCGGCGGCTCCTCCCACGACTGCGCCAAGGGCGTGGGCTTCGTGGTCAGCAACGGCGGCCGCATCCACGACTACGAGGGCGTCGACAAGTCCAGCAAGCCCTTCCCGCCCTACGTGGCCGTGAACACCACCGCCGGCACGGGCTCCGAGATGACGCGCTTCTGCATCATCACCGACACCTCCCGCAAGGTGAAGATGGCCATCGTCGACTGGCGCTGCACACCTTCCGTGGCCATCGACGACCCCAACCTCATGATGGGCATGCCGCCCGCGCTCACCGCCGCCACCGGCATGGACGCCCTCACCCACGCCATCGAGGCCTATGTCTCCACGGCCGCCACGCCCATGACCGACGCCTGTGCCGAGAAGGCCATGGAGTTCATCAACCGCTATCTGCGCCGCGCCGTTGCCAACGGCTCCGACAAGGAGGCCCGCGAAGGCATGTGCTACGCCCAGTACCTCGCCGGCATGGCCTTCAACAACG
>CAZWOT010000207.1:0-4506 GCA_964635595.1 uncultured Desulfovibrio sp.
CTCTCCCCTGCTCGTGGGCGGCCCCCAGGAAAAGGGCGACGACAATGCGGCCAAAAAACGCGAGTTCTTCAAAATTGGCGACAAATACGTCATTCCCGGAACCAGCCTCAAGGGCATGCTCCGATCGTTCGTGGAAATCCTGAGCTTCTCTGCCATGCGCCCGGTGAGCAAGGACAAAATTTTCTGGCGCAACGTCACCGGAGACGGAAGCAGCGAATACAAGAAGCTTTTTCGCGAAGATCCCGAGGGCGGCTGGCTCGTGCAGGAAGGCTCGCGCTACAAGCTCTACCCTGTCACCGTGACTCCCATGGAGCGCATAGATGCCGACAAAGATCCTGGGCCCTTCTACGCGACCGGCCCCATGCAAATAAAGGGAGACAAATATCGTACAAAGAAATGCTACAAATTTGAAGAGAAAAACACAAAAAATTTCCTCCCTGTTCTAAAATCTGTTGCCGACGAGTTTTTCGCCCAGATGACCGAAGCGCAGAAAAAGAACTGGAGGAACGAGGAAAGGAACCTGAAGGGAAAGGGGGCAAGAGTCTTCTGCACCATGGACAACGGCCAGATCACCCATCTTGGAACGTGCCGCTACTTCCGCATTCCCTACGAGAAGACGCCCGCAGACCTTGCGGGCATCATGCCGGACGAGGACTTCGCGACCCATCTCTTCGGCACCGTGCAGGGCAAGGTGCAGCGCGGCAGGCTGGCCTTCACGCAGGCGGTATTCAAAGAGGGCACCAAGCCCTTGCCCGAAGGCATCAAGGTCGTGTTGGGACAGCCCCACCCCTCCTGCCTCATGCACTATCTCGACCAGTCCCATCTGAAGCGAAGCGGCAACAAGCGCAGGGATCTGCACATAACCTACGACCAGGGCTCGGCATTGCTCCGCGGGCGCAAGTACTACTGGCACCGGGCCTTCGAGCCCGTCAATCCACCCGTCGGAAAGATAAACGAAAAAGTCTGCTCCGTTCTCCATCCCCTCCCGAGCGACGCGGAGGCGACGTTCACGGTGTGGCTCGACAGCTTGACCGAGCCCGAACTGGGCGCTCTTCTGACGGCCCTCGATCTCCCCGAAGCTCATGCCCACAAGCTCGGCCTTGGCAAGAGCATGGGGCTTGGTTCGGTGCGCCTGGACATCACGGGCATGGACATCCACGAGGACAAGAAGCAGTACGCAAGCCTCTCCGGCAGGCTGGCGAAAACTGGCGAGCCCCCGAGCCCGCAGATGATCGACGGCTGGAAAAAAGCCTTTGAAGCGCATGTCTGCAAACACCTGAACCAGGGACAGTCCTACGCCAATCTGCGGCCCATCCGCGAGCTCTACTCCATGACCAATTTCAAGGACAAGCCGGCCAACAGCAAGACAAAGAACATGGAGCTCAAGGAATTCAGGAACTACGCAAGGCTCGCCCCAATTCTGGAAATCCGGCCCAACTAAAGGCATCTGCCGGCAAAGGGCGACACTCCTTGCTCATGCCGGCATCGTTTCTCAAGAACCAAATCGGCGCCCCTTCGGTCGGGAACCGCCCCCGAGGTCCCGGAGGGGCGCCACGTTTCAATTGCCCTTTCCCTTCATCCGGGCCAGCCGGGCCAAGGGAGAGGATTTGGTTTGGGGGCTGGGCATAATGCGCCGATGACCTCGCGGCAGAGTCAAATCTCCGCAAATCTTGCCCTCTCCAGTCTTGACCGCCATTGCCTGGCTGGCCCGCTCAACATCAACACCCCATCCAAGAACACCCTGCAAGGCTCCTCCCTTGCCGCACGACGTGTGGCCTTCTCGCGGCCGCCTTCTGCTGGCTTGCCGCGAAGAGACTGCTCGTTCTCTCCCCCTTGTTGTCGGCATGTCCTCGGATCTGCAAAACTACGTCCAGATCCTCGAGGCGCCCCTCCGTCCGAAGCCCTTCGTCCACGATCCCGTGGGAGTGCTTCTGCCCAGGGCTCCGGGCGTTCCACATGCTCACCTAACCTGGGCCCTTCCTTTCCGGCGCCAACATGGCCCAAGTCCCTGATCGTGGCCGGCGGCATGGCCATCTTCTGCCAGATCTTCGGCCGCCTCGTCTTCGGCTCCCCTGCCCTTTTCGCCTTTCTTGCCGTCGTGGGCTCCACCACCTTCTACTGGGCCTTCGGCACCAGCTGGGGGCCAGCCATGAGGCGGTGCCGCGCATCTGCAAGCACTTGGACAAGGGTCAGGTCTGCTCCGACCTGCAGCCCATCAGGGAACTCTACCAAATGACAAATTTCTCGGACAGGCCGGCCAACGCGAAGACAAGGAACATGGGACTCACGGACTTCAGAAACCACACGAGGCTCGCGCCCGTTCTGGAATCTCGTCCAACTGAAGCCACCTGCCGGCAAAGGCAAAGCTCCTTGCCCATGTCGGCTCCATTTCTCAAGGAACAAATCGGCGACCTCCGATCGGGAAACACCAAGATCCCGGAGGGGCACCTTGTTTCAGTCTATCGGTCCGTCAGTCCGCCCCGGGTTCTTCGTTTGGTTTCTGCTCCTGCCGATGCCGGGCCTTCCGCCCTTTTTGCTCGTGGGCCTTTTCTTCCTTTGGGTTGTCGCGGTTCAGGCGATAATGCAGACTGTTGTAGTCCATTCCGAGCAGTTCGGCGGCCCGGGTTTTGTTGTTGTCAGCTTGGCGCATGGCCTTCTCGATGATCTCCTTTTCCCTGTCGTTCAGCCAGGCGTTCAAATCCATCGGGAAGGAAACCGTATCGGTCCCGCCCTGCCCGCCTTCGGCGCGCAGGCCATTCTTCTCGGCAAGCATTTCGGCCATTGGCCTGAACCTTGCCATGTGGCGCTTGATGTCCTCGGCAAACAGCGTGTTCGACGACTTTCTGCGCGCGCTGATGCAGGAGAGCAGGAGCACCCGGCTAAGCTCCCTGATGTTGCCGGGCCACAGATAGCTTTCGAGCAGCTGCCAGCCTGCCTCATCCAGTTCCCATTCGGCCTTCAGATCCGGGGCTTCCGTTCCCAGGTCGTTCAGCACATCCCGGACAATCTTCCGGAACTTATCTGGATTCTCGCGGATGATGGTGCGAAGCGGGGAAAGCTTCAACACGTACATGGCAATGCGGAAGTAGAGGTCCTCGCGAAACTCCCCTTTTCTGACAGCCTCCACAAGGTCCTTGTTCGTGGCCGCCACTATGCGCACGTTTTGTACTTGTTTCGTCTGCTTCGCGCCCAACGGAAGAATCTCCTTTGTCTGAATTGCCCGCAGGAGTATTGCCTGCTGGGCCAAGGGAATTTCCCCTATTTCGTCCAGGAAGAGGGTTCCGTTTTCCGCGCGCTCGAACGCCCCTTTCGCGCCTTCCGTTGCCCCAGTGTAAGAGCCTTTTGTATGGCCGAAGAGGGCCGTGCGAAACATGGTGGGGTCGGTGGCAAGCTCGGCGCAGTTCAGTTCCTGAAAATTGTTGTCATTGCCTCCCTTGCATGCCAGATGGAGTTTCTTGGCATAACGGGTCTTGCCGACGCCGCTTTCGCCCAGAAGGAGAAAGTTGACAGAAGGGTTTGGCGCAAAGACGCACATGGCCTCCTCGAGGGAGCTCTCGTCCGCAAGAATGGACGAACTCTCCTGGTCGAAAATCTCGACCGGGATGCGGAACGGCAGACGGACCTCGACAATGCGCTTCCCGTCCTCTCCCACGTATTGCGGCTCTATGACACGCCAGGCCTTGCTACCGGAGTAGCGAACCTGGCTCAAGTAGAGCATGATGGCCATCATGGTGGAAGTTCCGGGAGTCAGGTTGAAGTTGAAAAGCGAGGCCCTGGAGCTGTCCCAATACTTGGCAAAGAAAGCTTCCGCGGCCTCGTAGACCTCCTCAAAGGACACCGGGTTTGCAACACCGGTCAGAATTGTCTCGCACCTTGCCTTCGTGCCCCGTTGTACCCACTCCCTGATGCCTTCAGTCCCGTCCTTGTACGCCTCGCTCACCAGGATGTAGACTATCTCCGCGTCCAGTTCGTCGGAAAGCGTCCGGAAAGGGCCGTTGCGCCCAACTGCCTCCACGCCATCCATGTTGGGATTGAAAGGATTTTTGACCTCGATTTCAAGTCCCTGCTTGTTCCTCCACGCATTCATGGACAATATGTCGCTTCTGCCGAACCACCCCACGATGATGTTGCCAGGGGTTTTTGTCTTGGGCATTGGGGCCTCCTTGCGAGACAGGTCAGGAAAACCGCGCGTTCCCGACGGACGCGACTCCGACGAGGTTTGCACTTTACCAAAGTCTCTGCCGACGACGCGGCGACTTGTCAAGCTGTCAGGTCGGCAAGCGCCTGCCACGGCAAGCGTTCAACGACGGTACACGGTTCACTGCCATTTCACATGTCCTCTGAACGCACCGGGGAACCAAACTGGCGTTTTCCGCAAGCACTTGGAATTACTGCCAAAACAAGAAAATGTGCCCCAAAATCGGTTCAGTAAATGATTTCAATCACTTACGTATAAAAACTTCCCAATCCGTTGCACCTTTTTGCCAGGAAGGGATTCCAGCAGGC
>CAZWOT010000208.1:0-4489 GCA_964635595.1 uncultured Desulfovibrio sp.
TTCACCGCCTGTTCTTCGCGCACGCACACGCATGTCCGTGCGTCTGCGTTCATTTTGGGCCAGAACCAGGGAAGGCACGAAAGGCGCAGTCCCGGCAGGAGCATGTATTTTGCCGCCGAACCACCCTATTTGCGGTCTTGCCCGCGGCAGGCAATGGGGGTATAGATTGGGAGTCCCGGCCCGGCCCTTGAACTGGGCGCGCTCCCTTGGGTGCGCAATCGGGGTGTCCGGGGACGTTTGTTCAAGCCGCGTTTTTGGGGGAGACTGTTCGATGAAACATCTGTGGGCACCGTGGCGCATGGAGTACATTCTCGGGCCCAAGCCCGACGAATGCGTCTTCTGCCTGCCGCAAACCACGGACGAGGACGAGGCAAGGCTCGTGCTCCACAGGGCCAGGCACTGCTTCATCATCATGAACAAGTACCCCTACAACAACGGGCACATCATGGTCTGCCCCTACAGACATGTCATGCAACTGGCCGATCTCCCCGCAGAAACAACCCACGAAATGATGGATCTCATGCAGGCCTGCACGACCATCCTCTCGACCCATTTCCACTGCGAGGGCATCAACATCGGTCTCAATCTCGGATCGGCGGCCGGAGCCGGCATCCGGGAACATCTCCACTTCCATCTCGTTCCCCGTTGGAACGGCGACTCCTCCTTCATGGCGGTGCTCGACGAGGTGCGCACGGTTCCGGAAAGCCTCGCATCCACCTGGCGAGCTCTCAAACCCCATTTTGCCGCTCTAACCCAAGCCCATTAGGAGGGACATCCGATGCGCTACCTCAAGGCATTGGTGCTGGTGTTCGTCTTCTTTGTCGCGATGATCTTTCTCTTCCAGAACCAGACATCGCTGTCCCAGACCTTGACCTTCAAGCTGGATCTGCTCTTCATGCCAGCCATGACGAGCATCGAGCTGCCCTTCTACTTCGTCCTGCTCGCCGCCTTCCTGCTGGGTGCGCTCATGTGCCTTGTGCTCCTCCTCTGGGACAGGATGCGCCTCACGGCCCAGATCATGCGCGCCAATTTCCGCGTCCAGGCCATGCAGAACGAGGAAAAGAAGCTCCTTGCCCAGATGGAGAAGCTGGCCGCCCAGCCGCGCGATGGCCGTCTGCGGCTTTTCTTCCGCAAGGACAGGAAGGCCGACGAGGCAAACGCGGTCGAGTCCGAGGACAAGCCCGCGGACGAGCCGCGCAAGGCCCAGCCCGTCCCGGCCGAAAATGCAGGAACGAAGGTGGCGGACACCGCGCTCATGACCACCACGCTCGACAACATCGAGGCGGACCAGGCTACCGACAACCTTGACAGGCCTGCCGAGGCAAAAGCCTGACATTTTCCCTTTCCCATTTCGGATTGCAAGGCGGCGGAGGCGACTTCGCCGCCTCGTTGTATCTTCTGGGACGCACAGCACATAAACCCGAGTTCCCGAACAAATATACCATACACATTGCAGACACAAAAAATTTGATGTTTTAACTGTTGCATCCCACCAGGAGCCAGTAATGAACCACAATGAAATTTCCAGGCTCCTTGGGGTTAAGCTCTGTTCCGAGTATCGAATTGGTGTTGCACCTGTGTAGCCACTAATTTTTCCGGGAACTCTGGATAAACGCCTTTCCTTTTCAGGCATCGAGGACCAGCGCCCCCGCATTGCCCCCGCCAGGACCACGGACATATTTCAAGGCAGAGGACAAAAGATGGGACAGACACCCCACGACAGGAGCAGAACAGAAACGCCCGGGACCGAGACCGGCTACCGCATCACGCCCATGTTCGAGCAGTACCTTAAGGTCAAGGGGGACTATCCGGACGCAATACTGTTCTACCGCATGGGGGATTTCTACGAGCTCTTCTTCGAGGACGCAGTGACCACGGCCCGCGAGCTCCAGCTCGCCCTCACGAGCCGCAACAAGAATGCGCCCAATTCCGTGCCCATGTGCGGGGTGCCCTGGCACGCGGTGGAGAACTACACAAGCCAGCTCCTCGAGAAGGGCTACAACATCGTCATCTGCGACCAGGTGGAGGACCCGAAGCTCGCAAAGGGCCTCGTCAGGCGCGAAGTGACGCGCATTCTCACGCCCGGCACCATCATCGAGGACGGGCAGCTCGACGCCAAGACCCACAACTACATCGCTGCCGTCTATGCGCAGCGGGACAGGGCGGGCCTTGTGTGGGCGGACATTTCCACCGGCCAGTGGAGCGGGCTCGAGCAGAACCTCGCCGGCGCATGGCAGACGGTGCTGAAGTACGGGCCGCGCGAGGTCATCGTGCCGGAGGATATCGAGGTCCCAGAGTCCGCCAGGGATGACGGCCGCATCCGTCTTGTGCGCAGGGGCAAGAACGCCTTCGATCCCAGGCAGTGCGAGGAGCGCCTGTGCAAGTGCCAGGGCGTGCGCGATCTGGCAAGCCTCGGCATCCAGTCCCAGCCGCTTCTCGCAAGGGCCGCCGGCGCCATGCTCGCCTATCTCGAGCAGACCCAGAAGCGCGATCCCGACCATTTGCTGCCCTTCCGGCCGCTCGATCTCGGCAAGTACATGGTCGTGGACGAGGTGACCGAGCGCAATCTCGAAATTTTCCGCCGCCTGAACGGACAGGGCGGCAAGGGCACCCTGCGCCACGTCATGGACGGCACCCGCACCCCCATGGGCGGGCGCCTGCTCGAGGACATGCTCAAAAGCCCCCTGCGCGACCGCGAGGCCATCGCGGCCATACAGGACAAGGTGGCCTGCCTGCATCTGGCGAACCGGGAGCGCGAGGCACTGCGCGGGGCCCTCGACGACGTCTACGACCTCGAGCGCCTCTCCACCCGCATTTCCCTGAACCGGGCGCAGCCAAGGGATTTCCTGGCTCTTCGAACCACCCTCAACGCCCTGCCCAAAATCGCCGCCGTGCTCAAGTCCCTTCCCGAGGCAAGAGATCAGGCGGGCACGCCCATACCCGTGCCGGACTCGCTGGTCGAGCACCTGGGCTCTTTCTCGGACCTCGAGAAACTCGCGAAAACCATCGACCAGGCCTTCAACGATCCGCCACCCGCCCTGGTGAGCGAGGGCGGCATCTTCCGCCAGGGCTTCAACGAGGAGCTCGACGAGCTCCTCCAGTACTGCGAGCACGGCGAGGAACTTTTGCGCGGCCAGATGGAGGAGGACCAGAGGCGCGTGGGCCAGGTGCGCCTGAAATTCGGCTACAACCGTGTCTTCGGCTACTACTACGAGGTGTCCAAAAGCCAGATCCACGAGCCCTTGCCCGACGACTTCGTGCGCAGGCAGACGCTTGTCAACGGCGAGCGCTACACCACCGCGCGCCTCAAGGAAATCGAGGAAAAGATCCTCCAGGCCCAGGACAGGCGTTGCGCCCTCGAGTACCGGCTCTTCCAGGAGACGCGCGAGAAGGTGGCCGGCGTGCGCTCGAGGCTTTGCGAGCTCTCGGCGAAGCTCGCCGCCCTCGACTACTGGCAGGGCCTTGCCCACGTGGCAAGGGAGCGCTCCTGGGTTCGGCCGGCACTCGTGGACGAGCCCGTCATCCGCATTCAGGAGGGCCGCCATCCCGTGGTGGAGGACATGGTGGGCCAGGCCAGCTTCGTGCCCAACAGCTTCACGCTGGATGAGGATCGCAGGCTCTGCCTTCTGACCGGTCCCAACATGGCCGGCAAGTCCACCATCCTGCGCCAGGTGGCGCTGATGTGCCTCATGGCCCAGACGGGCTCCTTCGTGCCCGCACAGGCGGCCACCCTGGGCATCGTGGACCGGCTCTTCTCGCGCGTGGGCGCCTCCGACAACCTGGCCCAGGGCCAGAGCACCTTCATGGTGGAAATGATGGAGACCGCACGCATCCTGCGCCAGGCCACCCGCCACAGTCTCGTCATCCTGGACGAGATAGGCCGCGGCACGAGCACCTACGACGGCCTCTCCCTCGCCTGGGCGGTGGCCGAGGATCTGGCCCAGCGCTTTGGCGGCTCCATACGTACGCTCTTTGCTTCCCACTACCACGAGCTCACCCAGCTGGAAGGCCAGATTCCCGGCGTATTCACCATGAACGTGGCCATCCGCGAGTTCAACCGCAGCATCATCTTCCTGCACAAGCTCCTTCCCGGGCCCACGGACAAGAGCTACGGCGTGGAGGTGGCGCGGCTTGCGGGTGTGCCCCAGACCGTGGTGAACAGGGCCAGGGAGATCCTCGCCCGCCTCGAGCAGCTGCGCGAGCAATCCCGGAGCATGGTCTCGAAGGCCCTTGCTAGACCGCTTCTGCCAGGCCTCGAACCAGATGCAGCCGCGGCGGGCGAAGAGGACGCCCAGTCCAGGAGAGGCCGCATCAAGGCAATGCCGGGCGCGGTTTCCGGGCAGAAGATGGCCGAACACCCCCTCACGCAAATCTTGCGTGACCTCGACCCGGAGAGTCTCACCCCCATCGCGGCCCTGAACCTGCTCGGGGAATGGAAGAAGCTCTGGGGAATGCCCCAAACCTTGGCGGACGAGAATGCGCAGGACGA
>CAZWOT010000209.1:0-4455 GCA_964635595.1 uncultured Desulfovibrio sp.
CCCCTCGGACGACGCTTTTGAGTGACCTGTGTCCCCGTTTGGCGAAAATTTAGGAACATCGTTTTAATTTGAAGCCACTTGCGCGACAAGCCAGCTTGGCGGAGGTGAAAAGGTGCTTGGGAGTGCAAAACTACAAAGAGTGCGATATGTTGCCCAAAGTATTGCTACTTGAAATGGAGGCCACAAAATGAGTGGGTAGCCTTACACCCTACAAAGAGGGAACTTCAAAATTTTTGAAACGCCTGAAGTCGGCCTCATTCGGGCCGATGTAGCGATTTGCGCATGTTTTTGGGCCTAAAGACGGGTAAAGACTCCCGATTGCTCAGGAGCTTTCTGCCTTGTGCGGCAAGCGCACGCTATGCGCGCCCTGCCACTGGATTCTCGTGGTCTTGCGGCTACCTCGCCACCGCCTTGCGGGTGCGGGTCGACTGCTTCCTGATGAGCTTGGGCTCCGCGCCCTCCTCCACGACCTCGGGCGTTATCACGCACTCCTCCACGTCGGTCATGCTCGGAAGCGTGTACATGATCTCGAGCATGGAGTGCTCGATGACGTTGCGCAGGCCGCGAGCGCCGGTCTTGCGCTCGAGGGCCTTGCGGGCGATGGCGCGCAGGGCCTCGGGCTCGAAGGAGAGCTTCACGTTCTCGAGCTCGAAGAGCTTCTCGTACTGGCGGCAGAGCGCGTTCTTGGGCTCGGTGAGCACGCGCACAAGGCTGTCCTCGTCGAGGTCGTCCACATGGGTCATGACCGGGATGCGGCCCACGAACTCGGGGATGAGGCCGAACTTGACCAGATCCTGGGGCTGCACCTTCTCGAGCAGGACCGAGAGGGACATGTCCTTGGCGGTACGCATCTTGGCCCCGAAGCCCATGGAGGCGCCCTGCATGCGGCTCTCCACTATCTTGTCGAGACCGATGAAGGCGCCGCCCACGATGAAGAGGATGTTCGTGGTGTCGATGCGCAGAAACTCCTGCTGGGGATGCTTGCGGCCGCCCTTGGGGGGAATGTTGGCCATGGTCCCCTCCACGATCTTCAGAAGCGCCTGCTGCACGCCCTCGCCGGACACGTCGCGGGTAATGGACGTGCTCTCGCTCTTGCGGGAAATCTTGTCGATCTCGTCGATGTAGATGATGCCCCGCTGGGCCTTCTGGATGTCGTACTCCGCGTTCTGCAGAAGCTGGACCAGGATGTTCTCCACGTCCTCGCCGACGTAGCCGGCCTCGGTGAGCGTGGTGGCGTCGGCGATGGCGAAGGGCACCTTGAGGATGCGGGCGAGAGTCCTGGCGAGCAGGGTCTTGCCCGAGCCCGAGGGCCCCACGAGCAGGATGTTGCTCTTCTCGATCTCCACCTCGTCCTCGCCTGCGGCGGTGTTGGTCGCGGCGTAGTTGATGCGCTTGTAGTGGTTGTGCACCGCCACGGAGAGGATCTTCTTGGCCTCGTCCTGGCCTATGACGTACTCGTCGAGACGGGCCTTGATCTCCTGCGGGGCGAGCAGGGGCTCGCCCGTGGGCACGGCCGCGCCGCGGGCCTCCATGGCCTTGCGGTACTGCTCGACCATGGCATAGCAGGCGCGCACGCAGTCGTCGCAGATGCTGACGCCCTTCTCCTCGATAAGATTGACGAACTCGTACTGGCTGCGCCCGCAGAACGAGCAGTGCTTGACCGGACGGTCGCCTGTTTTCTTGGTTGGCATTGTCGCGATCCCCCGGGGAACTAGCCCTGGTTCTCGATTTCCTTGCGTGAGGTGAGCACCTTGTCGATGAGCCCGAACTCCAGAGCCTCCTCGGGAGTGAGGAAGTTGTCGCGCTCGCAGGCTTTGGTCACTTCCTCCACGGGACGGCCCGTGTTCTCGGAGAGAATGGTGTTCATCATGGTCTTGATGCGCTGGATTTCCTTGGCGTGGATCTCGATGTCCGTGGCCTGGCCGCGGAAGCCGCCCAGGGGCTGGTGGATCATGATGGTGCTGTGCGGCAGGGCATAGCGCATGCCCCTGGCGCCGGCAGCAAGCAGGAAGGCGCCCATGCTCGCCGCCGTGCCCATGCACAGGGTGGCCACCGGGGCCGAGATGTAGCGCATGGTGTCGAAAATGGCGAGGCCGGCGGACACGGAGCCGCCGGGAGAGTTGATGTACAGGTTGATTTCCTTCTCCGGGTCCTGGCTCTCGAGGAAGAGAAGCTGGGCGCAGATGAGGGAGGCTATGGTGTCGTCGATCTCGGTGCCGAGCAGCACGATGCGGTCCTTGAGAAGACGCGAGTAGATGTCGTAGGATCGCTCGACGCGCCCGGTATTCTCGATGACGACTGGAACTGTATAGGGCATGGATTGAAATCCTCTCTTGTCCTCGTGGTTGTCGGGCGAAAATCCGTCCTTGCCCGATCCTGCCCGGCGCGCGGGCCTTATTGGCCCTGCCCGGCGGTCCCGTCCTTCCTGTCGGCCTCGGGCGCATCGGCCTTTGCGGCCTCGTCGCCGGCCCCGGACTGTTCGGCATCGGACTGTTCGGCATCGGACTGTTCGGCATCGGACTTGTTCACCATCGTTTGCGTCGCAGTGACAGGGACCTTGGGAGCCACGGGCTCGCCCTCCACCATGTTGACCCTGGCCTTGCCGTAGATTGCCTCCACGGCCTTGTTGATGAGGATCTGGTCGCGCATGATGTAGATCTGGCCGCTCTCGGCCAGATACTTGTAGAGAGCCTGGGGATCGACGTTGTCCATCTGCTTGGCCTGGCGCGCGACAAGCATCTGCACTTCGCGCTCGGAGACCTTCAGGCCCTCCTTCTCGGCGATGGTGCGCAGAAGCACGTAGGTCTTGGCCTGCTTTTGCGCCTTCTCGAGGTTTTCCTTGCGGACGTCGGCTTCCTGCTCGGCGGTCAAGGTCTTGCCGGCCTGCATGGCGCGGTTCTGGGCGCGTTCCACGAAGGCGGAAAGCTCGCCCTCGACAAGAGCCTCGGGCAGGGGAAAGTCGACCATGGCGAGCAGCTTCTCGAGCAGGGCGTTCTGGGCTTCGGAGCGGCCAAGCACGTTTTTCTGGCTCACCATTCTCTCGGAAGCGGCCTTTCGCAGGTCCCCCATGGAAGATAACTTCGTCTCGGCGAGGAGCTCCTCGTCGGTCATGCCCTTCATTTCCTTGATGGCGTAGGTCTTGACCTTGATGACGCCGCTCTTGCCGCGCAGATTCTCGACGTAGAAGTCCTCGGGGAAGGTCACTTCCTTCTCGCCGCTCTCGCCGACCTTGACGGAGCTCACAAGCTCGTCCAGGGGAGGGAATCCTTCCTGGCCCACCAGGTAGTCCGTGCCGCGGGAGGAGGAAACCTCCTCGCCGTCCACGAACACGGAGAGGTCCACGTTGGCGTACTGGCCCTTGACCGCCGGTCCCGTGCCGTCCACGGGCACGAGCTTCTCGCCTCTTGCGCGCATGCGGGCGATGAGGGCGTCGATTTCGGTGTCGGCGACGGTGCTCGCGCGCTCCTGCTCGACCTCGAGGCCCTCGTAGCTGGGCAGATCGAACTTGGGCAGATGCTCGAACTCGACGGTGTACTGCACGTCCTTGTTGCGCTCGATCTCGATGGGCGTGGGCGTTACGGTAAGACCGGTCACGGGCACGAGGCCGCACTCGCCCAGGATGGTGTTGAGATGCACCTGGGTGAGCTTGTTGGCAGCATCGTGGTAGAGCTGTCCCTTGAAGCGTTTCTCGACGAGGGACGCGGGCACATGGCCCTTGCGGAACCCCTTGAGGGTGATGCCCGTCTGCTGCATGGCAACGGCCACATCGATGGCGGCGTTGATTTCCTCCGCCTCGACGTTGACCGCAATCCTGACTTTGGTGGGGGAAAGCTCTTCCTTGGTGTACTTCACTTCGGGGTCTCCTTGATGGGGCATGTGCGTGGCCCATGGGGCCTTTGCCTGGTGCGAAAGGGGGGATTTGAACCCCCACGCACGAAGGCGCTGGATTCTAAGTCCAGTGCGTCTACCAGTTCCGCCACTTTCGCAAGGCGGCAAACCTTATCCCTTTTGCCCGACGCAAGCAAGAAGGATGTCGGCTTCAGGACGGGAATACATGGAGCCCGCGCCTGCAAAACGTGACGTTCCGGGATGGTGCGTCCCGCAGGCGTTAGCGACCCTTTTGCGTGTGGTTCGTGCGCCAGTGCAAAATGCGTTGTTCACGCGTTGTCCGCGCGTTTTCTTTCGTCAAAAAAAGGGAAGGATGTCTCATCCCTCCCTTTCTTGAATCTGTGCAGGGGTCTGGCCCAACAGTCGGAAGCCGGAACTTCTGCGAGCCCTACCTGGACTCGTCCGCCTTGTCTTCCTTCGGCTCTTCCTTGGCCTCTTCGGCGGCTTCGGCCTTGGGCGCTTCCGCGGGAGCCTCTTCCTGTGCCCTGGGCTCTTCGGCCTTGGGCGCTTCCGCGGGAGCCTCTTCCTGTGCCCTGGGCTCTTCGGCCTTGGGCGCTTCCGCGGGAG
>CAZWOT010000210.1:0-4386 GCA_964635595.1 uncultured Desulfovibrio sp.
TCCTTGCCAGCCCCTGGCGCTCCCATGCCGCGAGCCGCTCGCTCAAGCGATCTTCGACGCTTTTCCTGTCAGCCATCGCCACTTCTCCCGGGAGCGCTGCTCCGCTTCCCCGGCCTCGGCTCCGTTCCTGCCCGGCCACTCCATGAGGCCCACCGCAAGCTCGCCTTGCACAAGCATCCTTGCCGCGCCCTTCTCGCCCGCCAGGCTCTCCACCCGCACGGCATAGGATGCGGCAGACGCAGCCTGGGTCAAAAGCTCCGCATGGACGCAAGCTCTGCCATTGCCCTCGAGACTCTCGAAAGCCATGCGGGGGCATGAAAGCACAAAAGCCTGCCTTTTCCATCTGCCCCGCACCCGCTGATGCAGGCAGGCGGCCTGCCCCATGGCCTCGAGAAGCTCCCAGACCTCGTACGGCCTTCCCTCGACGGGCATCACCCGTGCCTCGAGTCCTTTCTCGGACCAGCTCGAAACGCGCTCGAGCAGGAGAAAGGGCTCTGGCACCTTCCGGGGGATGACAGGCATGGCGCAGCTTTCGGCATCCGGGCCCGTGCCCTCCAGGGCGCCGCCCCCTGCGCCCGGAGCTTCCTCCTTTGCGCATGTCATTGCGGCTCACCCATGCGGACAAGCAGGACGGCGTTGTGGCCGCCAAAGCCGAAGTTCTGCACAAGGCCCGCGCCCCTTGCGAGAGCCGGGTCCTCGAGGGGCATTTGCCCACGCACAAAGGGCAGGGGAAAGGCGGGATGTTCGAGATTGCGCACCCGGGGCAAAAAGCCCCTGCCAAGGGCGCTTGCCGCCACCGCAAGTTCCAGTGCCCCGCAGGCCGAGGCGCCGTGGCCAATCCAGGACTTGAGGGCCGTGATGGGCGGCATGCAGGCCGCGTCGCCGAAGAGCGCCGAAAGCTCCTTCGCCTCGGCCTCGTCGTTGAGGCGGGTGCCGGTGCCGTGGGCGCTCACGAAGGCCACGTCCCGGGGCAAAAGTCCCGCATGCCGAAAGACCCTTTTTGCGGCTTCAAGGGCAAACTTGCCGTCTGCCCGTGGCGCGGCGAGGCTTTCTCCGTCCATGCTGGCTCCGTACCCCAAAATCTCGAAGAGGATGCGGGCGCCGCGCTTTCGCGCCTCCTCCAGCGTTTCGAGCAGGAAGGCGGCACCGCCCTCGCCGGGCACAAAGCCGTCGCGCTCCTCGTCGAAGGGACGCGGGGCCCTGTCGGGATCGAGGTTCGTGCTCAGGACCTTCGCCCTCGCGTAGCCCAGAAGCGCCCCCTTTGAAAGCCTCGAGTCCGAGGCGACCACAAGAACGCGTCGCGAGACGCCTTCGCGCAGGCGGGCAAAGGCCTCGCCAAGGGCCGCAAGGGAAGAGGCGCAGGCCGCGTTCACGGTCTTCCCCTCGCCGTGGATGCCGCAAAGCCTCGCCAGCGCCGAGACGGGCGTGTTGGGAAGCCAGCGCAGGATCCACAGGGCGTCCAGCAGGCTCTCGTCCTCGAGACCCGGCTCCCTGTCGAAATCGAGCATGGGCGCTGCCGTGGCCACGATGTCGGTCCCGGCAGGAGCATCCGCAGCCGACGCATCCGGTGCTTCATCGACGGCAGGGCCGTCCCCGGAAAGCCCGGCATCCTCCAGGGCCCGAAGGCCTGCGAGAACGGCCATCATGCCGGCCCTCGAGAGATAGCGCCTGTGGCGCCAGGCATTCAGGCGGGCAAGACAGGCATCGTTTCCGAGATCTGCCACGGGACAGACGACATGAGGCAGGTGCGGGCTCGGGACAAAGCCTGTCTGCCCCGCACGAAGGTTCGCGGCCACCTCCTCCCTGGAGTGTCCGAGACTCGAGACAAGGCCAAGACCGGTCGCGACAACGCGTTTAGAGCTCTCGTGCGGCATGCTCGAGGTAGGCCGTCATGTCCCGCACGGTCACGAGCGGGGGATGCGTGGGGTCCTTTTCGAGAATGGCGGCAATCTCGGCCGCCCGCTCACGGGAGAGCCAGGGATAGGCTTCGCCCATGACCTCGACGACGGGCCTGCCCCTGTTCTTCTCGAGCATCAGGCGCAGCGAGCGCAGGAACATGGCCTCGTCGTCCAGCTCCTTTCCCATGGCACGCGAAAGCTTGACGGCCATTTCCATGAAGTCGATGGACTCGCAGCCAAGGTCCATGACAAGGCGCGTGGAAGGCTCGATGCTCGCACCATCCACGTTCATGATGTCCGCAATGGCCTCGCGGGCAAGATCGAGCGCGTTTTTCCCGTTCATGTGTGTTCTTTGTCCTCCATGTCCTGTTCCTGAATGGTCCGTTTCCGGATGTTCCTGCCGGAAGGGGGAGGGCGTCCTGATCAGCCGCCCATGGCCTTTCTTGCAAGCCAGGCGGCCTTGACCCTCGAGGCGCCCCCGTCCAGGGTCACGGCGGTTGCGTTGATGGCCGTGGCGCTTTTGGAAAGAAGATAGAGAAGGCAGTCCACGGCATTGTCCACGCTCGTCAGCGCCCCGGACGGCTGCAGACTGGCGTATTCCTCCACCTTGCCGGCAATGAGCCTGGCACCTCGGCCCACATCCAGAAGGCCGAGCCGCAATGAGGCAGACGTGACGCCGCGTGCGGCAAGCTCCAGTCCGAGAGAGGCAAAAAGAGCCTCGCCACAGGCCTTGGCTGCCCCGTAGAGCGCCTGTCCGGGTGCCGGGGCAGTCACGGCAAGGGACGAGACAAAAAGGCACCTCCCGGAGCGATTTTCGAGCATGATCCGGGAGACGGCCCGAAGGGCGCGGGCACGCAGGGCGATGTCCTCGTGGGCCCAGGCGTCCAGCTTCCCGGGAGCAAAAGACGGGAACAGGCCCTCCACCCGCGTCTGGGCAAGGTCCACATAGCCGCCAATCCTGCCTCCAAGCTTCTCGCGGGCCGTCTCGGCCATTTCCTCCGGGCTTTCGGGAAAGACGAGGGGACAGGGGAACTTGCCGTCGGGCCGGGTCTCGTGGCCTGTGCCAAGCACGGCAACGCCATGCCCTGCAAGCCTGGCGCACAGGGCTCGCCCGAGCTCGCAGACGGCCCCGCGCACGAGCACGGGTGCGTGCAGCCTCAATGCGTCCACCGCACCTTCCCCTCGCAGGCAAGCTTTCCCTCTGCCCAGATTTCGCACGCCACATGCCCTTCGCGGATGACCGCCCGGCACTCGGCATGTCCTGGCCGCACAAAGCGGCGAAAGCGCATGTTCTCGAGCATGGGCAGGCCGAAAGCTTCGCCCGTGCCGGCAGACCCGGCCCGCAGATCGGCAGCCTCCATTGCCTGCCTCGCTGTCCTCAGCATGGCCTCGCAAAGAAGCGAGGCCGGAACGCACGGGTTGCCGGGCTGGTGCTCGGCAAAGAGCGGGTGCTCCGGGTCAAGGAAAAGCGTCCTGACATGAGCGGCATGCGGCCCCTTGCCCGACGCAGCCAATGCACCAGGTCCGCTCACGCCTCGTCCCCGCCATCGGCCCCGCTGACGGCAGCCTCGTTCTTCGGGGCCTTGGCCAGCAGAAATTCGACGTAGCCCGCCATGTCCCCCAGGGTCAAAAAGGCCCCTGGTTCCTTGACGGCAGCTTCCAGGGCGCGCCTGCGCGGCGCGTCGAGCCAGGGGAACTCCCAGGCCATGGTGAGGCCGGCCTCGACGCTCGTCTTGGCGGCAATCCAGCGGCGCAGATGCGTCAAAAAGAGCCGCTCCTTGTCGACCTCGGCGCCGATCTTCTCCGACATGGCCCGTGCAAGAGCCGGCAGGTCGGTCTCCCTGCAGGGAGTGTCCTCCATGAGATTGCTGGTCTCGGAGAGCTTTTCGGCATCGAGGGAAAACATCCCCGCCACGCATTCGCACACTGCCTTGAGCGCGTCTGTCCTTGTCATGTCGCCTTGTCCTTGTCGATGTGGTGTTCGTCCCCGTCGCCCGGGGAAGCCTTGCGGCAGGGCGCAGGAGAGAGGCAAATCCCCCTTGTGCGCCGGGCCCCGATTTCTATAGACGCGGGACTGCTCCTTGGCAACCGGCAGGGCAAAACCCTCGACATGTCTTCATTTTCCGGCAACCTGGCCTGTTGCGAAGCCGGCCGCGACTGGGATACAAGGGCCTTGGCCTTGACCCGGCCCCTTGTGCCGCGCGCATTCCGAACCTGCACGGGCCTTTCGGGCAGGCTTTCGACAAGCCAGGGAGACAAAAGGCCGGACCACCCATTCAACCACTCGAGCAACACGCCATGATGCATATAACCCGCAAGCACGTCATATCCACCGCCCACCGCATCTACGAGCACAACGGCAAGTGCGAGCGGCTCCACGGGCACAACTACGTCATCCTCATCCGCCTTTCCGCGGCCTCCCTCGACAACCTCGGCATGATCATCGATTTCGGCGAGGTCAAGCGCCTTTTGTGCGGCGCGCTGGACG
>CAZWOT010000211.1:0-4375 GCA_964635595.1 uncultured Desulfovibrio sp.
GGCCTTTTGACAGGAGCTGCCGGACGGCGCACGCGGCCGTGGCGGAAAGGGCATGCGCCCCCGTCCCTAGTCGATGCCCAGATTGCGATTGCTGACGGCCACTGTGTGGGAGAGCATGTCGGGGGTGATCCAGCCTTCCTCGTAGAGCGCGACCTCGAGGGCGTTGACGCCCTCCACCACCAGGGGGACGGCAATGCCCTTCGATTCCGGGTCGAGCAGGGCAATGCTCCTTTCCGCCTGGTAGTGGGCCCAGGGGCCGGCGATTTCGGGCCAGGCGGTGCGCCTGCCCACGTTGTTCAAGAGGTAGAAGAGCGTCCTGTTCACGGGCTTGAGCCAGATGAACTCCGCCGTGGGCAAGACGCCCTTGCGGCGCGCGTCCTCGTAGATGGCGAGCAGCACCATGTTGGTCCAGACCCCGTGCTGCCGCACGAGCCCCTGCAGACGGGAGGTGCGCAGGGCCTTCTCGATTTTGGGCAGAAGGGCCGGGTCCACGCTTGTGTCCAGGGTGTAGCGGGGCGTTTCTTCTCCCGGTTTTCGCGCCCTGGTCCTGCGCCTTCTGCCCTTTTTGCCTGGCAGATGCAGCCGGCCGCGCTTTCGGGGAGTGCCGTTTTCGACAACGCGAAAGGAGAGCGAAAGCTCGTCGAGCAGCGTTTGCGCGCTCTCCTTTTCGCCGCTGCCAAAGAGGACAAAGGCAAAGGCGAGCTTGCGCAGGGTGGGCGAGAGGCCGTCAAAACCCTCCCATTTCGGGCCCATGAGCCCCTGGTAGCAGACGACGGCAGCCTCGCGGTCGAGGGCAAGGCCGTTGCGGGTTCGGCCAAACCAGGGGCAGCCGCCTGCCGGCAGTCCGTCCGGGGCCAGAAGCTCGGCCTTGTCCACGAGGACTTTCCGGTTGTCCTCCTTGCGCAGGAGCAGGCCGTGTTCGGCCGCAAACTGCAGGGGCTGGCGCGCCGCCATCCAGGGGCCGCTGTCGAGGGGCTCGTCGAGCAGGCATCGCGGCCAGTTCAGGACGGGCTCGATGCAGGGGGCGGTCGCGCGCACGTTTTCGAGCAGGGACTCGATGCCGAGGGTGCGACTGCAGGCGTCCAGCACGTTGGCCCGCCAGCCAAGGACCACAAGCAGGGCGAGAACGGGAAGGCAGACGAACAGGACGTACGGGAACAGGGCCTTGTCGAGGACTGCCAGGGCAAAGGCCATGTCCTTGTCCGCGGGGTCGATGTCCGCAAGCATCCGGGCAGCCCTTGCGTATTTTTCGCTCGCAAGGCCCGCCGGCGTCATCAGTGCCCCGGAAAGATCCAGGATGGTCCGCACCACGGGCTCCTCGAAGCGCTCCCACAAAAGGCCCCCCATGACGAGCAGGACCATGAGGCAGAAGAAGACGGCAAGCCCGCCGCCCGTTTCTTCCTTGTCGTTGTCCATTGCCTTTCCCCGCTTGCCTGCCGCTGTCCGCACCCCCGAAGGCTCCCCGCAAAGGGAGCCGGGGAAGAACGCCTGGCTTTGCCAAAGACGGTTTTCCGGAAACGGGGACCTTCGGGGAAGCGGTTTGTCGCATGCCCGTTTCCCGGGCCCTCTCGTCCTTTTGACTTCGGGTGCCGGAGGCTGCCGTTTTCCGTCTGCCGTTCCTTGTGCCGTTTTACGTCTGTCGTTTCCGTCTGCCGTTTCGTCTGTCGCTTCCTTGCCCGTCTGTCCGCTATCGGGCGCGGATGAGGTAGCGCACCGCCTTGTTGACGGGACGGATTTCGGACGCGGTGGGCACCACGCGCGAGGCCTGGAAGTAGGACAGCACGTTCGACGAGTCCGTCTGCGCAAAGCCGGGGTAGATCTCCGGCGTTGCCCAGCCGAACACGCCGCCGATGGTGTTGTTGGAGCTCGAGCCCCAGGCGTCGCCCACGGGCAGGGTGCCGTAGATGTCGCGGATGGCGTCTCCCTGCACAACGCCCAGGCCTGCGCTCACATGAAGGGTCATGGTCGTGCCGTTGACGCTGCCGTTGGTCTGCTGGTGGGCGACGTAGCCATAGCCGCGCAGGAAAAGCCCGCGGTAGTCGGGAAGCGTGGCCGTGGCGGCGGAGGAGCTGCCGGTCAGGATTTCCACGAGCTTGGGGTAGCTGGACGCGGAGATGCTGCCGCCGTTGCACTCGAGCCAGTTGTCCCAGTCGGAGGGATTGGTGGTCACGGGCCAGGCCACCACCGTGCCCACGGGGATGGAGCTTCCCGACTGCGGGGTCACGATGCCGCTTGTGGGCTTGAAGGTCGAGTCCAGGGCATGGCCGTATTCCACGGGCGCAAGAAGCAGGCCCAGGGCAAGAACGGGGAGGAGAAGGAAACGATGGCGGCTTGCGAAAGCGCCTTTTGCCTGTCCCTGTCCGAATCCCTTTTCGGGCAGGCCCTGGTCTTTATCAAGACGCCCTGGCGCTTTTGGGCGCGCCTTGTCCTGCATGTGGTGGAGCGTGGTTTTCATGGGGAGTGTCTCCCTGGCCGACGCATGGGTGTTTGGACAGTTGTTCGGGGCATGACCTGCGGCGTTCGTGGTCTTTCAAGATGCCCTGGACGTTGAGCTGGTGCTTGGGCTGGACCTTGAGATGGACCTTGAGCTGTGCGGACTCCCGGCCTTTCCCGTGCGAGGGGGCCATGCCGCAGGCGTCGGGGCCGGAATCCGGCGGCCTTTGGGGCTGCCTTGCCGCCTTGTTCAGACAAGCAGAAAGGGAGCTGCGCCAGCGCAAAGCCAGGGGCCGAAGAAAAGCCTTCGCTTCCCGGCCGCTTTCGCGTGAAGAAGGGCCGCCAGGGAGGAGGCCGCAAGGGCGAAAAAGACCATGTCCTCAAGCGCAATCCCCAAAAGCACGGCGAGCTTCAGGTCGCCAAGGCCGAGCACTTCCTTCTTCAGCCGCCGTTCCCCGAAATGGCGCACGGCAAGAAGCTCGAGACCGGCTGCAAGGCCGAAGATCAGCATGCCTGTGGGGGAGGCTTTCGCAAACAGCCATTTGCAGACAAGGAGCAGGACGATGGCCGGCAGGAGCACCCTGTCGGAGATGCGCCCGGTCAGGGCGTCCATGAGGGCAAGATGGAGCAGGACAGGGCCCAGAAGGGCATGGAGAACGACGTGGGCAAGGCTGTCCAGGCCAAGGCAAAGGCGCAGCGCGAGCGCCATGAAGAAGAGTCCCAGAAGGACCTCGCAGACAAGGGAGAGCCTTGGGATGGGAGCATTGCAGCAGGCACTTCTTCCCCTGAGCCAGAGATAGCCCGCTATCGGCACCATGTGCCGCCATTTGAGGGGCGTTTGGCAGGCATCGCAGCGCGAGGCCGGAGCAAGTATGCTTTCTCCCCGGGCGCTTCGGACGGCGCAGGCCGCCACGAAGGAGGCGAGGACGCTTCCGTAGACAAGGGCCATGAGAAGAACCAGGAAAAGCGCCAGGGGATCGGCCGGTGGCTGGGCCAGAGGATTTGCCGGAAGATTTGCCAGTGGATTTGCCAGTGGATTTGCCAGTGGATTTGCCAGTGGCTTGCTTGCGAAAAGGTCCATGAACGATGCCGCGAAAAAAGCCCGCCAAAACATCGGGAGGGTGTCGAGGGTCTGGACGTCCGGGAGCCTGGGCGTCCGGGCGTCGGGGAGTCCGGGGGTTGAAGGTCGGGCAGCACGCTCTCGAGATTTTTTGCGCGCAGCACCCGGGCTGGCGTCATGCGGCCCCTTTCGGCATGACCTTGTCTGCAGGCATTGGGCTGCGTGCCGTCCCTGTCCCCAAGGTCAGGGAGAGCGCGTTCCCTTGCCTGTTTCCCTGGCACCTGTTCCTTTGGTGCCTGTTTCCCTGGTGCTGGTCCCTGTGGGGACGCGTTCCTTCCGGGCGTTCGGGAGCGGGTCCTTGAGACGGGGCAGAGCGGCCTTGCGGGCGGCACGCGCCGTCGTGTCCTGCCCCGGGCCTGCCCCGGCATCCGCAGCCCTTGCCATGGCCGCGACGATGGCCTCGCGGGCTTTGGCGACCTTTTGGACGTAGCGGGCCTGACGACGGGCATCGGGGCTGTGGTAGCGTCCCACGGCCTTCCAGGTGGGGCCGTGGCGCCGCATCTCGTAGGCGAGAACAAGCAAGCCCAGGCTTGCGTTGACGGACGGGACAAGGGCGCGTTCCGGGGAAACGCCCCATTTTTTCAGCCACCAGGAGTTGATCTGCATGAGGCCCACGTCCACGGACTTTCCCTCGCCCATGGCGGTTCTTGCCAGCCTGGCCGCCTCCTCGAGGCTTTGGGGATAGTGATCCTTGCCGGCCACGTTGACGCACCAGGGATGCCAGCCGGACTCCACCCTGGCGATGGCCATGGCCAGCGCCGGCTCCACCCCGAAAAGCCGGCAGGGACGGCTGAAGACGTCGGCCTGGACCCTTTCGGCAAA
>CAZWOT010000212.1:0-4367 GCA_964635595.1 uncultured Desulfovibrio sp.
GAATCCCTGGACAGAATCCCTGGACAGAATCCCTGGACAGAATCCCTGGACAGAATCCTCGGAAAAGCTCCCGGACGAGAGACGCAGGCCCCGAGCCGGATGGCAGCGCAAGTTCCCGAAATTCGCCCTACACGGCGCCGAATCCCGGAATGCGGAAGCGGTCCTCGAGCTTGTGCAGTATCCAGGTCGCGATGGTCACCATGGCGAGATAGTAGGCGCCGACGGCGATGAACACTTCGGTGAAGCGGAACGTGTCCGACGCGAGCACCTTGCCTTCTCCCATGAGCTCCATGCAGGTCACAAGATACGCCAGGGAAGAGTATTTTATCAAATATATTATTTCGTTGCCGCATCCTGGCAGGGCCCTGCGGGCTGCCTGGGGGGCGACAATCCACACCACGGTCTGGAAGGTGGTGAAGCCCAGGGCGCGCGCCGCCTTCACCTGTCCCTGGCTGATGGACAAGAGCGCGCCGCGCACGTACTCGGAGTGGTAGGCGGCCGAGCAGATGATGAAGCTCAAAAGCGCCGCGCCGTAGGGCTCGAAGTAGATGCCGATCTTCGGCAGGGCGAAGTAGATCATCATGAGCTGGACGGCCAGGGGCACGCCGCGCACGATGGCCGTGTACCAGTCGCCCAGCCTGCGCATCCAGGGCGTGCCGAAGCCGCGCAGGCAGCCGATCACGAGGCCCCCCAGAAATCCCAGGATGGAGGCCGGGACAATGAGGGCGATGGAGACCGTGAGGCCGCGGTTCAGGGCCGGGAGGAGCTCGTCGAAGACGAAGGCCTGATCGAACATGCTGCTAGTCCAGATCCGAGATGAGCCTGGTGAAGAAGTCGCGGGTGCGGGTGCCCGATCCCTCGGCAAGAAGCGCCTCGGGCGTTCCCTGCTCGATGATGGCCCCGTTCTGCATGAAGAGAATCTCGTTGGCCAGCGCCCTGGCGAAATCCATCTGGTGGGTGGCCATGATCATGGTCATGCCGTTGTTGGCGAGATCGCGGATGACCGCCAGCACCTCGCCCACAAGCTCCGGATCGAGCGCCGAGGTGGGCTCGTCCAGCAGGATGACCGTGGGGTCCATGGCAAGGGCTCTCGCTATGGCCACGCGCTGCTTCTGGCCGCCGGAGAGCTGGGCCGGGTAGAGCAGGGCCTTTTTGGCGAGGCCCACGCGCCCGAGCTCCTCGATGGCGCGGTCGCGGGCGTCGCGCTTGCTCATGCCGCGCACCTTGCGCAGGGCGATGCCCACGTTGTCGAGGGCGTTCAGGTGATCGAAGAGGTTGAAGTCCTGGAAGATCATGCCCACGCGGGCGCGAAAGGCGCACAGAGCCTTCGTGTTCGAGAGATCGAGGCTTCTGCCCTCGAGCACGATGTCGCCGGAGTCCGGGGGAATGAGGCAGTTGATGCACTGCAGAAGCGTGCTCTTGCCGGCTCCCGAGGGGCCGATGAGGACTTTCAGCTCGCCGCGGGCGACGGTGAGGGAGCAGTTTTTCAATATCTCCCTGCCGCCGAGGGTCTTGGAGACATGCCTCACTTCCAGGACGGTTTCGTCGGCCATTTAAGCCCCCTTGAAGGTGGTGGCGCCTTGCGTGCCGTAGCCTGGCACGCGCACGAGGTTCTCGAGGCGGCGCAACAGTTTCAGGACGACCAGCGTGAGCACGAAGTAGATGAGACCTGCCGCGGCGTAGAGCGCCAGATGCTCGTGGGTGCGGGCGGCCACGGCCGCGGTGCGGGCCATGATTTCCTGCGTGCCCAGAACGAAGCACACGGCGCTGTCCTTGAGAAGGATGGAAAATTCGTTTGCCCAGCCCGGGATGGACAGGCGCATGGCCTGGGGCAGGATGATGCTGTGTATGGTCTGCCCGTCCCGCATGCCGAGGGCGCGGCCGGCCTTGAACTGGCCGGAGGGCAGGGACTGGATGGCGCCGCGGAAAATCTGCGACTGGTAGGCCGTGGAGGTGCAGCCCATGACGAGGCAGGAGATGATGAAGGGATTGACCGGCAGACCCAGGCTCAGGAACAGGCCGTAGAAGAGAAAGAGCAGGACGAGGATGGGGACGCCGCGGAAGAACCAGACATAGAGCGAGACCAGCCTGCGCAGGAGGGAATGCCCGTAGACCTGCGTCACGGCGAACGGAACTCCCAGAATGAGGCCCATGCCGAGGGCGCAACCCACCGCCCCGACGGTCACGAGGGTGCCGCCGAGGATGTAGGGAAAGGCGTTCAGGACGACGAGGAGACTGTCCATGGAAACTGGCTCTGGAAACTGGCTCTGGAGAAAGGCTCCGGCTTTGGGTGCAGGCCTTGAAGGGGGTGCGTCTTGAGGCTTTTGGCCTTGCCGGGAGCGGGGGAGGGCGCCCTTTGGAGCAGCACAATCTGACGGGCGGCGGGAGATTGCAGGCTGGCCGAACGATGCGGGGACGGGCGACGGGCTGGGAAGAGGGGGAAGCCGTCAGCCGGCCGACAGGGCTTGGGGAGCCGTTTGGTGAAAAGCGTGGTACGAAAGGGACGCTCTCCCTCCCGTACCACGCGGCGTGAACCGAATCCGGGACAACGGGGCGGTTGCCCCTGACAGGTCCCGTCCCGTTCGGGAAACTACTTGCTCAGGTACTTGTCCTGGAGTTCCTTCCAGTAGGGATCGGCCATGAGCAGCTTGTAGCCCTCGTTGATGAGCTTCAGGAGCTCCTCGTCGTCCTTGCGGATGGCGACGCCGAAGTCGTCCTGCTTGCCATGGGTGCCGCAGATCTTCACGGCGCGGCCCTTTGAGATGGAGTCGTTGGCCGGCAGGTTGTCCATGAGGGCGGCGTCGATGCGGCCGTTGAGCAGATCCTCCACGGCCAGGGGGGCGTTGTCGTAGTTGCGCAGCTCGAAGGTGTAGCCCTTCTCCTTCTGCTCGGCGCGAATGGCCTCGGCCTCGGAGGTGCCGCGCTGCACGCCCAGCTTGACGGGCCTGGAAAGGATGTCCTGGGGCGTGAGGTCGGAGTCGGCGCGCACGAGGAAGACGCGGGAGACCTGCCAGTAGGGCTCGGAGAAGTTCACCTGCTCGCGGCGCTTCTCGGTGATGCTCATGCCGGAGGCGATCATGTCGATCTGCTTGGCAAGCAGGGAGGGAATGATGCCATCCCAGGCCATGGGCTTGTGCTCGACCTCGAAGCCCATCTTCTTGGCTATCCAGTCGATGCTGTCCACGTCGAAGCCGGCGGGCTTGCCGGTGGTCTCGTCCACGTAGGCAAAGGGCGGATAGTTGGGATCGATGCCGTTGATGTACTTGGCGGCCATGGCCGGAGCCGTGCCCACGAGGAGCAGAAGAAGGGCAAGAGCCAGAATCTTTTTCATGTTCTATTTTCCCCCAGGGTGATTGAAAGAGGGCCGCCAGGCCTCGACTTCAAGGCCGCGCCCTCCGGTTGAAACGCAGGCAGGAACATAGCCCATAACAAGGGCATGGCGCAAGAAGCCCCACAGAACCCCGTCGGGCGAAAATGGGCCCCGTTGGCGCCTTTGGGCAGGCAGCGTGTCCCCGAAAAGCCCGTTTTGTTAAGTCGTGCAGACCTGCTTCGCCGCTATTTGGGCCTGTCGGCGATGGCCGCGGAGATCTTTGCCTCGCAGGCCAGCTTGCCGTCCACGAAGGCCCTGGCTTCCATCTTGCAGAACTGGAGCTTGCGGCGCATGTCGAAGCAGTGGAGCTCGAGACGGTCGCCGGGTACCACCTGGCGGCGGAACTTCACGCCGTCGAGGCCGGTGAAGAGGAAGAGCTTGTCGGAGAAGTCCTGGCCCTGGTCGGAGAGGGCCAGAAGGCCGCCGGTCTGGGCCAGGGCCTCCAGGATGAGCACGCCGGGCATGACCGGGGCTCCCGGGAAGTGTCCCTGGAAGAAGGGCTCGTTGATGGAGACGTTTTTCCAGGCGATGATGTGGTGTCCGGGCACGCACTCCACCACTCGATCCACGAGCAGGAAGGGATAGCGGTGCGGCAGAAGGGACATGATGCGTGCGATGTCCATGGTCTGGGCGGCACCCGATCCCTGCGCGTCCTGCGTGCCTTGTCCGTTCTGTTCAGTCTTGTCCGACATGTTGACCTCTGTGTGCGGTATCCCGCGCCGGGGCAGGCGCCATGGCGCGGTCAAGAAAAAGGCCTCCGCCCCGTAAGGGTGGAGGCCGGAAAAATCCCTGGTGTCGGCCCCTGGGCCGCGATCCTACTTCTTGGCGGGAGCCGTGTCGGTGGTGTTCTTGGCGTCCGCGGCAGGCTTGCTGTCCTGCTCCTTGAACATCTTGTTCACCTGGGCGAGCACGTCCGGGGTGAGGTCCATGCTCTGCTCGGCATAGAGCACGCCGCCGGCGGTCACGTCGACCACGAAGTTGAAGCCCTTGCGCTGGG
>CAZWOT010000213.1:0-4324 GCA_964635595.1 uncultured Desulfovibrio sp.
AGAGGGTCCCGGTCTGTCAAGCCCGCAAAACGCGCGTTTGAAGGCATCCAATGGCAGGCAATGGCAGGCAATGGCAGGCAATGGCTGGCAATGGCAGGCAATGGCTGGCAGGCGTCGGAGGACGGGCGGCAGGGCGGCGTCGGACAGCCCCGAAAAAAGTGCTTCACGTGCGGCCGGAAGACTGCTATAGGGCGCCTTCCCGTGCGCCCCGAAAAAACTTGCAAGTTCTGCCTTGACAAAGCGGGTCTCTTGGGGCAAAGGAATTTTTCCCTTTTTGGAGGTATCCGCAAAATGTACGCGATCATCGAAACCGGCGGCAAGCAGTACCGCATCGAGGAAGGCACCCAGCTTCGTGTCGAGAAGCTCGGCGTCGAGACCGGTGCGGAAGTTACCCTGGACAAGGTTCTCATGCTCGGCGGCGAAAATCTGCAGGTTGGCGCCCCGTATGTGGAAAACGCTACCGTGACCGCCGAAGTGGTTGCCCATGCCCGCGCCCCCAAGGTGCAGGTGTTCAAGCGTTGGCGCCGCAACGACAGCCGCAAGCTGCGCGGCCATCGTCAGGACTACACCACCCTGAAGATCAAGAGCATCAACGCCTAGCACGCCAGGTCGCAGGGCAGGCAACATCCATTTTTCTCGAACTGGGAGAAGATCATGGCTCACAAGAAAGCAGGCGGATCGTCCCGCAATGGCCGCGACAGTGCCGGCCAGCGCCGCGGCGTGAAAGTCTTTGGCGGCCAGAGCGTCATTCCTGGCAACATCATCGTCCGTCAGCTCGGCACCCGCATCTATCCTGGTCAGAACGTCGGCATGGGCAGGGACTTCACCCTCTTTGCCAAGGCTGCGGGCAAGGTTCGTTTCGAGCACTACAGCCGCAAGCGCCGCGAGCTCACCAGAGTGCACGTGGACGTGGCCGAGTAGGCCGTTTCGTACAAAACGAACGAGCACGTAAATTTCGGGGAAGGGGCCTTTGACGAGGTTCCTTCCCTTTTCCTGTCTCTTCGGGGGTAAAGCATGCGCTTTGTTGACGAGGCCCGCATCTTCGTGAAGGCCGGCGACGGCGGCAACGGAGCGGTCCATTTCCGCAGGGAGAAGTTCATACCCAAGGGCGGCCCGGACGGGGGCGACGGCGGGGATGGCGGCTCGGTCGTCCTGCGCGCCGACGCACGCCTTCTCACTCTCTACGACTTTCGCCTGAAGCGCCGCTACGAGGCCGCCAACGGCCAGCACGGCATGGGCCGGCAGATGTACGGCAGAAAGGGCGAGGATCTCGTCCTGCACCTGCCGGTCGGCACCATGATCTACGCCGAGGAGGACGGGCAGGAGGAGCTCGTGGCCGATCTCTCCGAGGCCGACCAGGAAGTGGTCATCGCCAGGGGCGGCCAGGGCGGCAAGGGCAACATCCACTTCAAGAGCTCCACCATGCGCGCCCCGCACTTTGCCCAGCCGGGCACTCCCGGCGAGTGCAGGAGCCTGCGCCTCGAGCTCAAGATACTGGCCGACGCGGGCCTTCTGGGGCTTCCCAATGCCGGCAAGTCGACCTTCCTCTCCGCCGTCTCGGCCGCACGGCCGAAAATTGCGGCCTACCCCTTCACGACGCTGGTGCCGAACCTGGGTGTGGTCATCGACGAGTACGACCCGGGCCAGCGCCTCGTCATAGCGGACATCCCCGGCCTCATCGAGGGCGCAAGCCAGGGGCAGGGTCTCGGCATGCGCTTTCTGAAGCACGTGGAGCGCACCCGCTTTCTCGTGCACATCCTGAGCATCGAGGACACGGGCGGCGACAACCCCTGGGCCGGCTTCGAACTCATCGACGAGGAGCTGAAGGCCTTCGACGAGGAGCTTGCCGAGCATCCGCAAATCCGCGTCGTCAACAAGATCGACCTGGTCGAGGAGGAACGTCTTGCCGAGCTCAAGGCAAGGGCGAAGGAAGACGGTCTGCAGATCTTCTTCATCTCCGCCCTCGAGAAGACCGGGCTCGAGGAGCTTCTGGCCGAGCTTTGGCGCATGCAGGAAAGCATGGCCGTACACGCCCCGCTGGTGCGCCTGCGTCCGGTGGAGACCGGGGACGCGGCCGAGGAAGACGAGGGGGACGGCGGCGACGGCCCGGAAATCATCTACACCTACGAGTAGGGTGCGGGAGAGGCTCCAGGCAGCCCGGGCCATGCGACAGGCGCCGCGGTTTGCGCGGGACCTGTCGAAATCGGGATGGCCTCCCGTCCGGCTGCGCGCTCATTCGGGCTGCGCCGCGGCTTGCACTTGCTGCCCTGCCTCCTTTCCGTTTGCCTCGCGCTCCAGGGTTTTCCTGTTCCTGCTCCCCTTTGGACGTCCGGGTGCACGCTTTGGCGGCACTTCGCTCCGTGCCAGCATTTCGGCTTCCAGGGCTTCCCGTGCGAGCGTTTTCCCGCTTTTGGGGCGTCCAGGCTTCCTTTTGGGCCTGTCTGCCTGAGGTGCCTTTTCGGAGGGTTCCTTCCTGGGGCGGCCCCGCGGACGCCTGGGCCTGTCGGGTTCGGCGGGCTGCTTGCGCGGTCTTCCCGGTCTTCGGGGCGTCTGCGCGAGCACGTTCGTGCACAGGCCTGCTTCCACCAGCATGTCGGTCAGACCGTCCCCGACATATTCCCAGTACATGTCGTCCCTGTCCGGCAGCTGGAACCTGGGAGCGTCATCATAGCGTCTGATGTAGGCCAGATCCCTCATGATCTCCTCGTAGGTCCATTCGCGAAGCCAGCACAGGCTGTCGAACTTCCTGAAGAGCCTGGCCATTATTGCCGTGCTGACAAGGTTGATGAACTCGCATCCCGCAATGGCGGCCTGCGTGCACACGCCTGGCGTATTCGGGACAATGTCGTGCCTGAACTGCCGGAGCATCATTTCCATGCGCCACAGGTTCAACTGCGACCTGTACACCTTGAGAGGAGGCAGATCGAGATCCGAGGCAAAAATCGTCGTGCCGAAGGAAGGCTCCTTTCGGCGATGTTCGTCCGGGTCAAGCTCCCCCTTCCTGATGCTCTCGAGCGAGGCCTCCTCTTCTGCATGCTTTTCGTCGAGGTCGCAGAAGGAGTAGAGAAACAGGCTTGGGGATGCCGCCTTCTTCCTGTACAGGACCTCCGAATGTTCGGGCAGCCTGTCTTCAAATGCGAACATGGCATGCTCCAGGACAAGCCGGTCGTCCCTGTCCAGGCGCGAAATGAAGTGCAGGCCCGCGTTGCCGCACGCAATGTCCCTGGCCGCTTCCCTGGCGAGCTCTTCGTCCACGACTATCGCCCCTCTGCCCAAATCGTGCCGCTGGACAAAATGCCTGCAGTCATACAAATCGACGGAACGTCCTTCATGGGCACGTGCGCAGACCGGTTCTTCCGCATCGGCATCGTAGGCATAGAGCACGGATATCTCCGGCATGCCCCACCTTGCCTTTGTGAGCGTATAGTCCGCCAGCGACTCGATCTTGCCCGGGTCGCCCTTGTGCGTCGCGCGAACAAGCACAAGATGCCCATCCGCAATCCTGTCGAGGCGCAGTTTGCAGAATTCCCCGATGGCACTCTCGTGCATCCCCAAATCCTGCACGAATTTCGATATCGTGGTCCGGCTCAAGGGAATCCCTGGCATCAGGACCGAGAGGTACGAGCTCCTGTACCAGTCGGCAAGGTTGTATTGCGTTGTCCGCGGGTAGAGCACCCTGAGCATGGCGATCGCCGCAATCTTGCACGCATCCCCCAGAGAAAAGCATTTTGTCAAATCCGTGAAGATTTCCCTCGCTTCTGCGTGCACCATGGCCGCGTCGCCGTATGGCAGCGGATGGCGCCTGCCGGAGGCTCCGGGTTTGGGCACGAAAACAAGGTCCCTGATATGGCCGATCACCTTTCCCTGCGTGCTGACAACCTTCCCGGCCTTGCCCACGACCTTGACGACCTCGCGAACCGGGTAGCGGTTGGGCGAGTCCTTTCCCGTGTCGACAACGACCGTGTTCGGGGGCCTTTGTACGCGCCTGATTTCCTCTGGAACGGCCATGGGAAAACCTCTCTGCTGCCGGCGCGGCCTTCTGCCAATGCCGCTGTTCGAAGACAACATGCCGGCTCGAGTTCAACCCGAAACATCAATGAATCGATGTTCGCTGCAGTGCAGCTGTCCTGATGCTGGAGCAGCATTTCGGGCGAGTCAAGCCTGTGCGGCCGATGTTCATTGACAGTTCATCAAGGTGTTTCGAGGGCCGTTCCCTCATGGTAGCCCAAACCGGCAACCCTCATTCAACCATTTGAAACATTCCGCCTTTTGACGCACATTGCTTCAAAGCCTGCCCCCGAAAACCGCGCATCGGGGATGCAGC
>CAZWOT010000214.1:0-4301 GCA_964635595.1 uncultured Desulfovibrio sp.
GTCTGCAGGAGGCGGGTTCGGGCGCCCCGGCTCAGGAGCTTTCTTTCCCGCGTTTTCTGCCGAGCCGCTCGAAGAGACCCACAATGTGCCTGAAGCGGGCGTGGGACTTGTGCTTGCGGGCCTCGTGGGCGGCCTGGTCCTCGTCGTCCTCGTCCGGTTCGCTGGCCGCGGCCGTTGCCGGAGCCTCCTCTCCTCCATGCCCGTCCGCGCTCTCCTGGGCATCGTTTGCCCCGGAATCCGCCACGGCCGGGCGATGGAAATGCACCCTGAAGCCGCCTTCCGGCCGGGGCATGGGTCCCGCGGTCTCCTCCGCGAAGATCTGCCACACCGTGATGAAGAAGGCGGCGATGAGGGGACCGGTCACAAAGCCGTCCATGCCGAAGATGGCAAAGCCTCCGAGGGTGGAGAGCAGGATGAGGTAGTCCGGCATCTTGGTGTCGCGCCCGACCAGAAGGGGCCGAAGGATGTTGTCGGCAAGGCCGATGACGAAGGCCCCGTAGAGAATGAGCACGATGCCGTGGGTGATTTCGCCCGTGGCCAGAAGATAGAGGGCCGTGGGAAGCCAGACGAGCGCCGCGCCCACCACGGGAATGAGCGAGAGAAAGGCCATGGCCACGCCCCAGAGAACGGCTGCGCGGATGTCCAGAATCCAGAAGATGACCCCGCCAAGGGCGCCCTGGGCCATGGCCACGAGCAGGCTTCCCTTGATGGTGGCCCGCATGACGCCCGCGAACTTGCTCATCAGAAGGACTTCGCGATCGTCGCCGAAGGGCAGGGCGTGCACGAGCAGAACCACCAGACGCCCGCCGTCGCGCACAAGGAAGTAGGCGACGTAGAGGCAGATGGCCAGGTTGGTGACAAAGTTGGCGGCACCGCCCCCGAAGGCCATGGTGTACTTGGCCACAAAGCCGCCGGCCTTGACCGCGAGAGCCGAGAGGTCGCTTGTCAGGGTCGTCATGTCGTAGCCGAAGCTGGCCAGAAGGTCCTGCACTTCCGGGAAGGCCGCGTGCAGGCGCCCGAGGATGTTTTGCAGAAGAACCGGGTTCTCGGAAATCTGGGTGTAGAGGAGAAGGGCCTCCCTGGCGCCCGTGTAGAGTATCCAGGCGAGCGGCAGGATGATGACGAAGAGCGAGAGCAGCACCGTCGAGAGCGCTGCCAGGTTCTTGCCAAGCCCCTTTTGCAAAAGCCTGCGGTAGAGGGGGGTGAGGACCGCGGCTATGACCACGGCCCACAAAAGCACGTCCAGAAAGGGCGAGAGAAGCCAGATGAAGAGCGCCGTGGCCGCGAGGACGAGACAGAGAAAGGCCCTCGCCTCGAAGTTTTTCATGTTGTCGAACATTGGCATGAGAGTCCTGCGTGAAGAGCCTGCGTATGGGTCCTGCGTATGATTCCAGCGTGTGTGTCCGGCAGAAGATGCCAGGCCCCAGGGGGGGCCCTGCGGGTCGGCGGACGAGAAGGTTGTCGGGGGAATTTTCCGACCTGGCCCCTAAGAATTTTTGGAAGGCGCCGATAGGAGTGCTGTACGGGTGTTGTTCGCCTGCGCCAGCGCGAGAAGGATTCCTCCGGCCTGCGCCACGTTGAGCGAGTCGAACGTCCTTGCGAAGGGGATGTTCAGCCACATGGAGCATCTTTTGGCGACACCCGGACGCAGCCCCTTTTCCTCGCTGCCGAGCACAAGGACCGCGGGCAGCTGAAGCCCCTCCACGTAGGGATTCAGCGTGGGAGCCGACTGGCTCTGCCCGCTTCCGTAGATGGTGAAGCCCCGCTCTTCCGCATCATCGAGGGCCCTCGCCAGATTGACGGCACGAGCCACGGGAAGGCGGCTCAGAGCTCCGGCCGATGACCGCAAGGCCGCCGGCCCCAGATAGGCCGAATTGTGTTCGGGAAGCAGAAGTCCCGCCGCGCCAAGCGCGTACATGGTTCGGGCGAGCGTCCCGACATTGCCCGGGTCCTTCACCTGGTCAAGGGCGATGACGAGAGGCAACGGGGCCTGCAGGGCTTTCTCGAAAAGCTCCTCGGGACTGACGGCGGAAACGCCCGCCAGTCGGGCCACCACCCCCTGATGATGCGCCGGGCTCCCCTTGTTCGAGCGGCAAATCCTGTCCAGTGCCGCGTTGTCCACAAGGGAGAAGTGAATGTGCCGCTGCCTGCACAGATCCTGGATTTCCTGGATTTCCCGCGAGCGGGCCCCCTTTCGGCACAGAACGCTGTCCACCCTTTCGGGGGAGGATTGAAGGAGCTCCAGGACGGGCTTGAGTCCCGGAAGCAGGGGATTGTCAAGAATTTCCATAGCATTAACCAGCTTGTCGCGTGTTTTCGGGCTTGTATCCGATGGCCCACTTGAACGCAAGGCAGGCGAAACTCCGGGTACGACAATGGCAAGGCACGAATTCGGCACGACAAGGCTTCCGGGACTGATGGTCCTTGGCCTGCTCATGATGATATTTCTCGCCGGCTGTTCCTCCAGGAACGGTTCCGGCTCCCTTGCCCTCGATGCCAGGCCTGCACCGCTCACGGCCACGGAGAAGGCCGTCCTTGCAGACAGCAAAAGCGTCATTGCCCGTCAGGTTCCCGAGCACGCCCACGAGCTTGTGGAAGAGCAGATGGGCTTCTACCTGCGCGGGGCCCGCAAGACCATCGCCATCCACTCGAAGCGCGCCGAGAACTATCTTGGCTACGCCAAGGGCGTTTTCCGCTTCTACGGCCTGCCCGAAGAACTCGCCTACCTCGCCATCGTGGAGAGCGGCTACAATCCGAAGGCCCGCTCCGGCGCCGGCGCCGCGGGCGCCTGGCAGTTCATGCCCTACACGGGCCTGAAGTACGGTCTCCAGCAGGACAAGTGGCAGGACGAGCGTCTCGATGTCTACGCCGCCACCCACGCGGCCGCACAGTACCTGAAGAAGCTGCACGGCCAGTTCGGCGACTGGCCCACGGCCATCGCCGCCTACAACGCCGGCGAGGGCAAGATGAGCAGGGCCTGCGAGGCGGCGAGGGAGAAAACCTTCTTCGGCGTCGTGCGCCGCAACGACAAGCTCGACGAGAAGACCCGCCTGCGCAGGGAGACCCTGCAGTACGTGCCGAGGTTCGTGGCGGTCATGGTCATCATGGAAAACCTGGAGAAGTTCGGCTTCGAGCCCATCCGCCCCGAAGGCGCAGCGCGCATGGCCAAGGTGAGCGTGCGTCCCTGCACGAGCCTCAAGGCCATGGCCAAGGCCTGCGGCATGTCCTGGTCCGAGTTCAAGGAACGCAACCCCCACTACCTGCGCGAGACGAGCCACGCCAGGCGCAGCACCAACGCCTATGTGCCGGAGAACCGGCTGGCCCAGGCCGTGGCGTTTGCGAAGAATCCCGTGCGCGCCTCGAGGACCGAGCTTGCCGAGGCGGCTCCCGCAAGGGCGAAGACGGCATCCGACACCTACACTGTCAGGGCCGGCGACACCCTCACCAGGGTGGCCAAAAACCACAATGTCTCCGTGCAGGCCCTGCTTGCCGCCAACGGCATCACCAACGCCAACGCCGTCCACGTGGGGCAGACCCTCGTCATCCCCGGCAAGACCGTGGCCGCCGCCAATACCGGCAAACAACGCGCCAAGTCCGGCAAGAGCACCTACCAGGTGCAGCCCAACGACAACCTCTGGCAGATCTCCCGCAAGCTCAACGTGAGCGTGGCAGATCTCCAGCGCTGGAACAACCTGAAAGGACAGGACATTCGGGTGGGACAGTGCCTGGTGGTGATGCGCTGAAGGCTTTTGAGGGCGTCCCTGAATACCCGGAGCGGGACGCCCTCCAGCCTTGCGCATGGGGAGCACGCAGGGTTTCGCCAAAAAGAGCGAAGCCTGGGGCAGGTGCTATCGAAGGAGCAAAACCGTCTGGACAGGTTTTGCCCAAAAGAGACCGTGGGCGCGGTTGGCCTTTATGGCGGATTGGGAGGCGACGAGCTGTCCATGGAAGCGAGGTCGCGAGCTTCAGGTGGCTTCCGCTCAGCGGGGCGAAACCGGACAGCTCATGCGCACACGAGCAAAGCCCGTCAGCGGCGTTTTGCTCGCGGGTACGCGGGTTCGAACCGGCTGAAGCAGGCCTTGTTGGCGGGTGGAGGCCAGCCTTTCCCGGGAGAGCGCAAGCGCGGGAGTCCCAGGGCGGTTTCGCTCAAAGGAGGGGAGCTCATACGGCCGTGCCCGCATGGGCAGGACCTCCCGGGGGCGTTTTGCCAGAGGGGAGAAACGCCTGAAGGTGGCTCTGCTGGCGACTTCGAGAAAAAATTGTGACAATTTTTCGAAAATCGATTGACAGGCCCATGCCCC
>CAZWOT010000215.1:0-4255 GCA_964635595.1 uncultured Desulfovibrio sp.
GTCGCCATGAGAAGGGGTCAAATCGGCAAAAAACAAGGTTCCGTATCTACACCCGAACAGAGCTTGATTGACTTTTTGGGCGAGTGTCGATAGGGAATGCAACGTTTTTTGCTACACAAGCGGGGGTCGCATCCGGCCCCTCGGTGATACTGACAAGGAGCATGTAATGCTGAACAAGGTCATGATTATGGGACGTCTCGGGCGTGATCCCGAGATCAAGTATTTGCAGAGCGGCGCTCCCATGGCGAGCTTCAACGTCGCCACGGACGAGAGCTGGACGGACAGGAACGGCCAGAGAATGGAGCACACCGAGTGGCACCGCGTCATCACCTTCCAGCGTCTGGCGGAAAACTGCGCCAACCACATCGGCAAGGGCAGCCTTGTCTACGTGGAAGGCAGCCTGCAGACCCGCAAGTGGACGGACGCCAACGGCCAGAACCGCTACCAGACGGAAATCAAGGCCCAGCGCGTGATTTTCCTCGACAAGCGCCGTCCCGAGGGCCAGGTGGACAACCAGGCCGGCGTGGCGCCCAGCGTTCCGGACTGGGGCGGCAGCCAGGGCTTCGAGAATTACAACGAGGGCCAGGGCTCCGAGTCCGGCATGCAGCAGGGCTCTGCCGAGGAGGTCTAGACCCGGGTCCGGGGCCAAGGCCCCGGGCATGAAAGGCCTTGCATGTGCAGGGCAGGGGCCCCCTTGGAGGCCATACAAAAAGGCACAATGGGCCGCGTCTTTTCCAAAGGGGATTTCCCCCTGGGCAAGGACGCGGCCTTTTCTTGCGGCCCCACGTTCTCCGTCTCGTGGGCCTTTTGCGCGTCCTCTTGGGCGCGTCCTCTTGGGCGCGTCCTCTTGGGCGCGTCCTCTTGGCACGTCCTTTTGGCCGTCCTTTTGGCTGTCCTTTTGGCTGTCCTCTGGGCCAACCTTCAAGCCGGCGTTGGTCCGGCCCCTGGGCCGAAAGCGTGCCTGCCCGAAAAATGGGCAACTTTTTGGAATTTTTGCAAAGTGACCTTGGCCGGATGGCTGGGATAGAAAAGGCCTTGCAAGGCAATTGGCAGGGAGTTTTCCCATACGGGTCACGGGATGTCGTCCGGCTTGGCAGGCACATGAACAGACGCACTTTCTTGAAAGGACTGGCGGCCACGGGCGCAGTCGCCGCGGCAGGGGGACTTGGCGGCATGGCGTTTTTGAGTACCGAGGCCTTCGGGGCCATCCCCGAAGGGGAGGCGCTGGCACGCATCCTTTCCTCGCCCCATCAGGTGAACGGGGTCTTCCAGAACCTGGAGCCGGCCCCCGTTCTCGCCAACAACCAGAGCTTCGTGACCTCGCTTGCCCGCTGGCTTTTCCGAAAGACGGTGCGCCCGAAGCCGGAAAGGCCGCTGCCCTTCGTGAAGGCGGATCTGAAAAAGGGCGGCGACGGCATCGTCTGGCTTGGGCACTCCTCGCTCTTTGTGCGGGTGCGGGGAAGGACCGTGCTGGTCGACCCCGTGTTCAGCCCCTACGGCTCGCCCGTGTCCTTCTCCAACAGGGCCTTCGAGGGCACCACGGTCTATTCGGCAGCCGACATGCCCCATGTGGACGTGCTTGTCGTCACCCACGACCACTGGGACCATCTCGACTATCCAAGCGTCATGGCCCTGAAGGACAGGATCGGCAAGGTGGTCTGCGGCCTTGGCACGGGCGCGCACTTTGCCCGCTGGGGCTTCGGGAAGGAGCGCGTTCTCGAGGGCGACTGGGGCGACACCATCGAGCTTTTCCCGGATCTGGCCGTGCACCTGACGACCTCGCGGCATTTTTCCGGACGCTCCCTGAAAAACCACTCCCGCGCACTCTGGTGCGGCTTCGTGCTCGAAACGCCCGACTTCAGGCTCTTCCACAGCGGCGACGGCGGCTACGGCAGGCACTTTGCCGACATAGGCCGGAAGTTCGGCCCCGTCGACCTCGCCGTCCTGGACTCCGGCCAGTACAACGAGGGCTGGCCCACCGTGCACATGTTTCCCCACGAGGCGGCCCAGGCCGCCGTGGACGTGGGCGCGCGGCATTTTCTGCCCGCCCACTCCGGTCGCTTCTGCCTGGCCCAGCACCCCTGGGACGAGCCCTTCACCAGGGCCGTGGACCTTGCCGAAAACCGTCCCTACAGGCTCTTTGTGCCCGTCATGGGAAGCCTTGTGGAGCTCGGGGGAGGGCGGGTCGAGTTCGCGGACCAGCCCCGCTGGTGGGAAGGACTTGCCTGAGGCCTTGTGCGCAAAGGCCAATGCCCGGTGCCCAATGCCCGATGCCCCCTGACGGCATGCGCGCCTGCCCTCAAAAGCCTGCGGTTTTTCGGGTCCGACCGCTCCCTTTCTTCAGGGCCCCTCCAGAACAATCCGGTGCCGGATCGGCAGCGGCTCGGGGAGAACGCCCATGGTCGGCAACAAGAGCAAGTACTTCTTTGCTCCGAGCGGCGAGGAAACCGCCCTGCTGAACGCAGTCGCGGCCTCGTCGAAGGAGAAGAAAATCCGCAGGCAGCGGGCCCAAATCCTGCTCATGCGCATGGACGGGGCAAGCTACGCGCAAATCCGGGAACAGGTGGGCGTCTCCCTGCCCACCATCGCCAAGACCGTCCGCAAGTGCAGCACCCTGGGCGTCGCCGCGGCCCTGGACGATCTGGCGCGCTCGGGACGGCCCGCCCGCATCCCCGACGACGCCAAGGACTGGGTGGTTGGACTTTCCCGAAAGCAGCCGAAGGACGTGGACCGGGCCCCGAACAGGAACGCCTGGTCCATCTCGAGCCTCGTGGACCATGTGCGCAGGCACTGCCTGGAGGCGGGACATCCCTCCCTTGCCAATGTCCAGCGCTCGTCCGTCTGGAACTGGATCAGGCAGCGCGGGAACGCTGAAGAACACTAAGGGGCGCCGAAAAAGACGCTTGCCGGAAAAAGCGGAAGCGTCAAGGAAGCGTCGAAGATGCCTGCGCATGGACGCGCCTGAAGGCGCCTGGAAGCCTTGAATGCGGCTGGACGCGTTGGACGCGTTGGACGCGTTGGATGCGTTGGATGCGCAAGGGACGTGCATGCAGGGCGCAGCCTGGCGCCCCTGGTCCCGGGAGCTCTTCCCGATCTCCTGGCTGCGGGTCTCCTTTGCAGGGAAGGGCCGATGCCGCCAGGCTCGGCGCATCCGGCGGCTTTTGCCGGGAGGATGTCCTTCAGACAATGTCCTTCGGACAATGCCCTTGCAGGACGATGTCCTTCAGGAGGAGGACTCGTCTGTCCTGTCGGCGTCCTCTTCGTCCGGTTCGCTTGATTCGATTTTGCGAAAATCGCTTTCGCGGCCCAGGCCCGAGGCCTTCCAGGAGCCGTTTTCCAGGATGAAGACCCAGACCACGCTCTCGGAGCCCTCGGTGCCGCGCTCGCGCCAACGGTAGTGGGCAAGCACGAGGGCCTCGGTCTCTTCCGGGAAGGAGTGGATGTCGAGGGCAAGGCTTGTGAGGGTGCGCGTGGGAGCGAGATCCTCCTCTTCTCCCGGGCATGCCAGGTTGGCGCGAAAGAGCGCCGCGACCTGCCCCGTCACGTGCGGGGCAAGGGCCTCCCAGTTGAGGTAGTCCCAATCCCAGATGGCCCTGATGGCGCGTTCGGCGGCCTCGAGCAGCTCGGCCCTGATCCTGGCGTCGTCGGACAACATGGCGTGACCCGTCTCCTTTTCGCGTGTCCTCAAGCGGTCTGGCCGTCCTTCCGTCAGGCTTTCTGCTCAGGCTTTTGTTCGGCCTTCTGCTCGTTCTTGCGCTGCGCCCTGCGCAGGGCCATGCGCAGCATGGACTCGCTCATGCCGCAGTCCCTGGCAAGCTTCGCCAGGGGAGTGCCCTTGCGATCGAGCTCGAGAAGCCTCGCGAGCTCCTCCCTGCCAAGACGCCTGGCAAAAGAACTCTCGTATTCCATGCTCATGCCTGCCTCGCGGGATGCCTTGTCATGATTGGGTGACGAATGGGTGAAAATTGAGTGGATGACTGCAAAGGGATGACTGCAAGCGGGCGACTGCAAACGGGCAGCTGCAGGGTGCCCGGCGAGCTCCCTTGCCGATGCGCTGTCCTTCGCGGCAGGTGCGCCCCGAACGCGCGATACCATAGTTGGCTTGCCCGGAAAAGGCAAAAAGAAAGCGGGAAATTTTTTTGCTGTCCGCAAAAAAGGAATCGTGTCAGGCTGTTTTGGCCGGTGTCGTGCTGCCAGCCCTGCGGGCTGCGCTGCCTTTTCATTGGCGTCCGTCCGGCAAGTGGCCGTTCATAAG
>CAZWOT010000216.1:0-4228 GCA_964635595.1 uncultured Desulfovibrio sp.
CCTCGAGGAAGAGCTCCTCGAGGAAGAGCTCCTTGAAGCACGAGCAGATGCTTTGCTCGTAGAAGAGCAAAGGGCCTTCTTGAATCTCTCCACGTCTGCCGCAAGCCAGGATATGGGGCAAAGCTCCTCGACCATGAGGATGGCTTTGCGAGCGTGCGGCCGGTGCGCTTGTTGCCGTCCTCGAAGGGCTGGATGCAGGAGACGATCAGGAGGGCGAAAAGCGCCCTTTCCACCGGGTGGGGCGTTCGGGCGAGCAGCTCTGCCAGGTCTTCCATGACTCCCCGGAGGGCGGCAGGGTTGCCCATGGGCATGTACTGCGTGCCCGTGACAAGGACCCGGACGGTGCGGATGCCGGGGTGCACGCCAGGTCCCCGGGGAGGAGCTCGTGCAGGCGCTCCATGGTCTCCATGGTCTCCACGGTCGGCTTCGCGAAGGGGCCCGGGTCCTGGCGGATGAAGTTCATGGCCTCCACATGGTTCAAGATCATGCGCGCATCGAGGCTGCTACGCTCCGGGCTCGCCCTCGCGCACAAGGCGCCCGGACTCGGAGAACTCGTCCCTGTTCCCCTCGATCCTGGAGGACTTCCAGTTCCAGAATCAAGCGCAATCGTGGCAGAGGGGGCTGGCCAGGGACACCTTCTCTCGGCACTCTGACAGGCGCGCTCCTTGCTCAACAGGACCCTGGCTGCGAAAGGGAAGTTGTACAGCGCCTGTTCGCCGTCCTGAGGCCGCGCAAGAAATCACCGGAACCGAAATCCTCATTCCTGGACTGACACTCTCGCACATGGTCCTGCCCATACGTGTCGTCGAGGACCCGGTGGAATACAAAATAACACCTTGATATCTCGCACAAAAAACCACAGTGTGGCCCGTGCGGAACAGCAAGGTTTGGCGGGCTGACAGTCCAGGGCGCCATTTTTCCTGGCTGTTTTCGCCGGTTTGCCGGCTGGCCAGCGTTCAATTCGCTTTGACCGAGCACCTGATGCTGGCTCACAGGCCTGTATTGCCGGCCTTGCTGTCTCTGGCAACGACCCTGCACTCGCGGCCCTTGAATCCCATGCCCCAACAGACCACCCTGGACGCTTGTTCATGAGGAACGTCGTACTTCCGATCAAGGATCTGCTGCAGAGCCTTGTTGGCAACCTTTTCAAGAGCGACGCCCGAACTCGTGGATTCACGCTTCACTTCCACAATCATGACTGTATCCTGGAACTTGAAAATCAGGTCAGGGCGACCAAGGCCGCTTTGCTGATTCGAGAAGACGGTCCCGCCACAAGCCATGAGCAGACCCAAAAGCCATGCATGATAAAAGTATTCATGATAGTCAAAATCACTGATGCATTCCAATAGAAGTTTTGCAAGTTCTTTTTGAAATTCGTCGAACTTCACGCCAACGAAAGCTTTTGTCAAATGATCAAGCCTGTGTTTTGTGAAGCTTGCCTTGATATAAAACAAAACCTCTTGTACAATCGCAGATCTTACACTTTTATTTGGCACAACAAGAATATCATAATCGTCTGATGATGAAAGATTGTGCTTTTTCAGATATGATTCGTTTGCTTTTGTTATATATCCATAATGATAGAGAAGTGTCCAAATATTTTCTTGTGAGTCAATTAAATTTTCGAAATTCAATTCTTTTACGGCATTATTAACGATATAGCCTCCATTACTCAGCATGAGAATACTGTCATCAATTTCCGGGTGGACATCTTTCAGAAAATTCTTCAACGTTATCAAACTCCCAGTATTTTCCCAATATGACTGAGGTTTTTCAAATGAATTGCTTTTTTTGCACTTTGATACAAATTTCAATACATCCCATGGACAATATATACCTTGTGCTTCTCCGAAAATATATCCATCATACCACTCCTTGACTTCAGACTTTCTGTCATTCAAACCCATATCATACAAAAGATTGTCAACTTCATCTTCAGTAAATCCAATGAATTCAGAAAATTGTGAACTCTTTACATCGTAAGATTCAACATTGTTCAGTCCGGATGACATGCTGTCTATTGAAATGCGAGCACATCCGGTCAAAAGAGAGAATTTAACATCATCATTATCCTTTATTACCGACCCATACATTGGTCTCAAGTAATATTTCATTTTTTCAAAATAACTTTTATATGCTGCATTTTCAATGAGCCTGTCGTATTCGTCTACAATAAAAACAACTTCCTTTTCATGGTGACATGCAACCATTGCCACCAGTCGATCAATCGAGTTTTGAATGATGTCCTTGTCTGCGTCCGGAGCCATGACGGCCAAATAGAAATCCTTGTCTGCCTGCAATATCTTGTCGCTGTCCAGCAAATATTTGTGCTTTCTATACGTTGTCCAGACATGCTTTCTCAATGAATTGAATGCATCTTCAAAGTTCTCTCCTTCACAGAGCGCCAATGAAAGCTCCACAACTGGAAACTTGTTCATCCATTGTTCGCAAAGTTCCTTGTTTTTGCTTATTTCAAGCCCTTCAAACAATTTTCGACAATCTTTTGAAATGTCGACAAAATCTCCAATCATGCTCATTGTCAGACTTTTGCCAAATCGCCTTGGACGAGTAAAAAGCATTGCCTCTTCATGTTCGGTCAACAATGGTTCAAGAAATGCCGTCTTGTCGACATAATAGCCATCATTTTTGCGAACATGGGAAAATTTTGAATTGAAGATTATTTTTGATCCGGACACGGCTTTCTCCGCAACTGTTTTCACAGCTCTCCAACATAAGGCAGGTTGACATCACGTTCCGTCGGCTGAAACCGCGTATCGCAGACCATACAAGAGTTTCTGCGGCTCTCAATCCTGCGCCTGTCACCGGCCTTCAGCAAAGTCGAGAACCAATATGCCTTGATCTGCCGGTGAAATCCATCAAAAATTCCGGCACATCAGCCTTGACCGGCAAGCCTGCCCTGCAAACGTCACCGAAGTGTCATTGCCTGCCCCAAAGGCCCATCTGGCGGGGCGTTTTGCCGAACACCCCTGTTCCAAAGTCTTGACGAAATGGGGACAGGCTTGTAGGAAAGGCGCCCCGCGAGCGGGTGTGCAAGGCACCAAACGCACCAAACGCACCAAACTCGCCTTCGGGCCGTCCTTTGCGGCCGGCATCCTTCTTTTCGACAGCGACCGAATTCAACCGAATTCAACCCAGCCGAACCCAATCGAACATCTTTCGGGGACCTCGAAAACACCATGGGCGACATTCCCAATCCCTATGCCGTCATCCGCTTCGCCATCGACATGATCTGCGTGGCGGCCTTTGCCATGAGCGGCGTTCTGGCGGCCCGCGACCGCAAGGCCGAGCTCGATCTCTTCGGCGTCCTCGTGGTCGCCGTGGTGACGGCCATCGGCGGCGGCACCCTGCGCGACGTGCTCCTGGACGTCCCCGTGTTCTGGCTCGAGAACACCTCCTTCATCTACTGCCCCATCATCGCGGGCCTCATCGGCTTCGTGCTCATCGCCGATCGCGTGCACCCGAAGCTCGACCTCATGGTCAACGTCTGCGACGCCATCGGCCTCGCCTACTTCTCGGTGCTTGGCACGGACAAGGCCCTGCAGCTCGGCATGAGCCCCATGACGGCCGTGCTGATGGGGCTTATGACCGGCATCAGCGGCGGCATGATGCGCGACACCTACACGGGCCAGGTGCCCTTTGTCATGCGCAAGAACGGCGAGGTCTACGCCACCGCCACCCTCATAGGCTCCATTGTCGTCGTGACCGTGCCGGGATCCGCGGGGCTCTGGATCGGCGGCCTTGTCTGCCTCGTCCTGCGCCTTGCAGCCATACGCTGGAAGCTGAAGCTGCCGGGCGTCAACTGGTAGATCGCGCCGTCCCAATCGCGTGCCGCTCCCCCGGAAAATCCGCCCGAAAGTCCCGACAGGAGCGGTCGGGAAAGGCGCGGAAAATCGATGAACCCCCTTGATCTTTCGGGGGCTTTGCCGCATCAATTTGTACGCTCGCAAGGGGATCTTGTGTCACGCTTTCGGCAAGACGCGTGGCGCAGGGTCTTCGGGCACTTCCATCTGCATTCAAACTGGAGGTTCATCCTTCCCATGATGATCCGGCATGCGACAAACGGACAGGAACGCGCCATCGTGCGCATCTTTGCCGTTGCCTGCGTGCCCTGACTCCCCTGGCCGTGCGGTGGAACAGGCTGTTCCGCGTCATCCATGGCCGGGCGCGCTTTGGGCGCGAAGGGAGGCAAGGACGAACTCTTCAGGAC
>CAZWOT010000217.1:0-4213 GCA_964635595.1 uncultured Desulfovibrio sp.
GTGTAGTTGTCGTTGTAGGGACGGCCCCACATGAGGGTCACGCCCACATTGTCGTTGAACTGGTAGCTCGCGGTCACCGCGGCCATGGAATCCGTGTTCAGGATGCTTGAACCGCCGGCCACGTTGGGCAGCTCGATGGGCTGGAGACCCATGCGGACCTTGAGCTCGGTATCCGGAACGGCCCAGTCGATGTAGGCGTTCAGGACGCCCACGATCTTGCCGTCCGCGCCAAGGGCACCGCCATTGTCGTCATCGCTCTTGCCCCAAGTGGTCTCGAGGAGCTCGAAGAGCACCGTGCCGGACAGGTTTTCGGAGGCAACCGCGTCGAGCTGGAGGCGGACACGCTGCATGGCGGAGAACTTGTCGTCGTTGTTGTACTTCTTCTTGCCAGCGGTGGTGCGGCCCTTGTTGATCAGGTTCGCGTCACCGACGGAGAAGCCCATCAACCACTCGCCCTGAGCCTTGAACTCGATGGCGCTGGCAGGAGCCGTGCCAGCGACAAACAGGCCGGCAGCCAGAATGAGTGTCATGAGTTTTTTCATGAGATTGAAACCCCAAAAGATAAAGTAAGGTTGAAGGTTGGAATTGCGGCCCGCTCTGGCGCGGCCGGGGAATCTTCACCCGACCGCGCGCCGGGAAACGGGCGTTGCTACACGAAGAAGACGTTCTTGCCCAGATGGTAGGCGATTGTCGCAACTGCAAAGGCCAGGGCGGTGTTGAAGATCATGCTGAAGACAAGCCATCCCCAGCTGCCAGCCTCGGACTTGATGACCACAAGGGCCACGAAGCAGGGAGAGTACATGAGCACGAAGAGGATGAGGGACAGGGCCGCGGCCTTGTCGAAGTTCGGGTCCTCCTTCATGCGCTCGCCAAGAGGCGCCGCATCCTCGGGGTCCTGCTCGCCCATCGAGTAGGCTGTGCCGAGGGTCGACACGACGGCTTCCTTGGCCGCGATGCCGGCCACGAGGGCGATGTTCGTGCGCCAGCCGAAGCCGGCCACCATGGTGTAGGGCTCGAGGGCCGTGCCGATCTTGCCGGCATAGGAGAAGCGCAGGGCTTCCTCGGCGAGCTCGTTGTTCACGTCGTCGAGCTGTTCCCTGGTTTCCTCGTAGGAAGCCAGGGCTGCGGCAAGCTCGGGATTCTCGGGCTCGGCGGCTTCTTCTTCCTCGGCCTCGGCGGCCGGGGCCTCCTCGCCTTCCTCTTCTTCCTCTTCATCGTCGCTCGGGATGGTGCCGCCCAGGGCCTCGATGGTCTTGCCGATTTCCTCAAGCTGACCCTCGAGGGCCTCGATCTTCTCGGTGTAGGGGGCTTCCTGCTCCTCGGGCAGGGACGGGTAGGTCAGGGCCGCCCAGATGACGATGGAGATGGCCAGGATGATGGTACCGGCCTTCTTCAGGTACATCCAGGTGCGCTCCCACATGTGGTAGAGCACGGCAAAGACGGTGGGCAGGCGGTAGGGAGGCAGCTCCATGACGAAGGGCGTGCCCTCGCCGCGGATGATGGTGTGGCGCAGAAGCAGGGCCACGAAGAGGGCCGAAAGCCAGCCGGCCAGAAGCACCATGAAGAAGGCAAAGGCAGGATCTTCGGGGAAGAAGGCCGCGATCAGGAGAAGGAAGACCGGGACCTTGGCGCCGCAGGGCATGTAGGGCATGGTCAGCAGGGTCGCCAACTTCTCCTTGGGGCTGCGCAGCGTTCTCGTGGCCATGGCGCCGGGGATGGCGCAGCCACCGGCGATGCCGCCCGCAATGATGTAGGGCATAACGGAGGCGCCGTGCAGGCCGAAGAGGCGGAAGATGCGGTCCATCATGTAGGAGATGCGGGCCAGGTAGCCGCTGTCCTCGATGAAGGCGATCAGCGCGAACATGATGGCGATGAGCGGAACGAAGCTCACCACGCCGCCGACGCCGCCGATGATGCCGTCGATGATGAGGGATTTCAGCGGCCCCTCTTCCATGGCGCCGTCAACCACGTCGCTGAGCCAGCCGAAGGCCTGATCCAGCCAGTCCTGCGGATAGGCGCCGTACTCGATGGTGATGTAGAACATGGCGTAGAGGACCGCGATCATGATGATGGGTCCCAGGATGATGTTCGTGAGCACCTTGTCGAGCTTGTCGGAGAAGGCCAGGCGGTCCTTGCCGGGGTCCTGCTTGATGCAGTCCTTCAGAAGGCCGTTGATGTAGCCGTAGCGGGCGTCGGTGATGACCGACTCGCAGGAGGCGTGGCGCAGATCGCGCACGCGCTTCTCGGTCTCGGCACACACGGCGAGGACGTCCTCGGCGATGTCGGCATGGGCCTCGCGGAAGGTCTTGATGACCTCCTCGTCGCCCTCGATCAGTTTGATGGCCGTCCAGTGCGGGTGGTAGAGGTTCGTGAGCGCGTTCGCATCCTGGATGCGCTTCTCGAGCTGGGCCAGAACGGGATCGATCTCGGCACCGTAGCTGATGCGCAAAGGCTCCTTGCGGCCCTTCTCGCCCTGCTTCACGGCCTCGGACAGAATTTCCTGGGCACCCTCGCCGTTGCGGGCGACGAGAGGCATGACCGGAGCGCCGAGGCGCTTCGAGAGCAGCTCCATGTTGATGTGGATGCCGGCCTTGCGGGCCTCGTCCATCATGTTGCAGGCCAGGACGACGGGCATGCCCATCTCCATGATCTGCAGGGTCAGAAGCATGCTGCGCTTGAGCGCGGACGCGTCGGCCACGTCCACCACCGCGTCCACCATGCCGAAGGAAAGCTCGCTTCGGGCCACCAGTTCTTCCTGGCTGTAGGCGGTCAGCGAGTAGGTGCCGGGGATGTCGACAAGGGTGACGTCCTTGCCGTCCACGTGCATGTGGCCTTCCTTGCGGTCGACGGTGACGCCGGGGTAGTTGCCCACGTGCTGTCTCGCACCGGTATAGGTGTTGAACAGCGTGGTCTTGCCGCAGTTCGGGTTGCCGGCCAGCGCGATGCGGAGTTTGCCCTGATGCGTCGAGGCAGGCGCGTGAAACGTGCCCGCCCCGGCAGGGGCCTCCTGGATCTGGCTGTCCAAGCTGTCAGTAGCCATAAATCCTCCCAGTTTCTCCTTTTTGCGTCCGTTGTCCCATTGAGCATGGGCGGCACCGTTCAAAAAGGAATTTCAAATTGATATTCCTTGCCAATCACGAAAGAAGGAAAATGACGGCGGAAACGAAACCCGATACGGATTTCCTTTCCAGTTCATGCGTGCTTGCTCCACATGATTGCTGCCGTATTTCAGGTCGATTTCGGGAAGCGGGACACGTTCACCAACCACCGCGGCACACTTCCCTTGAACTCCCACCCGGGCCCGTTGCCGGTCCGCGCGAGGCGCTGGTCGTCACCTGGGGTTCAACAAAAGCCAAACAGGCGCCAATACCGTGAACCAACCGCCGAGCGGCCCGGCATGACGCAATCGGAAAAGGGTTTGGGCGACATTGCTGCCCTCAGGGACCGTCGCCCAGGGTCTTGGCGGTGAACAAAGCCCAAGGTGGCGGAATTTCCTTTGGCCTCATGTAAATGAACTTCATTTTCATTGTCAACACCAGCGGTACAATTTTTTTGCTTCTGGAACGTCCGATTTTCTCTTTTTCTCCATATTCATTTGCGATTGCTGCACAAAATTTGTTTCATTGCTGAAACTTCTTTGAAATACCCTTGTTTTGTTTCGATGCAACCTTTTGAAATACTTGCAGTTCCCATATTCGATTGCGATGCGGGCAAACCTTTGTTCGCGCGCCGGCAAGGACGTCCCGAACTATCATGCACGAAAAAAGCGTGAGCAAAGGCCAATTGCAGAGCGTTCCACTTTGTTACTGCGGGAAATGAAGCCGACTTGCGCGCGCCAGGACGACATTGGCCAACTGCTCCATTCCGGCCGCGTTGACGGACGGGCCCCCCAGTCGGCCGCTTGACCCGTATCCCTGGTGCAAAATGGCTCAACGACGCGCACAATATGCGGCACTTCCTTCATTTTCAGGTTCAAGTTTTGTCTTCGAGCCGGCCAGTTTCGACACGACGGATGCACGCCCGTTGCGCTTTCCATGACAAGGAGGCAAAGTTCAATTTTTTGAACCCGCAATCCCCCTATGGACCTGCCTTGCAGCGCTCTTCTTTGATCATTCAAAGAACCGCTCCCCAAAATGCATTCGGGTCCGAAAGAGGGATCGGACAAATTGGTCCGGCGCAAAAAAAGAGCCCCCGCTCATCCCTCGCATGTCGT
>CAZWOT010000218.1:0-4198 GCA_964635595.1 uncultured Desulfovibrio sp.
TGGTATGAACACGCCCTTGCGGGTGCAGGACAGGCTCCCGGGGGCAGCCCGTATGCCCGTTTGGGGCATTGGTTTTCGGGCGAGCGGGCACCTTGTTCGCTGGCCCTCATGCCCGACGCTTTTGTTTCGTCTCCCTTCGTCCCGATTCGTCCCGATTCGCCCAAAAGGCCGTCTACGGCTCCTGCCTGGGGTGCTTGCGCCTCTCGCAGCGGATCTTCACGTCCCTGAAGGGGCAGAGGCCCCGCTCCCTCGTGGTGAGCGCGAACTCCTCGCGCAGGGCCTCGCTCTGGCGCCTGGCCTCCTCGCGACATTCCTCGATGGAGGTGGCCGTGGTGTCCTGCTCCGCTTCCAGGGTGCCCCCCTCGGTCAGAAAGAGGGTGAGAAGCATGATGTAGCTGGGTGCGTTCATGGGCGTGCCCGAAGGTGGGGGAAGCGGATGGTTGAAGCCCTTTGCGCACCTTTTGTCCGCCAGGGTGCGGGCGTTTTTGGGAGAAACCCGAACGTGTCCGGGGAATCTGGGGAACTGCCCCGAAGGGGATAAGGATGCGTTTTGCGGGTGCACGCAGCCTGCCCGACCGCACGATACGTTTTTTCATCCCGGGGTTCCGGGAAAAGCCATGTCAGTCGGGAATCGGGGCTTTGATGGGACACATCCGGCGTCCCGGGCATGACCCGGGCATGCGGGCAGTGCACGCGGCAAAAAGACCAGCTTCGACCTTCAAAAAACATCTTAATGACCGCCCCGAATCTGTCAAGATATTTGTACCACGCGCCACGATTTGTTCACGATTTTCACGAGGCGCGGGCAACGGATCTTGCCCCAAAAACGTCCTGGAAAGGCCGATATTTTCCGCTCGAGACGGCAAGGTTGGGGCTTCGGGAAAGGCCGCCCCGTCCCCTGCGGGGAGCCTGTCCCGCTTGGACCAGGGACAGGGCCTGCGCAGGGCCCGCAATACGGTCCTTTGCGTCGTCTCGCGATGCTTTCGGCAGTGTGGTAAAAATTTTTGAACTTCTTTGAACTTTGTTGTTCGCCAAAAACGAACGCACCCCCTGCCGCAAGGCAGCGACTGTCCCGCTGTCACTCCACCATAGGGTCCATGTCCGAGGGCATGCGCCAGTCCCCGCGCGGGGACAGGGCCACCGTGCCCACCTTGGGGCCGTCGGGAAGGCAGCTTCTCTTGAACTGCTGGGCAAAGAAGCGCCCAACAAAGATGTCGAGGGTCCTGTCCACGGAGGCAAGGATTTCCCCGGCTTCCGCATCTTCGACGTCCTGGGCATTTGGGGCATTTGGGGCATTTGGGGCATTCTGGGCGTTTCGGGAATCAAAAGCAGCCGTCTCCCCTGCCCCGTCTTTTGTCGCAAAGGCGATGCGGGCAAGGGCGCGGATCTTCTCCACGGAAAAGCCGCAGCGCACGTAGTTGAAGAGGAAGAAGTCGTGCAGGACGTACTTGCCGATGGTGCCTTCCGTGGACTGGCGGTTTCCGGCCGCGTCCGGGGGCAGAAGCTCGGGGCTTATCTCGGTTGCGCAGATGGAGGCCAGGACCTCGGCCACCTCCGGGTGGAGCACCCCGTATTCCTCCACGAGGAAGCGCACGAGGGTCTTGGGGACGCCGGCGTTCACGCCGTACATGGACATGTGGTCGCCGTTGTAGGTGGCCCAGCCAAGGGCCAGTTCCGACATGTCGCCCGTGCCCACCACCAGGCCGTTTTCCTTGTTGGCGAGATCCATGAGGATCTGCGTGCGCTCGCGGGCCTGGGCGTTCTCGAAGGTGGTGTCGTAGACGCCCTCTTCATGCCCTATGTCCTTGAGATGCCCCTCGCAGGCAGGGCGGATGTCCACGCACAGCGTCCGCGCCCCCACAAGCTCCATGAGCGCCAGGGCGTTGGTCTTCGTCCGCTCCGTGGTCCCGAAGCCGGGCATGGTGACGGCCAGGATGGACGAGCGGGGAAGGCCGAGGCGATCGCAGGCGTCGGCCGCAACAAGCAGGGCCAGGGTGCTGTCGAGGCCGCCCGATATGCCCACCACCAGGGTCTGGGCCCGGGCCTTCTTCACGCGCCGTGCAAGGCCGTGAGCCTGCAGGCCCAATATTTCCTGGCAGCGCTCCCCAAGCTCCTCTCCCCTGGGCACGAAGGGCATGGGCTCGACGTTTTCCGGCAAAAGCCCCGTCTCGGGCAGGGCATTTGCCCGCACGCGGACATAGGCCTTCATGTCCACGACCTCGCCTGCCCCCTGCAAAAAGCAGGGATCCTGCAGCCGCTCGTTTTCGAGGCGCTCGAGGTCGACCACCGCGCAGGTGAGCCCAAGCCTGTCGCGGGACTCGGCCAGCACGCGGGCGTTTGCGCAGATGAGGGAATGCCCGGAGAAGACAAGGTCGGTCGAGCTCTCGCCCGGGCCTGCGGAGGCGTAGACATAGGCCGAAAGGCAGCTTCCCGAGTGCATGCGCACCAGATCCCGGCGATAGGCGGACTTGGTGGCCACCTCGTTGGAGGCCGAGAGATTGACCACCAGATTGGCGCCGGCGGCCGTGTGTCTCGCGGACGGGGGCATGTTGACCCAGAGATCCTCGCAGATCTCGCAGGCAAGCACGAGGGGGCCCGACTCGACCAGGAGATTGGGCGTAAACGGCACCATCTGGCCGCACAGCTCGATTTCGTCGGTTCGTCTCGCGGATGCGGGCGCAAACCACCGACGCTCGTAGAACTCGCGCGAGTTGGGAATCCAGGACTTGGGCACGATGCCCAGGATGCGTCCGCCCTGCAGGATGCAGGCCGCGTTGAACAGAAGGCTGCCCTGCCAGACGGGGAGCCCGAGGCAGACGATCATGTCCGGGCAGATGGTCTCGGAGGCCTTCAAAACTTCCCCAAGGGCATGCTCGACGTTTTGGCAAAGCTCGCGGCGCAGGAAGAGATCGCCCAGGGTGTAGCCGGTGAGCGAAAGCTCGGGGAACACGAGCACGTCCACCTGGGCGCACCTGGCCTCGTCCATGAGGGCGGCCATGGCTCCTGCATTTTCGTGCGTCTGCCCGAGGCTCACCTCGAAAAGGCCGGCTGCCGCCCTGATGAATCCAAATCGTCCGTTCACGCCCTCGCCCCCGCCATCTTGCGCCTTTATGCCGACCGACGCCTTCATGCCGCCGTCATGCCCTCGCACGCATGTCCTTCCCGCAAGCCCGCGGGTCCATGCCCCCAAAGAGTAGCCCCCTCGGGATTCATTTCCTGGAACGATCCCCGGGAGCAGGACCAGCCCCGTGGGCGTGCTCGTCCCTCGACCCGGCCGCGTTCGCCCCGACGGAGGAAGATGCCGCATGGGGATTTGCGGCCGTCCTTTGGGAAGGCGTTTCCTCCAGGGGATCGCGGCTCCGATCCTCCGGGTCCTCGAAGTCCGGAAAGCCCTCGTCGAGGCGCGCGTCGTTGCCGTACTTGTAGAGGAGATCCATCTTGGTCTCGTAGTAGGCCGGGCTCATGACAAGCTTGTGCAGATGGGGGTTCTCGAAGCGCTGCTCCTCTTCCCAGATCTCGTGCTCGAGCTGGCGCTTCACGTAGTCGCGTATTTCCCGTAAAGAAGGCCGCTCGCCCACGCGCCGCCCTGCCCGCATGACCGGCTGCTGGAGCTCGCGCACGGTCACGTCCACGTAGCTTCTGCTCCGCCAGGGCTTTTGCGGGTTCACGTAGCGATAGGGAGCAGAGACGTCCACGCTCTCCTCGTGCAGGGTCAGAAGATCCGAGATGGCGTTGCCGGTCTGGTTGTAGACACGGAAAACGCGCTTGCGCCCGGGATTGGTGATTTTCTCCACCGTTTCCGAGACCTTGATGCGCGGCACCTGCCGGCCCATACACTCCACGCACACAAGCTTGTACACAGCCCCGAACACGGGCTCGCTTCGGGCCGTGATGAGCCGCTCGCCCACTCCGAAGGTGTCGATGCAGCCGCCCTGGTCGATGATGGAGGTGATGGTGTATTCGTCGAGGCTGTTGGAGGCCGCTATCTTGCAGTCGCTAAGGCCTGCGTCGTCCAGCATCACCCTGGCCCTCTTGGAGAGGTAGGCAAGGTCCCCGGAATCGATGCGGACGCCCTTCAGGCGCTTGCCCATGGGCTCCAGCACCTCGCGGGCCGTGCGGATGGCGTTGGGGATGCCGGAGTGAAGGACGTTGTAGGTGTCCACGAGCAGCACGGCCGAGTCCGGGTAGGCCTCGGCGA
>CAZWOT010000219.1:0-4174 GCA_964635595.1 uncultured Desulfovibrio sp.
GGCTCGGACTATCGTGCAGGAATTGGACGGAGCCAGACAATCCGAAATCTTGAGTGCCTGCATGGCATGCTCGTTGATGTAGCCAAACATTTCCACAAGGCCTCGATCGATGTTGTCACGTCGCCCTCGCTTCTCCCGATTGTTGGCTTCCATGACTTCCAACAAGGTCTGCCGATTCTGGGCATGGGCTTGCCGGTCAAGCCAATTGATGATCGGTGTCGAAAGCGCCCCCTTCAGGGACGATCCAGGAATATAGAGGCTGCCGTTGGCGGGATTGCGCAGGGCCGCATCGACGTCGCCAGTCTTGTCCTTCTGCTTGAAGCCGCCGGCGTCGCTCACCCCTCCATAGGCCTGCAAGAGCTCCTTTGCGAGACTCTTGTCGGGAATGGGACTCGAGCTGACAGCAAAAAGCTCTGCGTCGACCTTCTCGTTCAGCATGCGGCGTATGCGCCCCACGTCGCCGGACTCTATGGCCCCGCGTACCTCCGTTTCACCGCCATGATTCATGAGCCAACCCTGCAAATCGATGTTGTACAGGGCGTAGCTGTCCCCCTTCCGGCGAATGACATATTCGAGGGGAGAAAGCTGCGTTCCAGATCCGATATGAACGGGCGTGAGGATCTCCAGCCTGAAGGGAACAAAACCTCTTTGCCGCCATGCTCTTGGCAATTTCTCAGGCATTGTCTTCCTCCTCTGCCAGTCGGCAGCCGAGCAGGAGCGGTTGGGTCACCTGCAGTATCTCGGGATTGGCGTTCAATCCCTCAAGCACGAAGGGCCCATTGGGCAGAGATGTGAGGACGGCGCCCTCGCGCACGCACATGAAGGGGCTTTTGTAGGGATTGCCTCCGGAGATGCCAGGGCCTGCCTTGCCGACCTTCACGTCCACGGCATACCAGCCGTCCAATCCCTTCATGTCCTTTGCCGCGAGCATGGAGAGCAAAAGACCATGGGGAAGCCCGTCGGACCAGGGGACAAAGGCAGCGTCCTCCTCGACGGAAAACACGCCCTTGCCGGTGCTGCTGTCGCGGCCAAAGCCAATGGCGCCGAGTTTCGCGAGCCTCTTGAGAAGGCGTGGACTATCCTCGGTCTCGGCATAAAGGTGGTAGAGGGCGTCCGATCTGGGCCACCAGGAATTGTCCACGAAAAGGCCGCCCTCCAGAGCGGTATTGGAGTTGCGTGCAATGGTCACGTGCATCTCCTGATGCCTGGTCGCCGTCTGCAAGTCCCACAAGGTTGGGTCCTTGCAGAACTCCGCAAAGAGCGGCGCGAAAGAGAGTGACGACCTGTGCCGCTCCCACACCGAAAGCGGGAGCCATGCCTTCTTGCGAAACTTCTTGAGCTCGCCCAGGGCCTGCAGTTTCGTGAGCGCTCTGCCCTTGCTGTTGCGAAAGACGCCGCCCTCCACAAGCTCCGCAAAACGCTTGCGCGGGATGGGCGGAAGCTTGGGCGCAAACACGGTGTTTGCGGGCATGACGGAAGAAACGGCAAAAGGAGCCTTCCCCTCGCGAAAGGCAGCCAGCTCGGCGCGCAGGACATCCACTCCCTCGTCTTCGGCCAGCCGGAAGAGGAGCAGCCCGGCGAGCGTGTCGCTTCGCATGGGCGTCCCCCAGGGAGCCAATGGCCTGAGCAGATAGCGGTGAAGCGCCATGGGACCTCCGCTAGAACACCTTGACGTTCTCGAGACTCGTCTCTTTGTCGTCCAGCTTCAGGTTCTCGAACACAACCTGGCCGTTGCCGCGGGAACCGCCGCCTCCAAGAGCGTCAAGCTCGATCAGCTTGAGCCCCATCCATATCCAGTCGAGCAAGTCCTCGCTGTCGCCCTCGTACACCCGGAAGGCCAGATGCATCTCGAAGCAGGTTCCGGCGGGCACGCGCTCGATGGGTCTCGGGTGCTCGGCCACGCCCTTGACCCTGTGGATGATGTTCTCCGTCTTGACTTCCATGGGAAGAAGCCCACTCAGGAATTTTTCGCGAAACTCCCCGGTCAGGCAGGCGTCGCGCACGAGCAGTCTGGTCGGGCCAAGATCGGGATCGCATTTTTGCGGCGTCTGGTGGGAGCCGAAGATGATGCAGTCCGGGCAGTCCTTTTGCCCGCACTTGCAGGGGGTGCCCGCCATGACGGACTCTCTGGTCTGTGGACGGGTCATGAAAACAGACGTCTCGAGCAGGGAGCGTAGCTTTCCCTTCAGAGAGGAGCCGGGGATGTAGGGAGCTTTGGTTACGGGATCCTTCACGATTGGCAAATCAAGACCGCCAATCTCTATATTGTCCTTGCTGGCACCGATATGCAGGCCCGTGCGCAGACGAATGATCCCGTCGATCTTGCGGATATTCATGAGTTTCATTGTATTCCACCCTTTTCGAATCAGTCTTTCAGTCCTTCACCATAACAAAAACCGACTACTGCCTCGAAGTGAAGCAGAAAAGCCTTGAAATCTGCCGGCTCTTTGATGGCGTTCACGTGGCGCTCCAGCCACTGCTCGAAATACGGGGGAACCACCTTGCGGGAGCGTGCATAGGCCGCTTTGGCCTTCAAGATCTTTATTTGCGGCATGATGCCGTAGAACGCGATCATGCTTCGCTGCTGGTTGATCCAGGTCTGTTCCAAAGACTTGACGTCGCCATAGAACTTGCGCAGCTGCGAGCTTTTGATGGCGTTGTTGTCAGGCTTGCCGTTGAAGCCCTTTGTGACCAGATGTCTGGCCACAGCCTGGGCCTCTTCCACGACCCATTTTGCATCCAGGGTCCCGTCTTCCTTATAGTACATGCATGTTCTCCTAATAGAGCTATGCGGACGCTCTCGTCCGGTAAAGAGCCCAGGTTATGCCAATTTCCATCTGCTTGAAGGATTCGTCATGGCAAAGGGCCTGCAGACTGGCCAATATTCGAGGGTCCTTTTCCTTTTTCTTCACGTTTCTTTCTATGTCGTACGTCATGTGTGCCCGATAGAGGCCGCTTGCCATGTCACCGGCCGCAAACGCTCTGGCCTGCCTTGAGTAGCCGAGCAGCCTGCGAACAAAGCCCTGCGTGATCTGTTCGCGCAGGCAGAGCTCCTCAAGCCATTTGCCATCCGCAAGACGCGGCGCAAAGTCCGTCCAGCTGCAGGTGACGCCGAAGAGCGTGACGGCGTTCTTCTCGCCCGCATCCGAATCCTCGGCTGCGCCCCTTGACGTCCCGCCAGAATCTTTTGCACCCCTTCCCTTGGATGCCTCGAGTTCCTGCTCCGCGAGATCCCTGATGACCCGCATGGGCACGCCGGCCTTGGCCAGGGCCACGCCGGCAGAGATGGTCACATCCTTGTTGCCGCCGGCAAAACGCGTGAAGGAATCGTGCAGAGTCTGCGCGAACAGAACCACGTCACTCCAGGGCCCCAGCACGAAGAGATCGTCGCCGCCGGCAAAGACCACGTAGATGTTCGGGTACTTCGCCGCCATGCTCTCGATGAGCCAGGACGAGAAGTAGTGGTGCATCATGCGCGAGAGCATGGCGAAGCGGGACAGGGAGAAGTCGCTTGTGGAGCCGTTCTCGAAGCCGGTGCCGAAGAGCAGTCCCAGATTGTCCACATCGGCCTTGCACACGCCAAGGCAGGCCAGGCCGCGAAAACCCTTGTCCTTTGGGATGCGGGCCTCTTTCGCCAGCATGTCGAAGGTCTTGGGATCATCCACCCGCCACTCTTCCTCGCCTTCCGGGGCCTTCATTCCAAGCCCCAACCAGCGGTCCACGTCGTCTGCGGATATGCGGGGAACATAGCCCGCCACCGGTTGGGCCGAAAAGGCGTCGCGCGTCTTCAGGGAGAGGATGTCCAGGGCGTCCGCCTGCCGGGAGTCGGGAGCCTCCTCCTCGAGCCGCAGCCAAAGCCCGCCAAAAAGCGAGAGACCGCCGGGACGGGTGGAGAAGACCGCGTAACGGGCGTTGGGCAGGCGTCGTCCCACCTGATGGATGAGATTCTCGCACTCCGGGCAGGCCGCCTCGTCGCCGGCCTCGCCGCGGGCAGGACGCAAATCGCAGAAGGGGCAGGCCCCAAACTGGGCGTAGTCGGAGCTCGTTATGCCGATTACCGGAGACAGACCTTCCTCGAAAAGGGCTTTGAGCGGCTGGAGCTTGGCCCGCTCTAGCTGATCGTTGAAGGCCTTGAAGACGTCCGGGAAGCTTTTGCCGTCAAGCTCCTCCGCCC
>CAZWOT010000220.1:0-4173 GCA_964635595.1 uncultured Desulfovibrio sp.
GCTTTCGCAACGAGGGCATAGACACCCGCCACAACCCCGAGTTCACCACCTGCGAGTTCTACTGGGCCTACGCGAACTTCCGCGATCTCATGGACCTCACCGAGGAGATGTTCGGCCGCGTGGCCGAGAAGGTCTGCGGCACAACCGAAATCGTCTACCAGGGCGAGACCATCGATCTCACCCCCGGGCACTGGCGCAAGATAACCTTCTACGAGTCCATCGAGCAGATAGGCGGCCACAAGCCCGAATTCTACAATGATCTTGCCAAGGTGAAGGCCTATCTCGCCGAGCGCGGCGTGAAGGTCCCGGACACCGATCCCCTGCCGAAGCTCCACGCCCACCTCTTCGACCTGGACGTGGAGGAAAAGCTTGTCCAGCCCACCTTCATCTACGAGTATCCCATCGAGATCTCGCCCCTTTCGCGCCGCAACAACGAAAAGCCCCAGCTCGTGGACCGCTTCGAGCTCTTTGTGACCGGGCGCGAGCTCGGCAACGCCTTCTCGGAACTGAACGACCCCGTGGACCAGCGCTGCCGCTTCGAGGAGCAGGTGCGCGAGCGCACCGCCGGCGACGAGGAAGCCCACTGCATGGACGAGGACTTCCTGCGGGCGCTCGAGTACGGCATGCCGCCCGCCGCGGGCGAGGGCATCGGCATCGATCGCCTGGCCATGCTGCTCACCGATTCCGCGAGCATACGCGAGGTCATCCTCTTCCCGCTCCTACGCCCCGAGATATAGACCACACGCCGGTTTCGGCGCCAAAGAGGAAAGCCCTTGAGTTTCGAGCTTTTCGTCGCCAGACGCTACCTCTTTTCCAGGCGAAAGCAGGCCTTCATCTACGTCATTTCGCTGATGAGCGTGCTTGGCGTGGCTCTCGGCGTGGCGGCGCTCGTCATCGTGCTCGGCGTCTACAACGGGCTGACCACCGACATGCGGGAGAAGATCCTCGGCGCCAACGCCCACGGCATGGTGCTGAGCTCCCTTCCCGACGGCTTCGCGCTCGACCCCGGCATCATGGACAGGGTCCTGGCCACTCCCGGCGTCACCGGGGCCACGCCCTTCATCTACAACGAGGTCATGCTCTCGGCCGGCACGGGCGTGAAGGGCCTCATCCTGCGCGGCATAGACCCCGAGGGCGCGCCGAAGGTCCTGAGCATGCTGCAGTCCATCAAGGAAGGCTCGGCGGCGGATCTGAACCGCGAGAGCGGCCCTCCCGGCATCATCCTGGGCGAGGAGCTCGCCAAGCGCCTGGGCCTGACCCTGAACTCGCGCGTGAACCTGCTCTCGCCCTCGGGACAGACCTCCACCACCGGATTCCAGCCGCGCATACGCCCCTTTGTCGTGGTCGGCATCTTCAAGACCGGCATGTTCGAGTACGACACCTCGCTGGCCTTCCTCTCCCTCAAGGCGGCCCGGGATCTTCTCGGCACGCCCGAGGACTACCTGAGCGGCATCGAGATCACGGTGGAGGACCTCTTCCGGGCCGACGAGGTGGTGGGCGCCCTCAACGAGGTGGTGGGCTACCGCTTCTACGCCCGCAGCTGGATGGACATGAACGCCAATCTCTTCGCGGCGCTCAAGCTCGAGAAAATCGGCATGTTCATCCTGCTCGCCATGGTCGTGCTCATAGGCTCCTTTTCCATCGTGGCCACCCTTGTCATGCTGGTCATGGAAAAGACCAGGGACATCGCGGTCATGATGAGCATGGGCGCAACAAGAAAACAGATCCGGCGCATCTTCATGCACCAGGGCGTCATCATAGGCTTCGTCGGCACCATGCTCGGCTACGCCCTGGGGCTCACGGTGGGCTTCCTGCTCAAGAAGTACCAGTTCATCAAGCTCCCCGAGGGCGTCTACACGCTCGATCATCTGCCCATCATCATCACGGTCTCCGACGTCGTCATCATCGGCGTCGCGGCCATGGCCCTGTGCTTTCTGTCCACCCTCTATCCGGCGCGGCAGGCCTCGCGCCTGAAGCCCGCCGAGGCCCTGAGGTACGAATGAGCGAGCTCTACGCGTTTCGGGACGTGGTGAAGACCTACGAGGAAGGTGGCAGGACACTCGAGATACTGAAGGGGGTCCAGCTCTCCATGGAGGAAGGCGAGCAGCTCGCCATCGTGGGCGCCTCGGGCTCCGGCAAGTCCACCCTCCTCCATCTCATGGGGGCGCTGGACACGCCGACCTCCGGCACCGTGAGCTTTCGCGGCCGGGACATGAGCGAGCTCTCCCCGGACGAGCAGGCGCGCTTTCGCAACGAGACCTGCGGCTACGTCTTCCAGTTCCATCATCTTCTGGCCGAGTTCTCGGCCCAGGAAAACGTGGCCATGCCGGGCATCATCAAGGGTCTGGCAAGAGACAGGATCATGCAGGATGCTGCGGCCATGCTCGATCGCGTGGGCCTTGGCGACAAGCTGGATGCCCAGGTGAACAACCTGTCCGGCGGCGAGCGCCAGCGCGTGGCCATAGCACGGGCCCTCGTGCTCAGGCCGAGCGTGCTTCTGGCCGACGAGCCCACCGGCAACCTCGACGAGGCCACGGGCGAGGTGGTGGCAAGGCTCCTTCGCGAGCTCAACCGCGAGCTTGGCATGAGCATGGTGGTGGTCACCCACAACCTCGAGCTGGCGAGGGGCATGGATCGCTGCCTCGAGCTTCGCCAAGGCCTGCTCTGCTAGGCCGCACCAAATTTTTCAGGGGGGCCCGCCACGAGGCCCTTTTTCCTGCCCCATTCGCCCAGGGCCCCGCAAGAAGAGGCATGCCCCGGGGAGTGCGCAAAAGCGGGCCGGATGCCGCGCGGCTTTTCGCAAATCCCCGACATGACCGGGCAAAACTGCGGTTCGAAATATCCGTCCCTTGCAAAGGCGGCGGTTTGTCTGATAAGGAATGGCGTTATTTTCGGGTCCTGTGCGTTCACGACCAGAACGCGCGGATTCGGACATTCAAGCTGAACGCTTTCGAGAGAGGACTCGAGAAGGACTTCGCAGGGCACGGCGAGACCCGGTATCTCATGGATCCCGACGGATTGGTTGCGGCCTCGCGAAGGACATGAACCTTCGTTCGAGGCCTTTTTTCGATACCGGGCACGACGGGGTGGCGCAGCGCGCTCGCCCGAGGAAACACAAGTCTATGCGAAGCTTCAAGTTGATCGTCTGGGTGTTCATGGCCATGTTCGCGGCCACGACCACGCTCCTGTTCGACGCGCCGAAAGTCCGCGCCGCGGGCGAGACCGTCCTGGTCCTGCCCTTCGCGGTCCAGGCCGGCCCCGAACTGCCCGACGCGGTGCACGCCGTGCCGCAGAGCATCGTGGAAAAACTTGCCGAGCGCGGCATGCGGCCGCTGTCCATGGAGCGCGCCACGACCATCTACCGCGAGTCCGGACTCAAGTCCCTCGATCTCGCGGCAGCGAGGCAGCTGGGCCTCCAGGCCGGTGCCGACATTGTCATCTACGGCGCCTTCAACCAGGAAGAACGCGGCTTTGTCATGGAAACGCGCATCGTGCCCGTGGGTCCCGGCAATCCCGTGCCGGCCCGCTTCGCGCGTCCCTACATGAGCGATCTTCCCGAAGCCTCGACCATGCTGGCCCAGCGCGCCGAGGCCGTCCTCGCCCAGCCCGCGGACTCGACGCCCGAGGAGCCCGCCCGGGCCGAGGCTCCCCAAAGCTCCTCGCCGCAGCTCGTACCCATGGTGCTGCCCTCGGGACAGGGACTCTCCGACGTGCAGGTGCGCGGCCTCAAGAACATGGATCCGGACGTGGTGCTCATGCGCCTGTCCATCCGCAAGGGCGACCACCCCGACGCCAACGCCGTCAACGACGAGGTGAAGCGCCTGTGGGAAATGGGCTACTTCACGGACGTGCAGGCCCACATGGAAGGCACCGTCCTCGTCTTCGAGGTAGTGGAAAAGCCGCGCATCGACAACATCATCATCGAGGGGGCCAGCGCCATCGACGAGGAGGACATCCTCGCGGCCATGACCACCCGTACGGGCAACGTGCTCAACGAGCAGACCCTTGCCGAGGATCTGCAGCGCATCACCGAGCTCTACCGCAAGGAGGGCTACTATCTCGCGAAGCCGACGTACCGTTTCGAGGACCGCGCCGGCCGCCGCGGCACCGTGCTCGTGATCACCATGAACGAGGGCAACAAGCTCTACATCACCGAGGTGAAGGTGGACGGCC
>CAZWOT010000221.1:0-4169 GCA_964635595.1 uncultured Desulfovibrio sp.
GCACATCGACCGGCACATCGACCGGCACATCGACCGGCACATCGACCGGCACATCAACCAGCACATCGACAAGAGACAAGGAGAGCCCCAATGCCCCTTCTGCCGCCCTTTTCCCCGGCCGAGCGCCCTCTCTTCCTCATGGACGGCACGGCCTACATGTACCGGGGCTTCTACGCCAACAGCAATCTGCAGCGCTCGGACGGCTTTCCCACCGGCGCGCTCACGGTCGTGACCCGCATCCTTCTGCGCATCCTGCGCCAGGAGCGGCCCGCAAGCTTCGCCTTCGTGAAGGACGGCCACGGCAAGAACTTCCGCCACGAACTCTACCCCGAGTACAAGGCCAACCGCATGGCCATGCCGGAGGCTCTGGCCGGCCAGATCGAGCCCATCATCCGCATGGTCGGGGCCTTGGGGCTCCACTGCGAGGAATCGAAGGGCTGCGAGGCCGACGACTGCATAGCCTCGCTTGCCGCCCGCTGGTCGAAAAGGGGACCCGTGGTCATTGTCTCGGCCGACAAGGACCTGAAGCAGTGCCTCTCCGACAACGTGGTCATGTGGGATCCGGCCGGCAAGGACGAAAAGCTCTTCACCAGGGAGGGCGTCGAGAAGGAGACGGGCATTCCTCTCTCCCTGTGGCCCGACCTGCAGGCGCTCACGGGAGACGCCGTGGACAACATCCCCGGCGTTCCCGGCATAGGCCCCAAGACCGCCATCCAGATATTGAAGGACTTTCCCGGTCTCGAGGCCATCCGCGACCGCTACGAGCTCGTCTCGCCCAAGCACCAGAAAAAGCTCGAGGGGCACCTCGAGGAAATGTTCACCTGGCGCAAGCTCACCACGCTCGCCCTCGACCGCTGCGGGGATTTGACCGAGGAAGACCTGGCCGTGCGCCCCGTCGACCTGAACGAGGCCCTCTCCATTGCGCGGGAGTTCGAGCTGCGCGCCCTCATGCGCGAGATCATGGCCCTTGGCAGGGACGAGGCTGCTCACCAGGACATGGAGCTTGCGCCGCATAAGGCCGTGCCGGCAGAAAAAAAACGGGCCGAGGCCCGCGATCGCGACGAAAACGAGATCCTGCGGGCGGCGCCCGGCGCCTCGCTCCTCGATCTCGCCAGGGGCTCCTCCACCTCGAAGCTCGAAACCGTGAAGGACGCCTCAGCCCTTCCCGACTGCGCCGGGTGCGACGTGGCCCTGATACGCCCGGACGGGCCCAATGGCTCGCTTGCCGTCGCGGTTCGCAGGAAGAACCCGGGAGAGACGAAGGAAACAAGGGAATTTCTCTTTGGCGGCAGCGAAGCCGATCTCGTGCCCTGGGCCGCTGCCTGCGAGACCCTGGTGGTCGAGAGCGCGAAGGAGCTCCTGCGCGCCGCCTCCCCCTGGAAGGAGCAGATGGTTTTGCGGGCACAAAACGGCGGCCTGCACGATTTGAGCCTTGCGGCCTACCTCTTCAGCCCGGAGGAGAACAACTATTCCTGGCAGCGCATCGTGGGCCAGGCCTCGCTTCCCATGGACATGGAGAGCGAAGGTCCGGCGTCCACGGCCCTCGCCATGGAGACCTGGGGGCGCGAGCGGCTCGAGCGCGACGGGCTGACAAGCCTCTACCAGGACCTCGAGCTTCCCTTGACGTCCGTCCTGGCCGACATGGAGGACGTGGGCATCCGCATCGACATGACGGCCTTCGAGAGTTTTCTGGGCGAGGTGCGCCAGGAGCTCTCGACCCTCACCCAGACCATCTACAAGACCGCGGGCCAGACCTTCAACATGCGCTCCTCCCAGCAGCTGGGCGAAATCCTCTACGGCAAGCTTGGCCTCAAACCCGGCAAGAAGACGCGCACGGGCCAGTACTCGACCTCCCAGGAGACCCTGGAGACCCTGGCCGGACACCCGCTCGTGGACGCCATCCTGCGTTTTCGCAAGCTTGAAAAGATGCGCTCGACCTACCTCGAGCCCCTGCCAAGGCTTACCGACCGCGAGGGGCGCCTGCACACGACCTTCAACCAGGAGGCCACGGCCACCGGGCGCCTTTCCTCGTCCAACCCAAATCTGCAAAACATCCCCGTGCGCGGGGCTCTCGGCAAGCGCATGCGCGCCTGCTTCGTGGCCGGAAAGGGCAAGAGCCTCATTGCCTGCGACTACTCGCAGATCGAGCTTCGCGTCCTCTCCCATGTGAGCCAGGACCAGGAGCTGCTCGCAGCCTTTGCCCGCGACGAGGACATCCACACCCGCACCGCGGCCCTTGTCTACGAGTGCGATCCCGATGCCGTCACCTCCGACCAGCGCCGCAACGCCAAGACCATCAACTTCGGCCTCATCTACGGCATGGGGGCCCAGAAGCTGGCCCGCGAGATTGGCGTCTCCACAAACGAGGCCAAAGACTTCATCGCCCGCTACTTTGCCAGGCTCACGGGCCTGAAGGCCTTCTACGAACGCGTGGAGGAGGACGCCAAGGCCCACGGCTTCGTGACGACCTTGGGCGGCCGGCGCCGCTATCTGCCCAACATCACCTCCAACAACAGCCAGGAGCAGGCCCTGGCCCGCAGGCAGGCCGTCAACACCGTCATCCAGGGCTCCGCAGCGGACATCATCAAGATGGCCATGCTCAAGGTCTGGAAAGACGAGGAGCTGCGCAGTCTTGGCGCCCGGATGCTCCTGCAGGTGCACGACGAGCTCGTGCTCGAGGTGCCGGGCGAAAACGCCAGGGCAGCTGCCGCGCGCGTGTGCGCCATCATGGAGGGCATCGAGCCCGAAGGGCGACCCTTCGAGCCGAAGCTCAAGGTGGACGCCGGCATCGGCCCCGACTGGGGCACGGCCCATTAGGAACTGCCTGTAAATTAGGAACTGCCCGTAAATTACTGCTTCAAGCCGAAGTGGAATGACGCTCGACTCGAATAGGCTCTCAGCCCCTCCTTTCCCAATTAATTTACGGACAGCGCCTTAGGGACGGCAAAAAAACCGGACCGGACGTCCGGCAGGGCCGGACGGCACCCCAAAAATCCCAGAAAGATCCCGGAAAGACTCCGGTGGAGGAATCCGACATGCTCATGGGCGCAATCGCCGGCGACATGGCCGGCTCCATTTTCGAGCGCAACCCGCTTGAACAGGAAAAGGATGCCTTTCCCCTCTTCTCCCAGGGCTCCCGCTTTACCGACGACTCTGTGCTGACCCTGGCCGTGGCCAGGGGCCTCATGGACGGCGAAAGGGATCCCACGAAGACGAAGGACGCCATCAGGACGGCCCTGGTCGACTTCGGCCTGCGCTATCCCAAAGCCGGCTACGGCCGCAGCTTCTCTGCCTGGCTCGCTTCCCGCGGCACCCGCCCCTCGTCCAGCTTCGGCAACGGCTCGGCCATGCGCGTCTCGCCCGTGGCCTGGGCCTTCGACACCCTGGAGGAGGTGGAACGCTTCGCGGCCATCTCGGCCGAGACCACCCACGGCCACCCCGAGGGCGTGAAGGGAGCCGTGGCAACGGCCGTCTCCATCTTCCTCGCCCGCATGGGCAACTCGAAGGAGGAAATACGGGAAACCGTGGCCGCGCGCACGGGCTACGATCTTTCGACGCCCCTTGCCGAGATCCGTCCGACCTACTCCTTCGACGTGACCTGCCAGGGCTCGGTGCCCCAGGCCATACGCTGCTTTCTCGAAAGCGAGAATTTCGAGAACGCCCTGCGCCTTGCCATCTGGCTTCGCGGAGACTCCGACACCCAGGCGGCCATTGCCGGAAGCATGGCCGAGGCCTTCTACAAGGGGGTCCCCGGGGCCATCGAGGCCGAAGCGCGCTCGCGCCTCGACAACTTCCTGCTCGAGACCCTGGACGCCTTCAACGCCTGGGCGGCCAAAGGGTAGACGCGAAGGGGCAGCAGGAGGCTCACGTCCCGACACGCCTCCAGCACGCCCCAAAACGCCGAAGGCCGAAACCACGTTTTCCGTGATTTCGGCCTTGCGAAGACACTTTTTGCTGATTTGGTGCCGAAGGGGAGACTCGAACTCCCACTCCCTTGCAGGAACTAGACCCTGAACCTAGCGTGTCTACCAATTCCACCACTTCGGCGCGAGAAAGATGTTTATAAGAACACTCTGCCGATTGCAAGCACTTTTTCACCCTTTTTCCAAAATTGCCACCTGTTTCCAAGTTTTTTGTAGGTACAAAATTTTGAACCAATAAAAAACCGC
>CAZWOT010000222.1:0-4162 GCA_964635595.1 uncultured Desulfovibrio sp.
AGGGGTATCTGTGGCGCGCCAACGGCCGCAAGGAAGTGGAGCCCGGCTGGACCGAGTTTCGTCTGGCAGGCCCCGACCTGGCAAAAGGGCGGGCAAAGGACGAGGCAAAGGACGTTCTGCTCCCCAATGCCGAGAAGGGCGAGGAAGCACACGCTGGCGACGTGCAGGTGGACGAGGCGATGACCACGCCGCCCGCGCGCTTTACCGAGGGCACGCTGGTGGACGCCATGGAAAACGTCCAGCGCTATCTCAAGGGCGCCTCGGCGGACGACCAGAAGATCTTGAAGAAGACCGAGGGCCTCGGCACCGTGGCAACCCGCGCAGGCATCATCGAGACCCTCTTCGATCGCGGCTACATCGAAAAGGAGGGCAAGGCCATCGTGTCCACGGGCCTTGGCAGGGACGTTGTCAGGAACAGCCCCGACTGCATCAAGGACCCCCTCATGACCGCCAACATGGAGCGCAGCCTCTCGGAAATCCAGGAAGGGCGTCTCGACGCGGACGAATACGTGGCCTCCTACGCATCTTCCCTTCCCGAAGTCATCGACTCCATCTTCGCAACGAAGGCGGTCTACACGGATGCGGGACCTGCAAAGGGCGCAAAATCCGGCAGGGGCGCCAAATCGGCCGGAACTTCCGTCGTGAAGGCCGGCGAGGGCGAGCACGCCTGCCCCCTGTGCGGCCGGGCACTCGTGCTTAGGAAAAGCGCCCGGGGGCCTTTCTGGGGCTGCTCCGGCTTTCCTTCCTGCCGCGCCATCGTGGAGGACAAGGATGGCGAGCCGGATTTTGCCAGGGTCAAGGACCCGTCCAAAGGAACGGCAAATGGCTCGGCAAACGGGCCGGCACATTCATCTGCAAACTCGTCCTTCAACGGGACATCGTCGTCGGCCCAGGGCGGCCAGGGACAGGGCGAACACATGACAAACGAAGGAAACGGTCAGGACCGGACCTGCCCGCGCTGCGGCAAGCCCCTGGTCCAGAGAACAAGCGCCAGGGGGCCCTTCTGGGGTTGCTCCGGCTTTCCCGCCTGCCGCTACATCGCGAGGGACAACGATGCCGCAGCGCAAGGCGGCGCTGCACAAGGGGGAGCTGGGCAAGGTAGCACTGCGCCGTCACCGTCCGGCCCCATGGGCGGCCAGGCGCAGACGGGCGATGCCTGCCCCCGCTGCGGCAGGCCACTGGTGCTTCGCAAGAGCGCCAGAGGACCTTTCTGGGGCTGCTCGGGCTTTCCGTCCTGCCGCTACACCCGCGACGCGGCAGAGGAAGCCGGCAGGGACGCAGGCAGCAACGCTGCCGGTCCTTCGCAGGCAGGCCATGGCGCATTCCCCGGCGCATTCGGTGCCGCCGCCCATGGGGACGAGACTGCGCAAGGAAGGTCCCCGCAGGGCAGGGCCCCGCAGACCCCGTCTGCGAGACCTTCGGCCGGAACAGGTCGGGCAGGAAGCGCGAAAGCACAGGGCATGGCACAGGGCTCCCTTCTGGCATTTGGCGAGGCCGCGCGTGCCGGCGAAAAGACCGTGGCTGCTGGAAGTGCAGGCCAGGAGCCTGCGGGAGCAAACAGCGCGGATGCCAATGTCTGCCCCCGTTGCGGCAGGGGCCTTGTCCTGCGCAAGAGCGCCAGAGGTCCCTTCTGGGGCTGCTCGGGCTTTCCCGCCTGCCGCTACACCCGCGACGCGCCCAACGAGGCCGGCAGGGACGCGGCCGGCAGGGATGCGGGAAGGACCGGGAGCTTTGGCGCTGCCCCGCAGGCAAATGGCCAGAGGTCCTGGCAGGGATACGCACAGGGCCGGGGCTCGTCTGTCCCGGCAGGAACATATGGGAACGGGATGCAGGGGAGTTCACGGCCTGCGGCCCCGTCTCCCTGGAGCGAAGACGGTGCCGATGCCGCCTCCATGGGCTTCTCATCCACGGGCACCTCGTCCTGGCAGGGCCGGCGCGGGGCTGCAGGGTCCGCTCCCAGGACGGCCTTCGAGGAAAGTGCGGCAGCCATGACCCACGACCTTGGCCCGGACAGGAGCAACGCCTGGGCCTATCCGTCCGCGGACCTGGAGGCAGGCTTCCAGTCCATGGACGACTGGGACCCGGATGCAGGGGCAGCCGGAGGGCAGGACGGAGAGTCAACTGACGAGCCGCCCTTCGAGGAGATTCCCTGGGACGAGGAGGCCGAGGCCCAGTACGAGGAATGGGCGCGCACCCTCGATCAGCCGGACGAGTCCGACGAGGACGGGCGGTCCTGATTCCTGCGGGACGGGCGCAACCGCCTGCCCTTCCCTGTGTCCAGAGTCCGGCAGCGCAAGCGTCGGCATCACGGGTGCCGACATCAAGTGCAGCACAATCGCATGCATCGTTCACGAGGTGATTTTCCATGGGTCATGTGTACCGAAACCTTCGGCCGATCCCCATTCCGAAAGACTGCTATGTCGCGAAGGAGAAGAAGAGGGTTCACCGCTACTACTCTCTGAACGGCGTGCGCAAATATCACGTCGTGGGGCATCTCACCGACGACGGTTTGATGATCCCCAACGACGTCTTTCGCACGCATTTCCCGAAGGAATGGAACGAGGCCTATGGCGAGGCGCTTCCCGCGGCCCGCGAGCTAAAGGCCGGGATGTACGGCCTCGCCCTCGGCATCGGCGTGCAGACAGGGGTGTACAGCACGCTGCAGGACGCGTTTGGCCCGCGCGGGGCAAACATCCTCATGGACCTGGCCATGCATCTTGTGGTGCACCACGGCCAAAATCCCGAGGCATCTGAAGACCCCGAGGCTCCCGTGCCCTTCGACAAGGACATGGAAAACAGCGTTTGCTTCTCGAAGAACGCGTTGGATCCGGGCCTTGCCGCGGACTTTTTGGCAGCGCAGACGACCGCCCAAGGCTGCTCGATCTTTCGCGATCTCTGGCTTGCAAAGTGCGCTCGCGAAGGCAGAAAAGCGGTGTGGCTCTGCATCGTGAACCTGGAGAACGGGCGCCAGGCAAACAGGCCTGCCTCGTTCGGCCAGGATGCCGGCCAGTCCTCAAACGAGGGCCCGATCGGCAATGTCCTCCTGGCTCTCGACGCCGCGAACGGCAGACCTCTCGCCTGGTTTGCGGGCGAGGGCGGCACGTCGACAAGCGAGGTGCCGGGCGAGGTGCTGGACGGCGCGCTGCACCATCTTGGCAGGGCGGGGCTCGATGTGCAGGGCGTGCTTGTGGATGCGGGCCCTGCCACGCAGACGATCCTCAACCTGCTCGCGGAAAGGGGCCTTGAGTACATCGCCCTGCTCGAGAAGACCTCGCAGGGCTTTGTGCAGATGCTGGAGAGGCACAGGGACGAGCTCTTCATGAACATCGGCCTCTCCCTGGACGCGGACGATGCGGTGTTCGGCCTTGTGGACAGGGCAAGGCTCTTTTCCGACAGCCCGGACGAGGCGCACGTGGCCCTGTGTTTCTCGCCGAAGGACGGCATGGAGAGCTCGCTTGCGCTTTTGAAAAGCATCAGGGCCAGGGGCAGGCGGATGCGGACGCAGGGCACAAGCGCGGGCGGAAGGCCCGCAGGCGAAATCGGCGACACCGGGGACACCGGGGGCATTGGCGAGACCGGCGACATGGCCAGGTTCCTCTCCACCACGACCAGGGCGAGGGGAGAGGTGGGGGACGCAGCCTGCGATCCGGACGAATTTTGGGCCGCGACCAGGGCCCACGGCTATTTTGCCCTCGCGTCCTCGCGACCTTGGGACGCGGACAGCATTTTCGCGACCTGGCGGCTTGGGCTGCCTGCAAGGGTCCAGCTGGGGGCCATGAAGACGATGCCAGGGCTTTGCCGGGATCTCGTGCACGCGGACCATGCGGCCGCGTGCTCCATGATGCCCTTGTTTGTTGCAAGCATCCTGAGAAACGAGATTGAAAACGCCTGCCGGGAGCTTGATCTCGACACGGACAGGGCCATTGCCGAGGTCGACGGCATCCGTCTTGGGCGTGTGGCCGGCGGCGAGTACGAGTCGATGTGCGACTGGTCGGAAGACATCGGCCTTTTGCTGGCGGGCTTTGGCGTTCGTGCCGACCATTTCAAGGTGTTTGCCGAGGAGCTGAACAGTGCGGACAGGGATTCGGACGCAGAACAGATGCGCCGGCTCCCCGACCTGGACGAGCCGCGCGGGCGGGGACGCCGCAAGGGCAGCAGGAAC
>CAZWOT010000223.1:0-4160 GCA_964635595.1 uncultured Desulfovibrio sp.
ATCAAAGGAAATCAGGCGTACAGCCTGAATTACATGACCCGCAGTCTATGAGGTATTTGTACCAACACATACCCCCTGCGTGACCTGCCATGACTGAAGCATACGCCCCAATCATGTCCCAAGAACGCCATGACCTTCAATCGCCGCTTTGCGTTTACTCCGAACATTGGCCTCAGAGTGCCACAAAGAGTGTCCGGCAGCGAGAACTGCCAAACCTGAACCCCTTCCCTCCACAAACTCCAGCTTGGAGACAAGGAATTTCTCCCTCGACTATCCACTGTTCGCCGCTTCATCGGTACTATGGGTTCATCTGACTTCTGCATGCCGTACATGTACGGTTTACCCGTACCGGACTCCTGGTACCCGAGCCAACATGCAGATCTCACAGGTCCCGTCGTTGAACTTCCTCGCTCGCCGTAATCAAGAGACGCCGCAGGGCGAATACCAACTCGCATACCGTTGGCCCTATGTAGCCTGCGTCCTAATGCAAAGAATCGGCTCCCTGAATTTAATTTTCGACGCTGATTCATACGGCTTACCCTCTCTCGAGGCGCGATTTCCCCGACCTACGCTTAGAGATGATCCGGAAAGTCCAGCTGGTGTCAGTAAAATCAATTACTTACACCCATGCCAAGCCTGTTTTCGGACCATCTCTTAGCACCATGCCTCACGACATGACACCCAAGGCCTAGGTGTTAGGTGGGTTGCTGTAACAGCTCTCGCTGTATCCCTTTCCTACGCAGGACTTTCACCTGCCTTCAACGACAGTTAGCCTGTCGCACTCATCTTTGAAAAATTGTCGTACTTCCTTGTTCGGGATGGTCAGACTTCTTGGATTGTATCGAGAAGAACTGCTGCCCCAGCTGTCACTTGTAGTCGTCAAATATCCTGTCAGATAGAGAAATGTCCAGAAATTGTTTGTACTGTTGTATATTTGACTATATTTGAGTATTTCGTTAATCCGGACGTCTATGGAATTGCCCGCCAAAAGAGAGGCCATCTCGTCCTGAATGTTTGCCGGTACATGATCGACAAAATCCTTGGTCAGCGCGTTGCCGCTTGTGTTGACCCAGTAGGCCTGCGGTTCACTGGGGCATTTTTGCAAAGCGCTCATGTACTTCGTGATGCTCCAAGGGCAGTACATGTCCGTACGGTTCCCGAAATGGTACCCGCCGTACCATTCCCTGATGATGTCCCTCCTGTCCTCAAAACCGGCATCTGCCAGCATCTTGTCCACTTCTTCCTGGGTGAAGCCGAAGATATCCTCATACTCGGGAGATGAAATATCGATATAATCCAGATTGTTGAGCCCGCTGAAGATGCTATCCGTGGTGATGCGCAGAACTCCCGTGAGAATGCCGAACTCGAGATAAGGATTTGACTTCAGGGCAGGGGAGAGGAGGCTGAACATGAAATCGATCATCTCGTCATAATAGCCTTTCTCGGCACTCTTCGCGAGAGGGACATCGTATTCGTCGATGAGAACGATGGCAGATTTGCCGTAATAGCTGGACATTGCACTGGTCAGTGAGTAGAGAGAGTGCTCCAATTCGAACTCGTCGATCGTATCTGACAGACACTGTTCCATATTGTCCTTGTCGTTGTCCTTCACGAGTTCGCTGGACAGCAGATACTTGTGATTGTTGCAGAATCTGTGAACCTCAGAATGAATGCCTTTCAGGGCCAGCTCATAGCTGTCCATTTTGACGTCCTTAAAGGTTAGCGAAATGACGGGGCATTGATTCATCCACTGGGCGCAAAGCTCGTCGTTGGACGAGACGGCAAGATCGACAAAAAGTTCCCGACTGTCCTTGGTGATGTCAAAGAACTCGGCCAGCATGGACATGAGGAGAGACTTGCCAAAGCGTCTCGGGCGGGTGAGCAGAGTGGCTTTGGCCGGAGCGTACAGGAACTGCTCCAGGAATCTGGTCTTGTCGACATAGTAGCCGCCTTTCTGGCGCAATTCGGCAAAAATGTCCGTTTCCAAAAATTTTGGGGGCATAACGACTTCTCCATTGTTCTGACGTCCAAAACAGTCTGCTGAACAGACCATATGTGACAATCCATATGTGACAATCCAGGTGTGACAATCCAGGTGCGACAATCCAGGTGCGACAACCTGTGACAGACTCCGCACGACAAGATGTACTATCGGCGTACGCCTCGGGTGCGAAAGCAGAATCAGAGCCAGACGGTGCGTCTCCTTGCATGCATCAGCGCCAGCTCAAAAATCAAGTGCAATTTGGGCAGGGGGCCAGCCGGGGAGCTCCACCGCGCCCGAACTGGACTACGAGAACACCACTACGAGAACACCAACTTCGGCTCCAGCGACGACTGATCCCCTCACGACTGATCCCCTCGACAGGACGCTTTCCCCGATACTCGAACAAGACCGGGGACGGAGCCGCGTTTTTACTCTTTCCTGGAGGGGATGCAGGCGGACATGTTCGGAGTGCGCCAGTTCGGCAGAGGCAATGTCGGCATGACTGGCAAAGGACATGCGCACCAAATCAGGCAGATGTCGCGACCCGAACTGCCACCTTGCACGACTTTTTGAAAAAGGCCATCCCCCAGTGCAAAATTCGTTCGCAACCATCGACCTTGAGCCGCTCGTCGTACTTGCGATCCGCAATCTGCTCGAGGGCGGCCTGAACGCACTTGTCCAGATCTTCCGCCGATCGGGCTCGTTTGACCTCTATGACTGCGCCGCTCCCACTGTTTTTGTCATGGATTGTGAGATCGGGGATGCCTGTTCCCGCAGCCCGATTGGAGTCCGGCATGTATTGGATGAAAATGCTCAGCAGAAAGGAGTGGTAGAAGTGCTCGCCGTACTGGTAGTCAAGAAAACAAGTACTTGTGAGTATCCTCTCGTTGAGTATCTTTTCCAGACCTTGTGCGTCAGGCTCCCAGAACTTCTCGAAGAAGTCATTCTGGATGTCATTTGTGAAAATATTGACGAACCAGGATACAATTTCATCTTTGAAAAATTGTCGTACTTCCTTGTTCGGGATGGTCAGACTTTTTGAATCGTATCGAGAAGAACTGCTGCTCCAGCTGTCACTTGTAGTCGACAAATATCCTGTCAGATAGAGAAATGTCCAGAAATTGTTTGTATTGTTGTATATTTGACTATATTTGAGTATTTCGTTAATCCGGGCGTCTATGGAATTGCCCGCCAAAAGAGAGGCCATCTCGTCCTGAATGTTTGCCGGTACATGATCGACAAAATCCTTGGTCAGCGCGTTGCCGCTTGTGTTGACCCAGTAGGCCTGCGGTTCACTGGGGCATTTTTGCAAAGCGCTCATGTACTTCGTGATGCTCCAAGGGCAGTACATGTCCGTACGGTTCCCGAAATGGTACCCGCCGTACCATTCCCTGATGATGTCCCTCCTGTCCTCAAAACCGGCATCTGCCAGCATCTTGTCCACTTCGTCCTGGGTGAAGCCAAAAATGTCCGCATAGCGAGAAGACGAAATATCGGAACATATCAGATTGTTGAACCCAGTGAAGATGCTATCCGTGGTGATGCGCAGAGCTCCCGTGAGAATGCCGAACTTGAGATAACGATTTGACTTCAGGGCAGGGGAGAGGAAGCTGAACATGAAGTCGCTCATCTCGTCATAATAGCCCTTTTCGGCAGACTTTGCGAGAGGGACATCGTATTCGTCGATGAGAACGATGGCATGTTTGCCGTAATAGCTGGACAGTGCACTGGTCAGTGAGTAGAGAGAGTGCTCCAATTCGAACTCGTCGATCGTATCTGACAGACACTGTTCCATATTGTCCTTGTCGTTGTCCTTCACGAGTTCGCTGGACAGCAGATACTTGTGATTGTTGCAGAATCTGCGAACCTCAGAATGAATCTCTTTCAGGGCCAGCTCATGGCTGTCCATATTGACGTCCTTAAAGGCAAGTGAAATGACGGGGTATTGATTCATCCACTGGGCGCAAAGCTCGTCGTTGGACGAGACAGCAAGATCGGCAAAAAGTTTCCGACTGTCCTTGGTGATATCAAAGAATTCGGCAAGCATGGACATGAAGAGAGACTTGCCGAAGCGCCTCGGGCGGGTGATCAGACTGGCATCTGGCCATGCCCAGAGAAAACGTTCCAGAAATCTTGTTTTATCTACATAATAGCCGCCATTCTGGCGCAGACTGGC
>CAZWOT010000224.1:0-4158 GCA_964635595.1 uncultured Desulfovibrio sp.
TGGTGCAGTGACTCTTGTAGGTCCGTCTCGCCATCGCGAGCTTGTCGGGAGGGAGGCAGCGGTCGTATTTCTCGTAGACCTGTTGGTACTGGTGCGCGAAATAGTCGATGAACCTGTACCTGAGTAAAATAACTGTGTAAGCTTTGGGCTGATTTGTGTTAAAAAAAGTTGATTTACGCCACTTCCCAAATCAAGCACTGTTTTGGTAGTTGACTTGCTGATGAGCGCCTCTATGCCTCAAATGCAATAGAAGATCGCCTACGCACCAGCGCATCTCTGTCGCTAGAAAATCGCCAGTTCCAAAATCAAGCGCAATTTGGGGTAGGGAGTCAAATCCAAGGTTCCGTATCTGCACCCCCGTGCATGGGCCCACTTGCCTCCATGCGCCCCGAACGGCTACAAGCCATGCCCATGACGACACGCACGGGAAAGAAAAGAGCCGACCAGCTCGTCCAGGAACAGGGACTTGCCGAGAGCCGCGAGAAGGCCAGGCGCCTCATCATGGCAGGCGAGGTGCTCCTCATGCCGGCCGAGGGCAGCAAGGCATTGCCCGTGCGCGTGGAGAAGCCCGGCCAAACGTATCCCGCCGATTCGGTCTTTTCCCTCACCGGACAGGACAGGTATGTAAGCCGCGGGGCCTACAAGCTTCTCACCATCCTCGAGAGCGCGAACATGGATGTGACGGGATACGTGTGCCTCGACGCCGGCGCGTCGACCGGAGGCTTTACCGACGTTCTTCTGCAGCGGGGTGCCGCAAGGGTCTATGCGGTGGACGTGGGCAAGAACCAGCTCCACGAAAAGCTCAAGAACGACGAACGGGTTGTCAACCTCGAGGGCATCAACCTGCGAAACGCAGCCCGCGATCTCATCCCCGAGCCCGTGGATCTGGTCGTGGCGGACGTGAGCTTCATCTCGCTCACCCTTGTGCTTCCGCCCTGCATGCGCTGGCTCAAGATCGGCGGCCATGTTGCGGCGCTCATCAAGCCCCAGTTCGAGCTCGGGCCCGGGCAGACCGACAAGGGTGTTGTGCGCTCCGAGGAAGCGCGCATGCGCGCGGTCGAGAAGGTGGTGACCTTCGCGAGGGACAGCCTGGGCCTCAGGAACCTCTCGGTGGTCCCCGCGGCCATCAAGGGCCCCAAGGGCAACCAGGAGTATCTGGCCCTCTTCCGCAAGGAAGGAAACGCGCCCCTCCCGCAGCAGAAGCAGGAAGGGCAGGAAGAGAGGCAAGCGCGATAAGGCCTGTCCGTGGGGACAGCCTCCATGCCCGGCCAAATGCCAGAAGAAAACGGCGTCTTTTCGTGAAAATCACGAGAAAACGCCGTTTGTTGCAATCAATTTGCGAAATTCGTCTTCAAGAAGGGGATTTTTCCGGTTTCCCCTCTCGAGAGCCTTCGCCCTACTCGGCCGCGGGAATGAAGGAGAAGTAGAGGCTGCGCAGTCTGGGGCCGTCGAACTCGCACAGGTACACCACCTGCCACTTGCCCAGCATGATGCGGCCGTTTTCAACGGGAATGAGGACGCTGTTGCCCATCATGGAGGTCTTGATGTGGGCGTCGGAGTTGCCCTCGGAGTGCTGGAAGCCCCAGGAGTTGGGCACCAGATGCGCGAGGAAGTCGTTCATGTCCTGGCGCACGTAGGGGTCGAAGCCCTCGTTCAGGGTCACGCCGCAGGTGGTGTGCGGGGAGAAGACGCAGATGAAGCCGTTCTTCCAGCCCTTGTCCGAGTTTCTGGTCAGAAAAGACTTCACCTCCTCGTTGATGTCGAGGAACTGGTTCTGCACGTTGGTGGAGAAGGAAATCTTTTCCATGACTGGCCCCCGTGTGGCTTGCGGCTGCAGCTTGGCTGTACCCTGATGCGGCTTGGTGTGTTGCTGGCGCCCTGGGCGTCTTTTTGCGGCTTGCCCGTTCCTGTCCCGCAAAATCCCGAACCTGTCCCCAAAAAGGCAGGAGCCGTTCGGGATTTCCTCACGAATTGCTAGAGAATGCGGTAGAAAATGGGCTCGGCGCGCAATATACCGGTTTCCTGGACCCTTTGCAAAGCCCGGGTCATGGCCTGGGCGGTGGTTTCGTGGGTCATGTAGACGAGGGGCACCACGTTCTCCTCGTTCTCCTTCTGGATGACCTGGGCCATGCTGATGCCCTCGGCGGCCATGCAGCCGGCGAGGTCGCGCAGCACGCCCGGCTCGTCGTTCACCATGACGCGCACGTAGTAGCGGGAGCGCCAGTCCTCGGGCGGGACAATCCTGGCCTTCTCGATGATGTCGCCGGCGTAGCCGGTGTTGAAGGGGCAGCAGTCGCGGGCGACGGCCAGAAGATCGCTCAGGACCACGCTTGCCGTGGGCAGGGCGCCGGCGCCGCGGCCATGCAGGAAGATGGGGCCGGAGACCTCGCTCTCGAGGCGGATGGCGTTGTAGACGCCGCCCACGCGGGCCAGGAGGAAGCTGTGGTGCACGAGGGCCGGGAAGACGCCGGCCTCGAGGCGGCACTCGCCCGTTGCCTCGTCCTTGTGCAGGCGGGCCTCGGCGATGAGCTTGATGCGGTAGCCGAACTCGCGGGCAAGGGCGATGTCGCGGCGATCCATGCCGCGGATGCCCTGCACGGGCATGCTCGCGAAGGGATAGTCGAGCCCGAAGGCCAGACGGATGAGCAGGGTCAGCTTGTGGGCCGCGTCGAAGCCGTCCACGTCCAGGGTCGGGTCCGCCTCGGCGTAGCCGTTTGCCTGGGCCTGGGAGAGCGCCTGGGCGAAGTCCAGGTTGTTGGTGCTCATCTCGGAGAGAATGTAGTTGCTCGTGCCGTTCAGGATGCCCATGACGGACTCGACGGGATTGCCGGCCAGAGGATCGCGAAGGGTGCCTACAATGGGGATGCAGCCAGCGACCGCGCCCTCGAAGCGCACGATGCAGCCCTTCTCCTTCGCGAGCTCGAAGAGATCCTCGCTGTTTTCCGCGAGCAGGGCCTTGTTGGCGGTGACCACGTGCTTGCCGTGCTCCAGGGAGCGCTGGACCAGCTGACGGGCGGCACCCGTGCCGCCCATGAGCTCCACCACCACGTCGATGTCGGGATCGTCGGCGATGAGGTTCATGTCGGTGACAAGCTCGCAGCCCTCGGGAAGCATCCTTGCGCGCTCGGGCGTTGCCGTGCGCACGAGGACTTTCCTGAGCACGATGTCGCGCCCCGTGCGGCGCTCGATCATGTCCATGTGCTCGGACAGCAGACGGACGAGACCGCCGCCCACGGTGCCCATGCCGGCGAGCCCCACGCGCAGGGGAGGCAGGGAAGTCCGGTTGCCGGAAGGAGTGCTGGAAGTGGATGTGCTCATGGGCTTGTCCGTTTGTCCCGCCAGGGCCGTCATGGCCCCGATGCGGCTAGATGGTCCTTGAAGATGGGGCGCATGGAGCCTTTGCCCCGAATACGCCGCCTGCCTGAAAGAAAAAAGATGTATACGGCACCTGCCCCAATCGAGGCAAGCCGGAACCCGCAAAGCCTGCAAAGCTTCAAGTACTTGAAATGGCTGACAAAGCGGCATTTTGCGGTTTGCTTTTCGCAACCGCCAAGGCTACCTTTTGCCGTACTTTTTCCCGTCTTTAGGCCCGATTTTCTAGCCTGCTCGCCTGAAATTGGCCAGACTGGCCATTCAGGCGATATTTTTTGTCTTGACAAAATTTTTATGACCTTGGTATGTAGAGAGCATCATCCGGCTATACCCTGGTCTGCCCCAATAAGGAGTACGTATGTTTGTCGGGACAAGAAGAAACAACGGAATTCCATATCTTTATCTTATTAGATCCTATCGTGTGGCAGGCACAAGCACCCCTAAAAAGAATTTTGTGTTTACATTTGGGCCGATTTCTAGAGCAGTTTTACCTTGAAATCCAATATGTCAGACGGACATGCCCGGACTCACAGAACCACCACCCGAGATAGCATTAAGCTTCAAGATGAAACCGCTCTAAGATGCACAGTCGCGTGCAAACGATAATTACTAAAAATGACAGGCTCTTCGTCCATAGGTGTGGGTTGAACGTAAAATCTATTATTTTCTATGCAGCGGCATAAATTTTGTCTCTATTGGCACAGCAATAATATATATGTCGTCTTAGATTAACAATATTTCTATACCCATAAGCTCTGCGTATAATAAGTTTTATTTTGTTGTTGT
>CAZWOT010000225.1:0-4148 GCA_964635595.1 uncultured Desulfovibrio sp.
GGCTAGGCGAACAGCTTTGGAAGGGTGGTTGTACCGTTTTCAGAAAAATTCACGAAGGAAAACTACCGGATACTACCGGATGCATCTCGCCTTCACGGCCATCCCCGAGTGCGCGAAGTACAGGATCGTCGTCCGCAACCTCTTCCACGAGAGGGTGCCGCCCGCAGGGCTCAGTTCACGCCCATATCCGTCGTCAGGGAGTACATGTCCCTCTTCGACACGTTCGACGGCCGCGAGCCCGGCGACTGCTCGGGCCTTGGCAACCTTCCTTGAAGCACGCACTTGAAAAAGCCGCCGCCCCGGGCTATCTCCCTTCGAGCCGACCGAGTGCGGGCACTGATGCCCCGCATGCGCCCCCGGTCTCCCGGTGGGGCGGCCGGCGGCGAAACCGTCTATTCCTTTTGGGAATCGAGCACGCGCCAGGGACATATCAGGATCAGACAAGGACACGAGGAACATGACCGACAACGACATCATGGACAGCCCCGAAAGGGCCGCTCAGGGCGAGTCCACCTTCTCGGAGAATCTCAACCGGGCGAGAAAGATTGTCCAGCTCCTCGAGCAGGGCGACGTGGATCTCGAGACGGGTGCTGCCATGTACAAGGAAGCCTGCGAGTGCCTCGCCTTCTGCCGCGAGAAGCTCGCCAACGTGCGCAACGAGATCGAGGAGCTCAACGGCCACATCATCAGGGCCGAGGAGTTTCTGGGCGACAAGTAGACAAGGCCCCGGTCGCAATAGCACGGCATTTTTTCAGCCTTTTCCCATGCCCCGACCAGCATCGGGGCATTTTTTCGCCCACTGGAAGACAGGCTCATGCCGCCTTGTCTCGTGCCTGCAACCCTGCCCGAGTTCCCGGCCAATCGGGCTTTGACCCGTTTATGGCCTTCATTTGCCGTGCAAGACAGCACGGGCAAAAAGGTGTATTGGACTTGGAACACGGGAAAAACTTCGGGACCCATGTTCCCTGGAAGTCCTTCCCTCTGGGGTCGTGTCTTCTTTTCGGACATGCCCTTCCGTCCGCCCGGTCCTTTCCCTGGAGGTTTTGCTTCATGGCCATGAGCCAGCAGGATGTCCTCGCGCTGTTGAAGGAGCGCGGCAAAATCGTCGAGAATGCGCTTGCCTCGTGCGCCGGCGTCAAGGGCGCGCCAGAGCGTCTCATGGAGAGCATGGGCTACAGTCTTCTCGCCGGGGGAAAGCGCCTTCGTCCCGTCCTGTGCCTGACCGCGGCAAGCCTCTTCAACACCCAGTTCGAGAAGGTGCTGCCCTTTGCCTGCGCCATCGAGATGGTGCACACCTACAGTCTCGTGCACGACGATCTGCCGGCCATGGACAACGACGACTTGCGCAGGGGCAAGCCCTCCAACCACCGCGCCTTCGACGAAGCCACGGCCATTCTCGCCGGCGACGCCCTGCAGGCCGACGCCTTCAGGCTCATGGCCACGTGCGGGGTGGAGGCAGGCGCGCTGGTCGAGGCCATGCGCGTCTTTGCCGAGGCCGCGGGCTCGGCCGGCATGGTGGGCGGCCAGGTGCTCGACATGCAGGCCACGGGCAGGCGCATCGAGCTTTCCGCCCTCGAGCATCTGCACGCCCTCAAGACCGGCGCCATCCTGCGCGCCTCCATCGTGTGCGGCGGCATCCTCGCGGGCGCTGCGAAAGAGTGCGTGGAGGCCCTCGCAGGCTATGGCGCCTCCCTTGGCGTGGCCTTCCAGATTGCCGACGACATCCTGGACGTGGTCTCCGACACCGAGACCCTCGGCAAGCCCGTCCACTCCGACGAGGAGCAGGACAAGAACACCTATCCCGTTCTCGTCGGCCTCGAGAAAAGCCGCGAGCTGGCCCGCGAATATGCGGCCAGGGCAAACGCGGCGCTCTCGGCCCTGGACGGCAGGAAGGATCTGAACACGCCTGAGCTCGACTTTCTCAAGGGGCTCGCCCTCTACACCGTGGAAAGGGTGAACTGAAGATGTCCCACATCGACACGCTGTCCGCCTATCTGCAGACCCTCGATTTGCCCGACGGCATCCGCGAGCTCACCAACGCCGAGCTCGAGCGCCTCGCCACGGAAGTGCGCGCAAGGATCCTGGGCGTGTGCGCCGAAAACGGCGGCCATCTCGCCCCCAGTCTCGGCACCGTGGAGCTGACCCTGGCGCTTCTGGCATCCCTCAATCTCAAGAAGGACCAGGTGGTCTGGGACGTGGGGCACCAGACCTACGGCTGGAAGATACTGACCGGGCGCAACGACGCCTTTCCCTCCCTGCGCAAGAAGGGCGGTCTCGCCGGCTTCCCGCGCAGGGAGGAGAGCCCCTACGACGTCTTCGGGGTGGGGCATTCCTCCACCTCCATCTCGGCTGCCCTGGGCTTTGCGGCCGCACGCGATCTCGCCGGCCTCGACCACCACGTGGTCGCCGTCATCGGCGACGGAGCGCTCACCGGCGGCGAGGCCTTCGAGGGTCTGAACCTGGCCGGCCACCAGGGGCGGCGCCTCATCGTTGTCCTCAACGACAACGAGATGTCCATCGCCCCCAACGTGGGCGCCTTGTCCCGCTTCCTCTCGCGCACCCTGACAAGGCGCTGGTTTCGCCAGACGAGAAAGGACGTGCTGGCCTTCCTGCGCACCATCCCCAGGGTGGGCGGCCAGATTGCCATGTACGCCGAGCGCGGCGAGTGGAGCTTCAAGTCCTTCTTCACCCCGGGCATGCTCTTCGAGGCCTTCCGCTTCTCCTACATAGGTCCGGTGGACGGCCACGACATTCCCGCCCTGCGCCAGCACCTCGAGCGGGCGCTGGCGGTAGAGGACGGCCCCGTCCTCCTGCACGTGCGCACCCAGAAGGGGCGCGGATTCCAGGCCGCCGAGCAGGACCCCACCCACTACCACGGCGTGGGCCATTTCGTGCCGGAAACGGGCAAGCTCATCACCTCCTCGGGCGGCCTTCCGGCCTTCACCCGCATCTTCGGCCAGGAGCTTCTGCGTATCGGCCAGAAGGATGCCCGCGTGGTCGCCATCACCGCCGCCATGCCGGACGGCACGGGCACGACCATCTTCCAGCAGTCCATTCCCGAGCGCTTCTTCGACGTCGGCATCTGCGAGCAGCACGCCGTGACCTTTGTTGCCGGCCTTGCCTGCGCGGGCTTTCGGCCCTTTGTCTGCATCTACTCGACCTTTCTGCAGCGCGCCTACGATCAGATCATCCACGACGTCTGCCTGCAGGATCTGCCCGTCACCTTCTGCATCGACCGGGCTGGTCTTGTCGGCGAGGACGGGGGCACCCACCAGGGCGTCTTCGACATGGCGTACCTGCGCCCCATTCCCAACATGCACATTCTCGTCCCCAGGGACGACAACATGCTGGTCAGGGCCGTTGCCATGGCCCCGGACTTCGGCCACCCGCTTGCCATACGCTATCCGCGCGGCTCCGCCTTCGGCGTGCCTGTGGAGGAAGAGAGAAGGCCCCTGCCCCTGGGCGAGGGCGAGGTCTTGAAAGACGGCGCGGACATGGCCGTTTTGGCCGTCGGTCCCTGCGCTATGGCGGCCATGGAGGCAGCAAGAACGCTCGAGGAGAACCTCGGGCTCTCCATACTTGTCTTCGATCCCGTCTGGGCGAAGCCCCTGCCCGAAAGGCAGCTTCTCGACATCCTTTCACGCTTCAAGGCCGTCCTGAGCGTGGAGGAGGGGAGCCTTGCCGGAGGTTTCGGGTCGGCCGTCCTGGAGCTTGCGAGCGACCACGGTCTTTGGGGAGGATTCGTCCTCGAGCGGCTGGGCGTACCGGACCGTTTCATCGAGCACGCGACCCAGAGAGAGCAGCGCTCGGAGCTCAAGCTCGATGCCCAGGGCATCGCCGATGCACTCGATAAGCTTGCAGCGAAGGCCGGTCTCAAGGCTGGCGCCTCGAACGAAAAGGCAAAATAGACACAGGCCCGGTCGGGAAATTCTGCTGTGCCTTTTCCGTTGCGGACATGCCTCTGGCGGGCCATCCGGCCGTCTCGACGCTCGTCCAGGGCGGGGAGACGTTCTAGTGTGGTAACTTTTGACTCTTGCTAGATTTTTACGGGATCGGTTTTCGAGATGGGGGGGCGCCATTTCAGCGATTTGCTTGGCAAGCGAGCATGGGAAAGCCGCGCTCGAAGCAAGGCGTGGCGGGGTTGTGCC
>CAZWOT010000226.1:0-4107 GCA_964635595.1 uncultured Desulfovibrio sp.
CGAGTTCACCCAGGTGGACATGGAGCTGAGCTTCGTCAACGAGGAAGACGTGATGGGCGTGGCCGAGAGGCTCATGCAGCGCGTCTTCAAGGACACGCTCGGCAAGGACATTCCCGTTCCCTTCCCGAGGCTCACCTGGGAAGAGGCCATGCGCGACTACGGCGTGGACAAGCCCGACACTCGTTTCGACATGAAGCTCGTGGAGCTCACCGACGCCACCCGCGGCTCCGGCTTCAAGCTCTTTGCCCAGGCCGCCATGGTGAAGGCCCTGAAGGTGGACGGGGGCGACGCCCTCACCCGCAAGGAAATCGACGCCTTCACGGACTTCGTGCGCATCTACGGCGCCCAGGGTCTTGCCTGGATCAAGATCAAGTCCGAGGAGGAGTGGCAGTCGCCCATTGCCAAGTTCCTTTCCGAGGACGAGCGCAAGGCCATCCGCGAGCGCCTGGACGCCAAGGTCGGCGACATCATCTTCTTCCAGGCCGGCGACCCCGACATGGTGAACGCGGCGCTCGGCAATTTGCGCGTGCACATTGCCGGCAAGCTCGGCCTCATCCCCGAGGACAAGTTCAACTTCCTCTGGGTCACCGAGTTCCCGCTCTTCGAGTACGATCAGGAAGAGCACCGCTACGTGGCCTGCCACCATCCCTTCACGGCGCCCATGGAAGGCCATCTCGAGGTCATGAAGAACGACCCGGCCCACGCCCGCGCGAGAGCCTACGACATGGTGCTGAACGGCAACGAGGTGGGCGGCGGCTCCATCCGCATCCATTCCGCGGACACGCAGCTTGCCATGTTCGAGGCGCTGGGCTTCACGGACGAGCGCGCCGAGGAGCAGTTCGGCTTCCTCTTCCACGCCCTCGAGTACGGCGCGCCGCCCCATGGCGGCATCGCCTTCGGACTTGACCGCCTGGTCATGCTCCTTGGCGGCTGCTCGAGCATCCGCGAGGTCATTGCCTTCCCCAAGACCCAGAAGGCCACCTGCCTTCTCACCAACGCCCCCAACCAGGTCTCCCAGGCCCAGCTGCGCGAGCTCGGCATCCGCCTGCGCGAGCCCGCGGAAAAGGGCGAGAAGGGCGAGGCCGCTAAGGCGTAAAGGACAAGCTCTCCTCGAAGATCAGGCTTTCCCCTTTTCGGGGACACACGAAAACCGGGAAAGGACGAACGTTCTTTTCCGGTTTTGGGCGCTTTTGCAGGGCGGAACGATTTCCCGAAAGGCGGGGAAAATCGCCCCGGAGGCCAGAACCTATGGCAACCATCAGAAAAATCCTGCTCTATCCCGATCCTCTGCTCGCCAGGGTGAGCGAGCCCGTGGACGAGATCACGGACGAGATCCGCGAGCTTGTGGACGACATGATCGAGACCATGTACGAGGCGCCCGGCGTGGGCCTCGCCGCTCCCCAGGTGGGCGTTCTGAAGCGGATCGTGGTCTACGACCCCCAGCCCAAGGAAGGCGAGCGCAATCCGGTCGTTCTCATCAACCCCGAGGTCACCCTCACCGGGGAGACGATGCGAAGCCAGCAGGAAGGCTGCCTTTCCGTGCCGCTTGGCTACAGGGCCGACGTCGATCGCTCGAGCAGCATCCACCTGAAGTACCAGGACAGGGACGGCAAGATGCACGAGTGCGACCTCGAGGGCTTCGAGGCCATCATCGTGCAGCACGAGACCGATCACTTGCAGGGCACGCTCTTTATCGACCGCATCGGGCGCCTGAGGCGCTCCCTTTACGACGGGAAGGTGAAAAAGTGGCTGAAGCGCAGGCAGGAAGAAGACGCGTAGTCTTCATGGGCACTCCCGCCATCGCGCGGGAAATTCTGGAAGGCTTGTCCTCCCATCCCGGCATCGAGCTTGTTGCGGTCTACACCCAGCCCGACAGGCCAGCAGGGCGGGGCAGGAAAATCGTGCCCTCGCCCGTGAAGGAGCTTGCCCTCTCCCTTGGCCTCGAGGTGCGCCAGCCGCTGTCGCTCAAAAAGGACGAGGAAGAGTGTCAGTACCTTGCCCGGCTTGCCCCCGACTTTCTGGTGGTGGCGGCCTACGGCATGATCTTGCCCAATTCCGTCCTCGCCATCCCGAAATTCGCCCCCGTCAACGTGCACACTTCGCTTCTTCCTGCCTATCGGGGAGCGGCGCCCGTGCAGCGGGCCATCATGGACGGCCTGAAGGAAACGGCCGTCTCCATCATGCGCATTGACGAGGAACTGGACGCAGGACCCGTCTACGCCACCATGCCCTTTTCCACCATCGGCGAGACCGCAGGCTCCCTCCTCGCCAAAATGGGCAGGGACTGCGTGCCGCTGCTTGGCCAGGTTCTCGAGGGCATCGCCAACGGCACCTGCCAGCCGAAAGAGCAGGCGGGCGAGGCGAGCTACGCCGCCAAGCTGACAAGGGAAGACGGCAAAATCCGCTTTTCAAGGCCCGTTGCGACGGTCGAGTGCCATGTGCGCGGAGTCACGCCCGACCCGGGCGCCCACTGCGTCCTGAAGATTGGCGAGTCCGAGATTGCCGTGGTCCTGGAAGAAGCGGCTGCCACGGACATGCCCTGCGAGGCCCCGGGGCTTGTGTTTGCGAAAAAGGGGCAGCTCTGCATCTCCTGCGAAGACAATTTTCTCGAGGTCGGGCGTCTGAAGCCCCAGGGCAAGAAGAGCATGGACGCGGCCTCCTTCGTGAACGGCCTGCGCATGGCAGGCAGGGAGCTCGTCCAGATCGGCACCGTCCAGGGAGAGGCCTAGGTGCTCCTGCGGGGAAAGGCAGCAAGGCTTCGCGACTCGGGCCGCAAGCTCGTGCTCGCGGCCTTTGCGGCCATGGAGCAGGGACACCAGCTGCAAAAGGCCGTGTCCATGGCGCTCGACGAGGTTCCGCTTCACGGGAGCGAGCGGCGCCAGGGGGTGGATCTCGTCTACAACACGGTGCGCCTCGAGGAGCGCGCCCAGTACGTTCTCTCGACCGTCTTCCCCAAATTCGGGCGTTTCCCGAAGCCCGTGCAGACCCTGCTTCTGGCGGCTGCGGCCAGCCTGCTTGCCCAGGAAAGGGCGCCCGTCTATGCCGTCCTCAACGAGACCGTCTCGGACGCACGGCATTTCGCGGGAAACGGCTGCGCTTCGGCGGTCAACGGGGGTCTTCGCGCCCTGACACGCCTGGGCGACGCGCCCAAAAAACTTGATTTCTACAAAAGGCCGGACGATTTGGACGACTACCAGGCCTTCCTGCGTCATGCGAGCGTGCCCCGGGAACTGGGCGAGCTTGTTCGCCGCGAGATTGGCGAGGAGCGCGCAAGGGCTGTCTTCCTGAAAAGCCTCGAGCGTCCGCGCCAGGTCGTTCGCCTGAACGCCAGGGCCGAGGGCTTCGAGGCCCTGCGGGCGCGTCTTGTGGAAAAGGGCGCCGTGCCCCTTCCGGGTGCCGCGGGCATTTGCGGGCTCGACGTGACGGGCCTTGGCAAGGACGAAGGAAAGGACCGGGATGACGCTGGAGCGGGGCCGAACGGGGAAGATTTGCGGCAGCTCTCCGAGAAGGGGCTTTTGAGCTTCCAGTCCGCGGGCTCCCAGCTGGCGCTTGCAGCCTTCGACCTTGCAGGGCTTTCCGAAAGGGACGGCCAAAAATTGCCCTGGTGGGACATGTGCGCGGGCTTTGGCGGCAAGACCTGCGCCATGCTTGAAAGGGGCCTTGACGTTTTGCTTGCCACGGACACCTCGAGCACGCGTCTCAAGGGCCTGCCAAGGGAGTGCGAAAGGCTTGGGCTGACATGCCCCGAGACCGTTCTTGCCGACGGGACACGGCCTCCCTTTGCGTCCTGGCAGGGCAGCATCCTTCTCGACGTTCCCTGCAGCGGCCTTGGCGTGCTTTCACGGCGTCCGGACATCAAGCGCCGCATGCCCGATCTTGCGGCCCATGCAGCAACCCAGAAGGCGCTTCTGTCCTCGGCCGCACAGCTTGCCACACCCGGCGCCCATATTGTCTATGTCACCTGCACTGTGACCCGCACGGAGAACGAGGATGTCGTTTGCCGGGACGCAAAGGAACTTGGGCTCGTCCTCGAGGGCGAGTGGAGAACGCCCGGGGAGAGCCCCTTTGAAGACATGTACGCGGCGCTTTTGAGAAAGGCGTAGAAGC
>CAZWOT010000227.1:0-4070 GCA_964635595.1 uncultured Desulfovibrio sp.
TACCGGTTTCGTATCCCTTGCCTAATGGCGTTTGGGGATATATGTTGTTTTGCTTGCCAGGGCCCCCAGGGCCGGCCCCATCCTTGGGCCGTGTCCATGAAGACGGCCGTTTCTTCCAAAGAACCGTCCACGGCCCTTTTACGGCCCGTCATTCCATGCCCAATGCGCAAGGAGCGAGGTTTCCATGCCCATACTCGGTCTCAAGGACGATTGTCCGGAAATCATCAGCCAGCGCGCCGAGGCCAGCGTCAAGGTCCTGGACGACTTCTACGGCATGTTCGCCGAGGACGTGCAGGAGGCCGCAAAGCTCCTGGCGCTCGCCTTTTTTGGCGAGCAGCGCGTCTACGCGGCCGGTCTCGGCCTCTCCGCCATGCTGGCGAAGGTGTTTGCAAATCGCTTCACCAAGGGGCTCGAGGGCCGCGTGCCCCTGCCCGTCACGGCGCTTGCCGCCCCCGCCCTCTCCGAGGACGATCCCGCCAACGAGGAGGCCAATCAGGCGCTCGCCAGGCAGATCGAGGCCTTCGGCCGCGACGGGGACATCCTCGTCCTGCTGACCAGGGACGGCTCGCACCCGGCCCTTCGTGAGGCCTGCCGTGCGGCCAGGGAGCAGAACATGTTCATCCTGGGCCTGACCGGAGGCGACGGCGGACACCTTGCCGAAAACGACCTGCTCGACCTCGAGCTTCGCTGCCCCAGCATCGAGGAGGCCCTCATCCACGAGGTGCACTTGAGCCTCGTCTGCCTCATGGACGAGCTTGTGGACTACTATCTCTCCGGCAAGCCCGAGATCCTCAAGGAAATGCTCGTGGAAAGCGAGCGCGAGGCAAAGGGCCCCCTGGAGTTCCCCAAGGTGCACGAGCCGGACCAGGATTAGGCCCGAAAAACGAATTTTTCCCTTGTCCCCTGCCGCTTTTGGGGCAGGAGGCCTTTTGGGGACAGCCCGACCGAACGACCAGGGACAGCTCCCAAAAAACACGACAAGTCCAGACAAACCAAAAAACAACGAGACACGAGGTTTACATCGTCATGCCCATGTACGAATACACCTGCCACAAGTGCAACGCCCATTTCGAGGAAATCGCCTCGGCCGACGAGACCGTGCCCTGCCCCTCCTGCGGCAGCCAGGACACCGATCGCCTGCTCTCGGCCTGCGCCTGCTTCACGGGCTCGAGCTCCGGATCGGACGCGGGCTCTTCCTCGGGAGGCTCCTGCGGCTGCGGCTCCTGCTCCGGCGGCCACTGCTCGAGCTGCGGGCACTAGTGTATGGCCAAAGTGGTCGTAGCTACCCGCGGCAGCCAGCTTGCCCTCTGGCAGGCCAGGCATGTCTCGGAATGCCTCAAATCCCTCGATCCCTCGCTTGAGGTCGAGCTCTCCATCATCCACACCCACGGGGACAAGATTCTCGACGTGCCCCTCTCCCAGGTGGGCGGCAAGGGCCTCTTCGTGAAGGAAATCGAGGATGCGCTCATGGACGGCAGGGCCGATCTCGCCGTGCACAGCATCAAGGACGTGCCCATGGTGCTGCCGGACGGCCTGGTTCTTGGCTGCGTGCCGAAGCGCGAGGACTTCACGGACTGCCTGTGCTCCGAGAAGTATTCCTCCCTCGAGGATCTGCCCATCGGCTCGAAAATCGGCACAAGCTCCCTGCGCCGCCAGGCGCAGCTTCTGGGGCTTCGCCCGGACCTCGAGATCGTGTCGCTGCGCGGCAACGTGGACACGCGCATCAAAAAGCTCAAAGAAGGCCAGTTCGACGCCATCGTCCTTGCCTCGGCGGGCTTGAAGCGCCTCGGGCTCTCGGCACCCTTCATGAGCGCGCTTCCCCCTGCCCTCTTCGTGCCCGCGGTGGGCCAGGGAGCGCTCGGCATCGAGTGCCGGGCCGACGATGCGCGCGTGCTCGAGCTTGTGGGCCGCCTCGAGGACGCCGAGGCAAGGGTCTGCGTGACGGCAGAGCGCGCCTTTCTGGCCCAGCTCGAGGGCGGCTGCCAGGTGCCCATCGGCGCCCACGCGGACCTCGGCGAGGACGGCAATCTCAGCCTCGACGGCCTTGTGGCCGAGACCGACGGCTCCAAGCTCTTCCGCAAGAAGCTCGCGGCACCCAAGGAAGAGGCCGAGTCCCTTGGCAGGGATCTGGCCGAACTTCTGAAGGCGCGGGGTGCCGGCGCCATCCTCGCCCGCCTCTACGGCGAGGGCGAGGTGAAGGCCTGAAAGCCCGTCCGCAAGCCCGGGCCTGCCTTGGCCGGACGGCTTCCTGCTGCCCCCGCATTTTCATGCGATGCGGGGAGAAGGGGCGTTTGCCCGGGCAAATGCCCACCGCCCAATTGTACGCAGCGTACATGACAGGGCATGAAGGCGTTTGCGGCGAGGTACGGCCGTTTCGCCGCCCTCCGAGTCTTTCGCCTGTTCCACAAACTCGCCCGGCCCTGTCGGCCCAAAAAGACAAGTGTCCAAGGGCGCCAGGGCGCAAACGTCGAAATCGAATTTGAAAGGCGGATCTCTTGCCGGCCTTTCTTCCCCGAAGCCCGCTCGCACACAAGCACACACGCTTTAGAGACCAGCAACCAAGATGGCCATACCTGCACCTCTTCCGTCCTCGCGCCTGCACGCGACCTACGACCCGGCCCTCATCCCCGTGGACGACAGCACGCAGTTCAAGCTCGCTGCCGCCAAGGGGCGCCTGCCCTACCAGGACCGCGCCATGAAGGCGCTGGATCTCGCCCTCAACATCAAGACCTCGGGCTTCAACGTCTATCTCGCGGGCTCCACCAACCTCGGCAAGAGCCACATCATCAGGAACTACCTGACCCCCGTGGCCAAAAAGCTCCCGGCGCCGAGAGATCTTGTCTACGTGCACAACTTTCACGATCCGGAAAAGCCGGTCCTCATAGCCCTGCCCCAGGGCCAGGGCCGCAAGTTCCGCGAGCAGATGCAGGAAGTCTTGAAAAGCGTGTGCGCCCACATGGAGACGAAGATCCATGGTGCCGGCTACATGAAGCAGCGCGCGCTTCTGGTCGAGTCCTACCATTCCGAGCGCAACAAGCTTCTCGACCGCATGAACACCCTTGCAGCGGACAAGGGCTTCACGCTGGACTTCGACGAGGGCGGCAACATCACCCTCTTTCCGGTCGTCGAGGGCAAGCGCGTGGGCGACGAGGAGTTCTCGCGCATGGACATGGAGGTCCAGCGCTCCCTCAAGACCAGGAGCGCCGATCTCGTCCAGAGCATGTCGGGCTTCGTGCAGGAGCTGACACGCACGGAAGAGGGCTTCCAGGACAAGGAAAAGGACCTCGAGAAGGCCGTGCTCTCCCAGGTGCTCGTGCAGGACATGAAGCCTCTGACGGACAGGCTTATGAAGCTGTGCGCACAGGCGAAGCTCGAGGACAGCGCCGCCAAGCTTTCCGACTACTTTGCCGAGCTCCACAAGGACATGCTCGAGAGCACCCAGAGCCTCCTTGCGCCGAAGCCCAAGCAGGAGGCGGGCCAGCCCGCCTCCCAAAGCCAGGCCCCCTGGAGCCGGGACGAGGTGCTCTCGCGCTACCGCGTGAACCTCTTTGTCGACAACGGCGGCCAGAAGGGCGCGCCCATCATCCTCGAGGATCATCCGACCGCAAGCATCCTGCTCGGCTGCATCGAGCGCGAAAGCGAGCTTGGCGCGCTCGTCACCGACTTCACCCTGATAAAGTCCGGCTCGCTTCATCGCGCCAACGGCGGCTTTCTTGTCCTGCGCATGGACGATCTGCTCCACTACCCCGTGGCCTGGGAGGGGCTTTTGCGCTCGCTTCGCACCGGCATGGCCCGCATGGACGAGAACTCGGAGCTTCCCGAGACCGCCATGCGCTCCAAGGGGCTGAGGCCCGATCCGGTGCCACTGGACGTAAAGGTCATCCTCATCGGCGACGAGTTCGTCTACGAGGGCCTTCTCGACGCGGACGAGCGCTTCGGCAAGCTCTTCCGCATCAAGGCCGAGCTTGCCGACGTCATGCCGAGAAACGCGGCCGGCATCCGCATGTACCTCAATGCCGTGTGCCGCATCGTGGAGGCGGACAATCTTCCGCCCTTCGACCGCACGGCCC
>CAZWOT010000228.1:0-4054 GCA_964635595.1 uncultured Desulfovibrio sp.
AGTGGCCTCCCCCGAACACTGAAATCAGCGATCCCGTAAAAATCTAGCAAGAACCAAAGACATAGCCGGCATCGGGACCGCCAGTCCCGACCCTCCAAAGTCTCCCCCGACACAACGTCAAAAAACTGAAAAGCCCCCCATGTCCCGCTTTTGTCTGCTCCCGAAATCGCTTCTTTCCTCCTGTCCGAAGGATTCCACAGCCCTCGTGCTGGATGCCTGGGACGTGCCCGAAGGCGCCGTCTCCATGCCCGCCCATCTTTCCGCAAGGCTCAAGGCCTTCCGCGCAAGACACGCCGCCTGGGCATACGAGATGGGGAGCCTTCCCACGCCCAAGGGGAAGCTCTGCGACGTCTTGAAGCAGGGTTCGAGTCTCTCCGCCTGGTGGTGCTCCCTTCTCTACGATCGGCACCCCAAGGTAACCCCGGCTCTCTACACCCTGCATCTGCTCGAGGCCGTGGAAGACTGGCTGAAGGAAAACGCCTGCACCGCAAGAAACGAAGCCGGGGACGAAAGCGGCGTCGTTCTCGAGGTACATGGGCTTTCCCAAACCGGGTGCGGCATGCTCGAGGCCTTGTGCAAGGCGTATGGCTGGAGCTTCGTTCAGGGAACGGTCGTCGAGAAGGACAGGCCGTCCGGTCTGCGCGCCCTCTATGAGGCAACGCCGCCCTTCCTGCGTGCCCTTGCACGCCTTGCCCACTGGCTTTTGCTCGTCAAGCGCCATCTGCCCAAAACGACGCTTGAAAGGACAGACGATGCAGCCGGCACCACAGGCACCATCGCCACCTATTTCCCCAACATCGACGTCGCAAAGGCCGACGAGGGCATTTTCCGCTCCCGCTACTGGGAGAGCCTGCACGACGTTCTGGCACAGGACGACGCCCCGCCCGTACGCTGGCTCTTCGTGCGCTTCCCCTCGCCCCAGGGGAGCCTTGCCCGATGCGTGTCCTGGGCCAGAGGCTTTGCCAAAAGAAAGGCTGGCGGCGTGTCCTTCAACTACCTCGAGGAATTTCTGGGCGCGAAGGACATGGCAAAAGCCTTCTGGCGCTTTGTGCGGCTGTCGAGGGCCAGCGCCCGCATCGAGAAGCCCGTGTCGAAAGCCTTCCGCCACGAGGGCACAAAGCTCGATTTCTGGCCCCTGCTTCGCGGAGACTACATCGAAAGCTTTCGCGGCTGGAGGGGCCTCGAGCGCTGCCTGCAGGAGGCGGGCATCAGAAACTATCTCGAGGAGGCCGGTTCCCAGCGCTTTGTCTCCTTTCCCCTCGAGAACTGCCCCTGGGAGCGCATGCTCGTCCATCACGCCCACGAGCTGCATGCGGGGCCCGTCTACGGCGCCCAGCACTCGACCATCCGCCCCACGGACTTTCGCTATTTCGACGACGGCCGCACCTGGGACTCCGCCGAGACGGAAAGCTTCCAGCCGGACGCCATCGCCGGCAACGGCGAGAGTGCCTGCGCGCAGTGGCGCGAGGCGCAGGTGCCGGACACGCGCCTGACCAAGGTCGAGGCCCTGCGCTACCTCTATCTCGCCGACCTGGCCGGCAGGGATAGGGACAGCGGGGAGAATGCCGCCGGGACGACGGGCTTTTCCGACACCGTTCTGCTCGTGACGAGCTTCTTTGCTGACGAGACCAGGGCCCACATCGAGCTTTTCGCACAATGCGTGAAGGAAGGCGTCCTTTCCGTCGACAGATGCCGCATCAAGCCCCACCCCTACTATCCCGTGGACGAGCTTTTGAAGGAATTTCTGGGCGATGCCCGCAAGCCCGTGGTTGTCACCACGCCCCTGCCCGAGGAACTGGCTGCCCGTCCCGTGGTCTGGGCCTCCAATTCCACCACCGCGGCCCTCGAGGCCGCCCTCATGGGACTGCCCGTGCTCGTCATGCAGCCCGCAGGCGACTTCGACCTCTGCCCCCTGCAGGACGTGGAAGGGCTTCCGAGGACCCACGACGTGGCAAGTGTCAGGCAGGCCCTCGAACGTCCTTCTCCCGTCAGGGTCCCGGACGGCTATCTCTGCCTCGAGAAGGACCTTCCCCGCTGGCGCAGGCTCCTTGGGCTTCCCGAAAAACGCGCGTCCTGAGCCGCCTGGAACAGCGCCAGGGGCCAGGACCTGCCAGCCACACATCAAGACGCGGCGCCAGGGGGCATTTCCCTGACGCCGCGTCGTCTGATTTCGGTCATTGCGGGCGAGGCCGGCCCGACCTGCCGCCTTTGACGGCTATTCCTTGACGCTCTTGAGATTCAGGCGCTCGACCACGGCCCTCGCGCCCTCGGCCGCGAACTCCTCCACGCTCTTGCCCTCGCGCTCGGAGACGGACAGCAGGAGCTCGGGCTTGTTGGCGAGGTTCAGATCGGGCTTCACCCCGTACTCGGGCGGGAAGGCGTTCTCGAAGTACATGGACTGGAAGCCGCTGAACTTGAGCTGATGGGCCGTGGAATCAAGCACGGCAAACTCGTTGTCGGACACAAGGCCAAGCTTCTTCGCGTTGACCAGGCCCGCCAGGGTCTCGCCGCCCTGGGTGCAGACGACATGGCCGTTGCGGTTAGCGGTGATCATGGCGTCCATGATCTGCTGCTCCGTCACCTGCACCACCTGGAAGGCTTTCTCGCCGCCCTGCTCGATGAAGCGCTCGGCCAGCTCGCGCACGCGCGGGAAGGACACGGGGTTTCCGATCATGGCCGCCTGGGCGACACTCGGACGCACGTTGACGGGCTTCCACTGGCGCGTTTCCTTCGGCGCCGCGTAGTAGCGGTACACGGGATCCGCGTGCTCGCTCTGCACGCCGAAGAGGCGCGGCAGCTTCGTGATGACCCCAAGTTCGTGGAGCTTCAGGAAGCCGGACATGATGGCGGTGATGTTGCCGGCGTTGCCCACGGGCACGAAGAGACAGATATCGGACACGTCCCAGCCGTACCACTGGGCGGTCTCGTAGGCGAAGCTTTCCTGGCCCAGGATGCGCCAGGAGTTCTTGGAGTTCAGAAGGGCAACGCGGTAGTTCTCGGCCAGAAGCTCGACCACCTTCATGCAGTCGTCGAAGACGCCGGGAAGCTCGAGCACGGTGGCTCCGGAGCCAAGGGGCTGGGCCAGCTGCTGCGGGGTCACCTTGCCGTGGGGCAGAAGGACCACGCTCTTCAGGGGTCTTCCCACGTAGGACGCGTAGAGGGCCGCTGCCGCCGAGGTGTCGCCCGTGGAGGCGCAGACCGTGAGCACCTCGTCCCAGTCGTTCTTCCTGCAGAGCCACTTCAGGTAGCTGAAGGCGCAGGCCATGCCGCGATCCTTGAAGGAGGCGCTGGGGTTCTGGCCGTCGTTCTTGAAGGCGAAGGCCTGGCCAATCTGTCCCTTCAGGGCGGGAGAGGCCTCGATGATGGGCGTGTGCGCCTCGCCCAGATACACGATGTCCTCTTCCTCCAGCATGGGGGCCAGAAGCTCGTAGTAGGCGAAGACGCCCCTTAAGGCGGAGGTACGGGTCATGAGGCGCTTGTCGAAGACCACCCGCCAGAAGGCCCCGTCGAACTTCTTCAGCTGATCGAAATTCCTGTCGCGCAGAAGAAACACGCCGCCGCAGTCCGGGCAGGTGTAGTGCAGGCTGTCCGCGGGGTGCGTGCCGCCGCAGCCAAGGCAGCGGTACTCAAGATCGCCGCGGTAGGTGGGAAAGTCGAGCGACATCCGGATTCTCCTCCAATGTTTCTCCAAGAGGTCGACGCGGGGAAAACGTGGGAGATGCCCCTACGCGTCCGTTTTCTTGCCGTTTTTGGCCTGACCCGAACGGGCGATGGTCAGGCGGTTTTCCGTGCCGGCCTTGAGCCGGGCGATGTTTTCCTTGTGGCGGTAGGCGACCACGACAAAGAGCGCCAAGGCCAGCGGAATGAAGCTGCATTCGCCTGAGACGAAAAGCGTTATGGGGAGCGAGCCCAGAAGGCACAGGGACCCCAGGGAGACAAAGCGTGTGAGGGCTATGACGGCGATGCACACAAGGCACGAGACGAGCGTTGGCAAAAAGGCCAGGGGCAGGAAGACGCCGATGCTCGTGGCCACGGCCTTGCCGCCGCGAAAGCC
>CAZWOT010000229.1:0-4051 GCA_964635595.1 uncultured Desulfovibrio sp.
CGATGGGCAGGGCCACCATGGCGGCTCCCATGCCGCAGATGCCGTTGACGAAGCCCGCGAGAAACCAGGCGAAGGCAAAAAGCCAGAGCGAGGGGTCGGTGAGCATGTTTTTTTCTGGTTTTGTCCGCTGGCAGGCCGAACGAGGCCGGCAGGGGCTTGGGAACCGACGGCTTTGGGGAACATAAAGCCTCGCCCCGATCCAGGGAAAAGGGGCAGGCTCCTGTCAAGCCTGCCCCTGGATTTGAGGTCGAAAGCGCGCGTCTGTGTGCTTTTCGCCGTCAGGCCGCAGCCCGAAGTCTCACGCGCTCACGCCTGAAGGGCCCTAGAGCGGTTTCATCTTGAAGCTTAATGCTATCTCGGGTGGTGGTTCTGTGAGTCCGGGCATGTCCGTCTGACATATTGGATTTCAAGGTAAAACCGCTCTAGTAGCCGGTTCCGACAATGCAGAGCGGCACTGCGGGGAAATAGGTGATGATCAGCAGCACGATGATCATGAGGCCGAGCATGGGCAGGGCGGCGCGGGCGATGCTCGTGAGCCTCGTGCCGGAGATGCCGCTCGCCACGAACAGGTTCACGCCCACGGGCGGGGTGAGGAAGCCGATGGCGAGGTTCACCACGATGATGACGCCGAAGTGCAGCGGCGAGACGCCGACGCCGGTCACGACCGGGAGCAGGATGGGCGTCAGGATGACGATGGCGGCGAGGGCCTCCATGAAGGTGCCGACGATGAGAAGCAGGATGTTGATGATGAGCAGGATGAGGATCTTCGATTGCGTGAAGTCGAGAATGGCGCGGGCGATGGTGCCAGGCACGTCCTCGATGGTCATGATGTTGCCGAAGATGGTGGCCATTGCCATGAGCACGATGATGGTGGCCGAGGTCTCGGCGGCCTCGATGCTGCACTCGCACAGTTTTTTGAAACTGATTTCGCGGTAGATCGCAATGCCCACGATGATGCCGTAGAAGGCGGCCACGGCCGCAGCCTCGGTGGGTGTCATGAAGCCGCCGTAGATGCCGCCGAGCACGATGACCGGGACCATGAGGGCCCATTTGGCGTCCCAGGCTGCGGCACCGAGAGTTTTTGCGGAGCGGTGACGGACCTCGCCCTTCCAGTCGTTTTTCTTGGAGAAGTAGTAGGAGTAGGCCATCAGCACGAGGCCGCAGAGGATGCCGGGAACGATGCCGCTGATGAAGAGGTCTCCGATGGAGACCTGGGCGGAGATGCCGTAGACCACGAAGGGATTGGAGGGCGGGATCATGACGCCGAGGGCGCCTGCGGCGGCCACGATGGCGCAGGCGAAGGAGCGTTCGTAGCCGCGCTCGAGCATGGCCGGGATGGTCAGTGAACCGATGGCCGCCACGGTGGCGGGGCCGGAGCCGGAAATGGCGCCAAAGAACATGCAGGTGACGACCGTGGTCAAGGCCATGCCGCCGTACATGCCGCCGAGCATTTCATCGGCGAGCTTGAGAAGGCGGGTGGAAAGACCGCCCGCGCCCATGTACACACCCGCGGCGATGAAGAACGGGATGGCCATGATGGGAAAGCTGTCCAGGGAGGTGAAGGCCACCTGGGCGACGTACTCCATGGGCAGGGTGTCCGCGCAGACGATGGTGGCGAGGCTCGAGAGACCAAGGCCAATGGCGATGGGCACGCCGATGGCGCACATGGTGATGAAGTAGCCGAAGAGGACGGGCAGGGGCGAGATATAGTCGTAGAGGAAGGTGGAGTGCGTCACATACAGGCTGATCATCACCGGGTACATGGGCAGGCCCAGCAGAAAGAGGATGACAAGGCCGATGGTGGTGTCGCGCGTGCCGCAGCGTCTTGCCTGGCGCACCATGTCTTGAATGAGCCTCAGGCTCATGAGGCCGAAGCCGATGGGCAGGATGAGGTAGGGGATCAGGAAGGGGATGCGCAGGGCCGTCGTGTACTGCGGATAGGTCAGAAGACGCTCGATCTGGGACCAGCCCGTGACGGCGATGACTATGGTCAGAAGCAGGAAGCAGCCGTGGACGACAAGCCAGCTCACGTCCTTCCAGCGATCGGGAAGCTTGTCGTAGATGATGTCGACGCGGATGCTCGAGCGCGACTTGATGGCGACGCAGACCGCAAGATAGGTAATCCAGATGAAGATGTAGCGGGAGATCTCCTCGCTCCACACCATGGCGCCGGCTGTCTCGAGCACGTTGGACACGATGTAGCGGTAGAAGGTCTGCAGGGTGATGAAGAAGATGATGGCAATGAGGCCGACGACGAGAAAGATTTTCTCGAAGTTGTCGTCGAGCCACTGCCACGTGCTTTTGTGTTCAGCGGTTGCGGCTGCGGTTGCCATGGACGCCTCTCTATGTCGATGGCGGGCGGCGGGTGCCTTGCGGCGGCCCGCCGCCCGGGAAGATGTTCAGAGTGCCTTCGGGGCCTGGCCCCCAAGGCCGATCGCGGGGCAGAAGAATCGCCTGGAGGCTACTTCTGGGTGTCCGCGATCATCTGGGTCAGCTCGGCGGGAATTTCCTTGTTGTACTTGTCGCGCACGGGCTGGGTGAGGTCGTACAGCTGCTGGAACTGCTCCTCGGTGAACTCGTGGAACTTGATGCCGACCTTCTGGAAGTCCTCGTAGGCCTTCTGCTCCAGAGGACCAGTTATCTCGCGCTCATACTTCAGCGCCTCGTCGGCAGCCTCGCGCATGATGCGGCGCTGCTCGTCGGTCAGGCTGTCCCACTTCTTCTTGTTGATCATGAGAAGATGCATGGAATAGTTGTGGCGGCTGTTGGTGGCGTACTTGATGACCTCGGTGTGCTTGGCGTCGTTGAGGAGCGAGTAGGTGTTGCCCTCGCCGTCGACGGTGCCCTGCTGGAGAGCGGTGTAGGTTTCGCCCCAGGCGATGGGAGCGGGGTTCATGCCGAGGGCCTTGGCCACTTCCACTTCCACCGGCGAGTCGGTGGTGCGTACCTTGAAGCCCTTGAAATCGTCCACACTGTTGATGGGACGGGTGGAGGAGACGAAGTTGCGGTATCCGTACTCGGAGAACATCAGGGTTTCGAGGCCGATGGAGCGGGAGAGCTCGCGGTAGTACTGACCGAGAGGTCCGTTGTCGATGGCGTCATACAGCTTTTGCTGATTTTCCGGCTTCGTGACGTAGGGGAGGTCCAGTGCCATGTAATGGGGATGGAAACTCGCCATGTTTGGAGTGGAGCTGGAGGTCATGTCCAGCGTGCCGGCCTGGGCCGCCTCGGTGGTCACACGGTCGTTGCCGATCTGGGCATTGGGGAAGATCTGGATGGTGATCTCGCCGTTGCTTTTTTCCTTCACGAGCTCCGCGAATTTCTCGTAGCCGAGGGTCACGTTGTTGCCGGGAGCCATGGGGTGCCCGAGACGCAGCTTCAGGGGACGGGCCTCGCCGGCCTGGACGAGCAGCGTGAAGGCGCAGGCAAAAACCATGGCGCAGAAGAGAAGTTTTTTCATGATGCTTCCTCTCTCGATGGGGATTGGCCAAAAAGGCCGGGAAGAAAGGGAAATGGAAAAAAACAAAAACGGAACACGTCCCAAAACCCGGACGGGTCCTGGGGACGACTGGTGGCGTCGACGGCTTTGGGGGGATTGTGGAGCACCTTGAAGGGGGTTTCGTGCTTCTTTTGTGCCCGTACGGTCGGAAGGAAGGGGGGCCTTTGAGAGATTTGACCGGACACGCGGGGCAGCGAAGGGGGACCTTGAGGGAAGGGATTGAGGTGCGCTCCCGTTTACAGGCCGCAAACTAATGCACTTTTTCACAAATCGCAAGAGGAGCCGAAAGCCGCTTGTGAAAAGTCAACTATCCAGCATCATTTGTGAAACATGGAAAGCGACCAATGTTGCAGGTGCGCGACAGCCGTGTTTGCACCCGCCAAACGGGCCAGTATGGGGACACCTGCGCCGGTCTTTGTGACACGAAGAGCAAATGGACAAATTTTTTTGAAAAAAGGCGTGCCCGGGCCGTCAAAATATGACGCATTTCGACCCAAGGGCCTGAAACAAGACGGTTTTTTGGCAAGTCGAATCTGTATTGCTCACCTGATC
>CAZWOT010000230.1:0-3955 GCA_964635595.1 uncultured Desulfovibrio sp.
GAGCATTTTTAGATTTTTTTGAGCGTGTGCGTACCGTTTTTAGGAAAATTCACGTTCAGGAGGGAGCAAGAATTTTTTTTGGACACTTGCCAGATTTTTACTAGAACGGTTTTCAGGAGGAGGTCACGATTTCGGCGAACAGCGTGAAAAACGTGCGCCTCAATGTCCCTGAAGAGAGACAGTCAAGGCTTTTCGCATATGGCGGACCGAGCGCAGCGAGGGTGCATATGCCGCGAAAATGCCATGATTGCCCCTTGCTGGGGCCAAGCTCCAAGGACGGGGAAGTGAGGGGCATGACGTCCCCTCGCTTCCCCGAGCCTCCTCGGCGGCGAGAGGTGGGGGTACGGGGGGCAGCGCCCCCGAGCACGCGAAGCGTGACTACCCGTCCCAGATCCTCAGGTTGACTGGGGCCGGATCCCGCCATCCCCCAAAATAATGCTTGATTCCCTGTTTCGCCTGCTTCACGTGAAGAAAGCGAGGCCCATGCCCCCTGATGCTGTACTCCCGGCCCGTCTCAAGGGAGAAGTGCGCTGTGGAAGCCGGGCGTGTGTCCTCCGCGTTCCAGACGCCGTGCGTAGCCGGGCTATGGCGCGGCTTTTCGGCATATATGGCGGCCGATCAGAAAAAACCGCCACCTCTGGACACGACGCCCTTTTTGAGAGAAAATTTCTGTTCGCAAAATGTATGTTCCTTCGCGCCGGGGTACGGGACTCCGGACGCTGCCACAAATACATGGGAGATCCGACTTTGGAGAATTCCGCTTCCGACCTGCGCGAGCACAGGGTCCTCGTGGGCAACCGCGGCGAGATAGCCATCCGCATCATGCAGGCCTGCCTCAAGCTCGGCGTGGCCTTCACCGCCATCTACACGCCCGAGGATCGCGCCTCGGCCCACGTGTCCTTTGCGCAAAAGCATGGCGGCAAGCACGGCGTCTACATGGTGTCCTCCTACCATGACGCCAACGAGCTCATGGCCGTGGCCGACGTCGCGGGCTGCACCGCGGTCCATCCGGGCTACGGCTTCTTTGCCGAGGATTTCCGCTTTGCCCGCCGCGTGACCAAGCGCGACAGGAAGATGATCTTCCTGGGCCCCTCCTGGAAGATCATTCGCGAGCTGGGCGACAAGATAAACACCAAGCGTCTGGCCAGAAGCCTCGGGGTGCCCACGGTGCCCGGATCCGACCGCCCCATCTACGACGAGATGGAGGCCGAGAACATCGCCGAGGACGTGTTCGACTTCCAGCACCAGCAGGGCATCGACCATCCCCTGGTGCTCATCAAGGCCTCCGCGGGCGGCGGCGGCATGGGCATCGAGGAAGTGGACGACATCGACCAGTTCCGCTCGGTCTACCGCAGGGTGCGCAACTACGCGGCGCGCCAGTTCAAGGACGAGGGCGTGCTCATCGAGCAGCGCGTCACCGACTTCAACCACCTGGAAGTCCAGATCATCGGCGATCGTTCGGGCAAGAATCCCGTCCACTTCGGCACCCGCAACTGCTCCATCCAGTCCACCGGACGGCAGAAGCGCCTGGAAGTCGCGCCCGGCTTCGACCCCTCCCGCAACGAGTACAGCTTCGACGCGCCCCTGGTGCTCGAGGCCATCACCCAGTACTCGCTCACCATGGCCCGGGAAGTGGGCTACGACAGCGTGGGCACCTGGGAATGGATAGTGACCCGCAAGGGCATGCCCTTCCTGATGGAGGTGAACACCCGCATCCAGGTGGAAAACGGCGTGTCCGCCCGCATCGCCCGCATCCGCGGCCAGGAAGGGGTGGATCTCGTTGCCGAGCAGATCCGCACGGGCCTCGGCGAGCCATTGGGCTACACGCAGAAGGACGTGACCTTCGAAGGCGTGGCGCTCGAGTACCGCATCATCGCCGAGTCGCCGGAAAACAACTTCACCCCCTGGGTCGGCACCATCAAGAGGTTCAAGTGGAAGGAGCACTCCTGGCTCTCCGTGCACACCCAGGTGCCGAGCTCCAACTACGACATCCCCACCGAGTTCGACCCGAACCTGGCGCTCGCCATCATCTGGGGCAAGGACCTCGACGAGCTGAAGGAGCGCGGTCTCGCCTTCCTGAACGAGCTGGTCCTCGAGGGCAGCAACGCCGCGGGCGAGTCCATGAAGAACAACATCGCCTTCCTGAAGGAAAAGACGCCGAACATCCTCGCATTTTAGTCCGCATTCCAGCCCCTTCGGGCGCGGACCCCGCAAGGGCCGCGCGACCGGGGCGGCAAGGCCGGGGCCGGGCAGCGGCGGCAGGGATTTGACAGGAAGGCACGTAGCCGGAAACACAAGAAGCACATGGACAATCTCTTTTTGAAGCGCATCCAGAGCCTCAACGACAGGCTCTCCTACATACAGGACATCTTCGCGGGCAAGCACGCGGATTCGGTCCAGCTTCTCCAGCAGAAGCTCGACGAGTTCACCTCCAAGGCCAACCAGGGCGACATGGAGAACCCCTACGAGGAAATCGTGGCCCTCGAGGATCTCTTCAAGTATGTGGAGGCGAGGCTCGACGCGTCCATCACCCCGCTCGACAAGGTGCGCATCGTGCGCCACCCCCAGCGCATCTGCCTGCGCGACATTCTCGAGAACGTCTACGACAACTTCACCGAGGTGGGCGGCCAGGACGAGCACAGCATCGACCCCAGCATGGTCATTGCCCGCGCGGTGATCATCCGTCGCCGCGGCAAGAAGCGCTACACCCAGTCGGTCATGGTCATAGGCCAGGAAAAGGGGCACGGGGCCGAATTCCGCAACGGCGGCTCGGTCAAGCCCTGGGGCAACGCCAAGGCCCGCCAGTTCATGCGCGTGGCCGAGACCGAGGGCATCCCCATCCACACCTACATCTTCACCCCCGGCTCCTACCCCATCGAGGACTATCCGGGCGCGGCCCAGCAGATCGCCCGCAACATCTACTGCATGGCGGGCCTGCGCGTGCCGGTCGTCTCGGTCATTTCCGAGGGCGGCTCGGGCGGCGCCGAGGCCATCGGCCTTGCCGACAAGCGCCTCATGCTCTCGGACGGCTACTACTCGGTCATCTCTCCCGAGGGCGCGGCCGCCATCGAGGGCCACTGCCGCGGCGGCGAGCGTCCGCCGCAGGAGCTGGTGGAAAAGTGCGCCTTCAACCTGAAGATCACGGCCGAGGACAACCTGCGCTTCGGCTACATCGACAAGATCATCCAGGAACCGCCGCTTGGCGCGCGCTCCTACCACTTCGACTTCTTCCGCCAGCTGCGCCAGGAAATGCTGCTCGCCACCGACGAGGCCATCCTCTCCTGCAAGCTCGCGCCCACCCGCAAGCTGGCCCTGTCCCAGCGCCACAAGCCGGGCGTGAACCTGGACGAGATGTACGTGCGCTGGAGCCTTTCCAAGGCCGACAAGAACAGGCTCGTCAAGCGCCGCCAGGCGAAGTTTCTGAAGCTCTCCAAGCAGGCCGCGGTGGACAAGCGCCCCTTCATGGCGCGCACCTTGAGCTGGCTCGACGACATTGTCATGACGCCGGTCAACGAGTTCAAGTACGAGTTCTACCGCAAGCACCAGCGCAAGATCCACGCCTTCGTCGAGGAGATGGAGAACGAGTGGGAGGTATTCAAGAGCTGGCTGAAAAAGCCCTTCGGCAAGGACGGCAAGGACAGGGACAAGGAGGAGGTCAGTTGCGAGCTCACCTCGCTCTCGACCTGGAAGGAGGAGCACCGCCACAATCTGTGGAACTACCTCTCGCCGCGCTACAAGATCGACCAGGCCGTCTCCTGCCCCAACGCCTCGCTCTACGGCTGCCCGGATCTCTGGGGGCCGGATCTCTTCGCCGAGTTCGCGGGCGTGTGCAGCAACTGCGGCCACCACTTCCCCATGGAGCCCGAGTGGTACGTGAACAACGTCTTCGACAAGGGCACGGTGGTCGAGTTCAACGAGGAGATCGAGGCCGGCAACCCCCTCGACTACCCCAATT
>CAZWOT010000231.1:0-3953 GCA_964635595.1 uncultured Desulfovibrio sp.
GCTCCAGGCGGTTGGGATTCCACGGAAGATCGTAGTTGATCACAAGGTGCGCCCGCTGCAGGTTCAGTCCCTCGCCGGCGGCGTCGGTGGCCACGAGAACGACGGCCTTTGGATCGTTTTTGAACCTGTTCTCCATGGCCAGGCGCTCTGCGCGGGACATGGAGCCGTCGATGTGCACCACTGCCTCGGCATCGCCGAGGAGGGAGCGTATCCTGTCCATGATATAGGTCAGGGTGTCGCGGTGCTCGGTAAAGACGATGAGCTTTTCCCGTTCTCCGGCCACGTCGTACATGGCACGGTTGTCCTGGAGCAGGTTGGCGAGCTCGGTCCATTTGCGATCCCTTCCGGATCTCCGCACCCGTTCGGCCATCGTTTCGAGGGACTTCAAAACTTCCGTCTCCGCCTCCAGTTCGGCCAGGGAGCGCGCGGCGCTTGCGCCGTCCGCAAAGTTTTCGGCCCGCTCCAGATCCTCCTCCGGACACTCGTCTTCGTCCCAACCTCCCTCGAAAAGGGACTGAAGCCGCCCGTCGGCGTTGCAGGCGAAACGCTCCGAGTGCGCGAAACCTGTAGTCCGCGCCTCCTCGAGTCTTTTTTCCAGGCGTTCGCGGCGTCGCGTCAGGGAGCGACATATGGCTTCCGGCGAGGAGGCCAGTCGCCGCTGCAGAACGGTCAGGGCGAAGCCCACGGTCGTCCTGCGCTCTCCTGCGAGCGAGTCGGCCCGGTTGAACTGGGTGCGCACGTAGTCTGTGACGGCCTCGTAGAGCTCGCGTTCCTCGGGGGAGAGTTCGTAGGAGACGGTATAGGCGTACCGCTCGGGAAAGAGGGGCCTGCCGTCGAAATCGAGCAGCTGCTCCTTGACGAGCCGCCGCATGATGTCGGTGACGTCGAGGGAGCCCGCTCCGGATCCGGCCACGCCGCCAAAGCGGTCGGGATCAAGCAGGGAGAGGAAGAGCCGGAAGTCCTCGTTTCTGCCGTTGTGGGGCGTGGCGGTGAGCAGCAGGAAGTTTCTGGCCACGGACGAGAGCAGTCGGCCAAGCCGGAAGCGTCGCGTGGCGTGGATTTCTCCGCCGTGGACGGTGGCGGACATCTTGTGGGCCTCGTCGCAGACCACCAGATCCCAGTCGGTCTTCTCCAGAGCCTCGAGGAGCTCGTTGTTGCGGGCGAGACGATCCAGGCGGGCCACGACCAGACTCTTCCCGGCGAACACGTCCTTTGCGGAGCGCACATCGTCGACCGTCTCGAAATGCAGATTGAACCTGCGCAGCAGTTCCTCGCGCCACTGCGCGGCCAGGCTGCCCGGACAGACGATGAGACAGCGCTCGAGGTCGCCCCGCGCCAGCATCTCGCGTATCAGAAGGCCGGTCATGATGGTCTTGCCGGCGCCCGGGTCGTCGGCGAGGACGAAGCGCAGGGGAACGAGAGGGAGCATTCTCCCGTAGACGGCGTCAATCTGGTGCGGCAGGGGATCCACGTCGCAGGTGTGGATGGCCAGGAAGGGGTCGAAAAGCCAGGCATGACGCATGCGCCATGCCTCCGCGGCGAGAACGAGGTCTGCGCTGTTGCCGGTGAAGCTCCAGGGGAGGGCGGGGTCGACCACAGTCACTGCCCGGACTTCTTCTCCGCCGCGCGTCAGGGTCTTCACCGTCGTCCTGCCGCTGTCGTCCGCGCACGTGATCGTGAGGCAAGCGTCCGTCTGCCAGTGGATCTCGACCACGCGAACCAGGGCTTTCCCGGGAGCGATTCCGGAAAGGCTGCACCCGGGAACCAGGTCTTCCAGTCGTGTCATCGAACTGTGCTCCACATCTTTGAACGGCATGTCGTTGAAGGTCAGCGAAGTCGATCGCAATGGAAAGTCACGGAAAGACAACTCAGGAGCGTGCAACAGATCCCGAATTCTCCTTGCCCGTCTTTACCATTTAGCTGAGCGTGTGAGCAACCAGACAAACAGTTCGACAGCTCGGCGCAGCCCAGCAGACCCCACGCCCAGACGCCAACTGTCGGGCGCGAGATGCCTGGACTCCACTCGACGCGAGATGATTGGAGCCGGCTCCCCGGAACGACATTTGGATCCGAGTGCCCCCAGTGTTCGAGCCCATTGGGGTCTCTGGATTTTGTGCGGGGCAAAGGCTATGAAGGCCCCGCGCATGTGCGTGGCCCAAAGTGTCCGGTCCGGGTCATGGGCAATTGCGGCACCGCCCTTCGTTGTCGGTGCCCGTTGCTGTTTTCGCTCCTGTCCAGCGCGCCGCATCCGTGCACTTTCAGCCCTTGCACACTGCCCTTGTACACTGCCCTTGCCGACGTCGTCCGTTTTTTTGTCCTTGCCATGCACCGAGGGAGTCCTTCGCTTGAACGCCAATGCCTTTCCCAATTCCTGTCGACCGTCCAGGAGTGCTGGGACCTTCACGGTCTACTGCAAGAGCCTTGGCTGTCCCAAGAACCGCGTGGACACGGAGAAGTTCGTGGGAAGTCTCGGGCCGTCTGCAAGGCTCGTGGAAAGCGAGGACGAGGCCGACGTCGTCTTCGTGAACACCTGCGGCTTCATCGAGCCCGCCGTGCGCGAGAGCGTGCGCACTCTCCTCGACTTCGCAGAGCTGGGCAGAAAGAAGTCCCCGAAGTCCGCGAAAGTCCCGGGGGGCAGAAAGGCACAACGTCCCCTGCTCGCAGCCGCGGGCTGCATGGTGGGCCGCTACGGAACGGGCGACCTTTCCTCGGGCTTGCCCGAGGTGGACCTCTGGCTGGAGCCAAAGGATCGCGAGAACTGGGGAAGGACGCTTCTCGACGCGCTGGGACTCGAGGCCGAGCCTGGCGAACGGCTTGTCTCGACGCCGCCTTCCTATGCCTACCTCAAGGTCTCCGAGGGGTGTCGACACCGTTGCTCCTTTTGCACCATCCCCTCCATCCGCGGCCCTCTGCGCTCGACGCCCGAAGCCGAGCTCGTGGAGGAGGCCAGGCGCATCGTGGAGACGGGGACGAAGGAACTCGTTCTCATAGCCCAGGACCTCACCGACTACGCCCACGACCTTGGCGGGGGCAAGGACGCCTTTCCCTCCCTTTTGCGCAAGCTCGGGGCCATCGACGGCGTGAAGTGGCTGCGCATGCTCTACCTCTACCCCAAGGGCGTCACGGACGAGCTTCTTGCCTGCGTGAAGGAGGTCGACGCCCTTCTCCCCTACTTCGACATTCCCCTGCAGCACATCCACCCGGATATCTTGCGGAGCATGGGGCGCCCCTTCGCTATCGAGCCGGAACGGGTGCTCGACAGGATCCGCGAAGCCATCCCCGATGCGGCCCTGCGCACCACCTTCATCGTGGGCTATCCCGGAGAGACCGACGAGCACTTCGAGCATCTGTGCCGCTTTGTCGAGCGCAACCGCTTCACCCAGCTTGGCGTCTTCACCTACTGGCCCGAGGAGGGGACGAAAGCGGCCGCCCTGCCGAACCAGGTGGAGCAGGCGGTGAAGGAGGAGCGGCGAAACATCCTGATGGAACTGCAGCAGGACCTGAGCCGCGAGCGCCTCGAAATGGAAGTGGGCTCGCGCCAGGACGTGCTCGTGGACAGCGTGAACCCCGAGTGGCCCGGCCTCCACAACGGGCGCGTCTGGTTCCAGGCCCCGGACGTGGACGGCATGTGCTACGTGAGCGGCGAGCACGTGGCCCCGGGCGCCATGGTCAGGGCCGACATCGTGGACTGCGGCGACTACGACCTCACCGCGCTCGAGAGCGAGGACGCCTGAAGCGCCGGCCGAACCCTGCGGCCTGCACGTGCCTTGCTGCCCGGCATCGGGGCAGGGCAAGACGAAGGGGCGCGCCCCTGGATAAAGGACGCGCCCCCAAAGGAAGCGAAAATCGAACGCCGGCCTAGAGGCTCTCGGCCTTGCCGGAGGAGCCCATGACGTCGCGGATCTTGCGGGCCACCATCTTGTAGACGGCCTCGCGGGCGGGCGTCAGGTACT
>CAZWOT010000232.1:0-3915 GCA_964635595.1 uncultured Desulfovibrio sp.
CGGACTGGGAAATCTGGGCAACACCCTATGGCGGCGGCGCCTTCCAGGGCACCCATGGCGGCCTTTCCTCCTGGAAAAGCACAGGCGTGGGCCTTCTCCTTGGCGCGGACAGGCATTTCGACTCGGGATTGAGCGTTGGCGGGCACGTGGCCCTTGCGGCACGCCGCACCCATGTGGACGACGGCCAGGAGGCCAAGGCCGACACGAAGTCCGCTTTCGTTGGCCTGCAGGCCTTCTTCGCACCGGAAGCCTGGGACGGCGTCTACCTGACCGGCCAGGGCCGCATTGGCATCGAGTCCGGCGACATGGAACGGGAAATCCACATCGGCTCCTACCACCGCTCCACAGAGTCGCGCTGGTCGGGCTTTGCGGGGGCCGTCATGCTCGGCGGAGGCAAGGACTTCACCGTCCAATTTGACGAGAGTGCCGTTTCCTTCGGGCCGCTTGCCTGGTTCGAGTACGCCTTCCTGAACCGACCCGCCTTCTCGGAAAAGGACGGCGAGGCCGCGAGGCTGCGCCTTGACCAGAGCGTGTACGAATCGCTTCTCATGAATATCGGTGCCCACGCGGGCTGGCAGACGACGCTCGGCAACGGGACTATCCTTGGCTTCGACATTCTTGCCGCCTGGCGCCACGAGCTTCTGGACGGCGAGTTCGCCACTTCCGCCTCATTTGCCGGATACGGAGCCCATGACTTCGACTCGGAGAGCGAGCTTCCCGGACGCGACAGCATGCTTGTCCAGGGCGGCATCCGCCTTGCCGGGACAACGGGCCTTTCCGCCAATCTCGAGGCGGGGGTGGAGCTCTTTCGCGAAGATTTCGTGGCCGCAAACATCGGGCTCAACCTTGCGTGGGAGTTCTAAATTCTGGTATTGTTCCTTGAATACCCCCGCTGGCCCCCTTTCATGTCCGTTCACGTATCCCGCAATGTCTCCTCTTGCCAATTCCGTCCGCCTGCGCGGCTCATGGGCCTCTCTTGCCCGCTCCCTGGTGCTTCTTGCCTTCACGGGCGCGTTTGCTGCCGAACCGGCCTGGGCCAGTCCGTCTGGCAGCGCGGGCGGCACGGGGAAGGCGACGCTGCGAATCCTGCACACGAACGACATGCACTCGGCCTTTGCCGGCCTGAACGACCACGGCACGCCTGCCGACGAACAGAAAAATGCCGTCGGCGGCTACGCGCGCATTGCCCATGCCCAGAAAAAGGCCAAGGAACGGGGCGGGAACGTCATCGTGGTCGACGCGGGAGACCAGCTTGTGGGCAGCCTCTTTCATTCGGCCTTCCACAGGGAACTTCAGGAAAAGGCCAACGCCCGCTTTGCCTATGACGCCATGACCCTCGGCAACCACGAGTTCGACGAGGGCTGCGAGCCGCTTGCCAAATCCCTCGAGAACATCGCCATTCCCGTGGTGGCGGCCAATCTCGCGCCCGGGCCCGGATGCCCCCTGCACGGCAGAAACCTCTGGCAGCCCTACGTGGTCAAGAATCTCGAGGACATGCACGTGGGCATCGTGGGGCTTTCCAACGAGCGCGAGGTGGGCTTCACCAAGGCCTGTCCCAACACCCGCTTCACGGACACGGCAACGGCCCTGCAGACGGCCGTGCGCGAGCTGGAGGCCATGAGCATCCGCCATGTCGTGGTGGTCAGCCACCTCGGCCTTGCCAGGGACAGGGAGCTTGCCAGGTCCGTGGAGGGCGTGGACGTCATCGTCTCCGGCCACGACCACTTCTATCTCGGGCCGGATTCGGAGCACGGCCCCTACCCCATTGTCGAGCGCTCGCCCTCGGGCAATCCCGTCCTTCTGGTCACGGCCAAGTACTGGGCCGAATACCTCGGCAATCTCGAGGTCGACTTCGACGCACAGGGCGTGCCCGTTGCCTGGCGGGGCCAGGCCGTGCGCCTCGAGGCGGACATGCCGCTGGACAGGGACATGGCCGCGCTCGTGGACGAGGCGGCACGGGGGCTTCAGACCTTTCGCCAGCAGATCGTGGGCCATCAGGAGATCAGTCTCTCCAACGGACACGATGCCTGCCGCACCGGCGAGTGCCCGGCCGGCCTCATCACGGCGGATGCCATGCTCGAGTTCGGCAGGCCCCATGGCGCGACCATTGCCCTCATGAACGCAGGCGGCCTGCGCGCGTGCCTTCCGAAGGGCGACATCAGCCGGGGAGACGTCCTGGCCATGCTCCCCTTCGGCAACAGCCACGTCCTGCGCGATCTCAAGGGCCGGGATCTTTTGAACGTCCTCGAACACGGCGCAAGCAAGGACGGCGGACGCGGCACCTGGCTCCTGCACCCGGCGGGCCTCAGGTACGTGATCGATCCCTCCATGCCCGTGGGCTTTCGCGTCACGGACGTGAAGACGGTGGACGAGAACGGGATTGCCTCCGCCCTCGACCCGGACAAAACCTACCGTGTCATCATCACGGACTTCCTGGCCTCGGGCGGCGACGGACAGGTGATTTTCAGCACGGCCATGGGCCCGAATTTCCGCGACGGCCTGGACGTGGACGTCGTGTGCGGCTATCTCGCGCGCCACAATCCCCTGCCCGTGCCAATTCTGGGGCGCATCATCCATCTGGACAGGGATGCCAGATAGGTCCGGCAGGTCTTCTTCAGCGCCCCAAGGAGCGTTTGCCGGGAACGTTTGCCAAAAAGCTAAAGAAAACGCCCGCTTCCCGGGAATGGAGGAGGACTGGGGAAGCGGGCGCAAGGCAGGATCGGTCCTTGGGGAAACAGGTCCTGCCGCGATTTGTCGGCTTTCTTGCGAAATCTGCCTACTGGGCGCGCACGGTGCCGAGCTTCTGGATGTCCTCGTCCGTGCGGTTGCCGTGGATGGTGATGTGCGAGAGCGCCTCCTCGAGAGCCGCGTATTCCTGGTCGGTCAGCTCGACGTCGGCCGCGCCCAGGTTCTCGATGATGCGCTCGTCCTTGCGCATGCCGGGGATGGGCACGATGTTGGCGGCCTTCTTGAGCATCCAGGCAAGGGAAATCTGCGCAGGGGTTGCGCCCTTCTCGTCCGCGAACCTGTGCAGAAGGTCGAGCAGGGGCTGGTTCGCCACCACGTTTTCGGTGGCGAAGCGGGTGATGACGCGGCGCACGTCGTCGCCCTCGTAGACGTTGTCCTTCGAGTACCTGCCGGAGAGGAAGCCGCTCGCGAGCGGGGAGAACGGCACAAAGCCGATGCCGAGCTCGACGCACAGGGGCAGGACGTCCTTCTCGTACATGCGCTCCATCATGGAGAACTCGTTCTGGATGGCGGAGAGCGGCGTCACAGCCTGGGCAACGCGGATGTTTTCGACCGTGGCCTGGCTCATGCCCCAGGCGCGCACCTTGCCTTCCTCGATGAGCTCGCCCACCCAGCCGGCGATGTCGGCAAGCGGGCAGCCGTTGGGCACGCGGTGCAGGTAGTAGAGGTCCACATAGTCCGTGCCAAGGCGCTTCAGGCTCTCGTGCAGGGATCTGCGCACGCCCTCGCGGGTGAGCTTTTCGCAGGTCCAGGTGTCGGCCTGCCCGCCGACCAGGAAGGGGCTGAACTTGGTGGAAAGGACGATGTCCTTGCGAAACGGGGCCACGGCCTTGCCGGCGAGCTCCTCGTTCACGAAGGGCCCGTAGACCTCGGCCGTGTCGAAGAGGGTGCAGCCAAGGTCGTGGGCCTTGCGCACGAGACGGATGGACTCCTCCTCGGTCGGAATGGCGCCATAGCCGTGGCTCAGGCCCATGCAGCCGTAGCCCACCGCGGATACCTCGAGGGCGTACTTGTCCTTCCCGAGAATTCGTTTCTTCATGTGTCGTTCTCCTTGTGCCGCGGGGCGGCTGTCCGTGCGTGCAGAAAGCAGCGATGAAAGAATCGATGAAAGAGCACCTGTTTCCAGGTTTCACGCAGCGAGGCAATCCTGCAACATGAGTTCCTCAC
>CAZWOT010000233.1:0-3904 GCA_964635595.1 uncultured Desulfovibrio sp.
GTCTCCATGACGGCTGACCGTGGGGTCTACAGCGTTGCGCTGAGTAATTACAAAATATCACTCCAAACAGGTCGTGCTCGAAAAACTCGGCACAGTCCTTTGGCTCTCAGATGACAGACGGACTGGAATTTTCAACTCACCAATCAGGGGACTGGTCGAATATCGGCTCGACGACAACAAGTTCGAGACTGTCAGTGTTGAGGACGAGCGCATAGAAAGCGTGGCCAAGCTCAAGGTATCTCCCGAGCAGCACACAACATTTGCCGATGTTCATTGGCTAATGACCTTTCTGCACCAGTCAGGCCACGCCAAAATTTTGGAAGAAGCATTTCCCGACCGAACACTGTTGGCCAGGCTGTATGTCCACATTGCGCACACCATTCTCAAAAACGGCGGCAAGGAAAACTGTCAAGGATTTGCCATCAAGTCTGTGATTTCTCACGTCTTTCCGGAGATCTCACTGTCTAGTCTAAGGAGCGATTCCCCATTTTTTCACGACATGGGGCAGGATCATGTGCGAAAAGACTACTTTCAGGTATATGTGGCTCACATGAGAAAGCAGAGTTCGGAGTTTGGGCATTGTTGCTATGTTGACTCGACACCTCTGCCGAACGAAATTGCGCGCAACACGATCAAACATGTAGGCAATCATGGGATAGATGGGGTAAAGGAACAAGAGCGTCTTGCTTTCGTACTGGATAAAGCTACAGGGAGACTAGTATGGTACAAACTATTCCCAGGAAATATAAATTATATTAATATGTTAATCACAATAGTCGAAGATGTAAAAAGTAGTATTAATATTTCATTGGATAGCTTTGTTCTGGATTCAGGCTACGTGTCCAAGGAGCTAATAGGAAAAATGTGCGAAGATGATAATAAATCCTTTATCGGTAAAGCTCCAGTCTGATTAGGGTTTCACTATACAACTCTTTTTACTCAACAAGTTCGCCCATATATTAATAAATTAAAAGATTATCAATTTTTTAGAGCAGGAGGGTCTTATTTCGGAAAAAAGATAAAACAGAAATATTTTGGACATGAACTTTTTACATATATATGTTGATAAATTAAGAGCAGATGAAGGAAATAGAAAATTTTATAACGATAATCCAGACAAAGTAAAGGTGATGGATGAATCACAATTAGAATGGGTAGCGTATAAAAAATGTTATTTTATTTTACTTTCAAAAGCAGATGTTTCTCCTGCTGAAATTCTTGATCTCTATATTTCAAGAACAGATATTGAAGGATATTTCAAAACTACAAAACACTATACTGGAATTTTACCATTAAATAAATGGTATAATGAGACAATAAACGGTAAAATATTATTGGATGTTATATGTGCAAATATATTATTAGATATTAGAATGTCTATTAAAAAACTAAATATTTCAGTGACTGATTTTATATCATTATTGCAAGCATTTCATTGTTTCAAGAGTAGTGAAGACATAATTAAAGTCGACACTCCAGATAAAAAAGTTAAAGACATCTATAATGTGCTGGAGATCAAGACTGTTCCAGGATTTATAGAGATTTCAAAATTTCGGCGTGATTTTGGTTTCGTGTAGTGCTATTTTCCCCCTCATCGTAGGTTCAAGGTGTTTGCCGAAGAGCTGAACAACGCGGCGAAAGGCCCTGATTACACACTGATTCGGAGACTGCCCGAGCTGGAGGTGCCACGCGGGCGAGGACGGCGGAAGGGAAGCAAAAACAAGAAGACCTTGGAGCGGGAAGCTCGGGAAGCCGAGATGCGGACAAGAGGAGAGCTGCCCCCCAAACGTGGCCCGGGTCGTCCCAAAGGCGGCAAAAACAAGAAAACACTGGAGCGAGAGGCCAGGGAAGCCGAAATGAAGGCAAAAGAACAGGCTGTCAAACGTGGCCCGGGTCGTCCCAAGGGCAGCAAGAACAAGAAAACGCTGGAGAGGGAGGCTCGAGAAGCGGAGATGAGGGCAAAGGCTGGAAGAGGCCGTCCAAAGGGCAGCAAGAACAAGGAAACCCTGCTGCGTGAGGCCCGAATGGCAAGAGCCGCCAGGAAGAACGAGAAGAAAAAAGCGGCCGAAGCCGAAAAACTCAACAATAACAATGAATTACAGTGAACAGAGTCGCATGGAAAGGAGGGGAAGGAACCGCAATCACGACACCTCGATCACGCCTTGATTGGCAGTGGCAAAGGAGGGTAGAGTGATGCCGCGCCAACGCAAAAAGCGAAAATTTGGACACCCCAAAAAATTCCCTCTCTGACGGGGGATCTAGCTACCCGGTGTGTCCTTTTCGTGAAAATTTAGGGGAATGAACGTGTTCTGGCTGATTGAAAACTCCTTGTCCCAACGATCTGGCTGTAGCTTTCGTTGCTTTTGTGTGCCCCTTGCAAGACAGGCTCGCAAAAGCTCCTTTCACATGTCTGAATCTGCTTGGGAACGGCGTCGTGCCCGCCCTTCCCGCCTTTCCGTCTTGACTTATTCCCTGTTTTGTCGGAACAAAAGGCCTCCGTGGCCGCGGGTTTGCGGGGTCTTTTTCCGTGCCCCGAATTTCTTTCAAGGCGCGGCCATGCTTCGGCAGTTCACATCCCGACCCTCGGGTCGCCCGTCTTTTCTCGAGGCTTGCTGACCAACATGCCCAAATTTCTGGATTCCTTCCTCGGCGTCTTTTCCCACGATCTGGCCATCGACCTCGGCACCGCCAACACCTGCGTGTACGTGCGCGGCAAGGGACTTGTCCTGAGCGAACCCTCGGTTGTGGCCGTCAAGCGCGACAACCGCGGCAACAAGGTGGTTCTGGCCGTGGGCCACGACGCCAAGCGCATGCTCGGCCGCGTGCCCGGCAACATCGAGGCCATCCGTCCCATGAAGGACGGCGTCATCGCCGACTTCGAGGTGACCGAGGCCATGCTGCGCCACTTCATCACCAAGGCCCTCAATTCCCGCCGCATGGTCCGCCCGCGCATCATGATCTGCGTGCCCACGGGCATCACCCAGGTGGAAAAGCGCGCCGTGCGCGAGTCCGCCGAATCCGCCGGTGCCCGCGAGGTCTATCTCATCGAGGAGCCCATGGCCGCCGCCATCGGTGCCGATCTGCCCATCCAGGAAGCCGTGTCCAGCATGGTCGTGGACATCGGCGGCGGCACCACGGAAGTGGCCGTCATCTCGCTCTCCGGCATCGTCTATTCCCGCTCCGTGCGCGTGGGCGGCGACAAGATGGACGAGGCCATCATGGTCCACGTCAAGCGCAAGTACAACATGCTCATCGGCGAGACCACCGCGGAATCCATCAAGATCAAGCTGGCCTCGGCCTGCCCCATCGACCCCGAGGAGGAAATGCAGATCAAGGGACGCGACCTTGTCTCCGGCATTCCCCAGAACGTGACGATCACCTCCGAGGAGGTTCGCAAGGCCATCGCCGAGCAGGTGGACGGCATCGTGCAGGGCGTGCGCGCGGCCCTCGAGCAGACGCCGCCGGAACTGGCCGCGGACATCGTGGATCGCGGCATCTTCCTGACCGGCGGCGGCGCCCTTCTGCGCGGCCTCGACCAGCGCCTGCGCGAGGAGACCGATCTGCCCATCACCGTGGTGGACAATCCCCTGCAGACCGTGGTGCTCGGCACCGGCCGCGCCCTGGAGGAGCTGAACGTCCTCAAGGACGTGTGCATCGACTAGGCATCAATCAGGCGTCGACCAGGCATCGGCCAGGACCGCCAGGGCACGCTTTCGCCTCTTCCCGCGAACTGCTCTTCGAGATTGGGGTCCGCCTTCCTGCCACAGGGGACGGACACGGAAGGGGTTCAGGCCTTGCGCACGACATCCCGACGCATCGAAGCCCGACGCGCCAAACCCTGACGCATCGAACCCTGACGCATCAAACCCTGCCACATCAAACCCTGCCACATTGAACCTTTCCG
>CAZWOT010000234.1:0-3890 GCA_964635595.1 uncultured Desulfovibrio sp.
GGCAGATGCCCGGCGCTCAAATCACGACTACCTCGGAAAACGTTTGGGGCTATCTGGCAGACCCCCATTCGGAATTCTACGTTCGCGATCTCTTCTTTCGAAAACCGGCGGACCGGCGAATTTGGTTTCGCCAAAAGATTGAGCCCGAACACTTGGGGGAGTGCACGGGCTCCGGTCATGAACTATGGCGTAGTGCTACCTGTATCTGTCGCAAATTTTACCGATGTTTTCCAAAAAAACAGAGGCGTCAAGATAGTAGTTCGGGTAGGCCTGTCTCAACTCTCGCATATTATCAATCTGCAAAAGGAGAACGGTCGTACCAGGATCGTCCTTATAGCGCTGTTCCATTGCGCCATACAGCATGAAAGCCATCTCGGGGGAATTGATGTTCTGGGACATGACAACGCCATGGCCCTTCTCGTTTGCCCGCAAAACAAGAAGCTGCAGGTCTCCCTTTTTGCCCCGTCCTCCCAGGTCCAGCTCTTCATGAACGCGCAGTGCATTCAGCTTTGTCCGGGCCTGCAGCTTCGCATCTGCTTCCTCAAACTCCCTGACAAGATGAGATGCGGGGATGCTGCTGTATTCCTCTGGCAGGGGCTGTTTTTCGTGGATCGAAAACAGTGCGCTTGCCAGAGAAAAAAAGTGCCTGAAGGACTCGTTACCTTCGCCAGTCTTGAAGGAAGTTTTTTCCAAAACTCCAAGCGTCTCGACTGCGGTTGCCCATGCGTGCTGGAGCCGCGTGCGGATCTGCAGTTCTATACGAAGGCCATCAAGATGCGGGTTTTGCTCGCTGCCATACCGGAATACCTGATGCAAACTTCTGTAGCCGTCAGGTTTGGGGCTGGCAATGTAGTCTACGGGCGGCAATTCAAGCTTATGTCCATATTTGTCCTTGGCGGCAACCAGGCATTTGTGGAGATCGTAGACATCATCCACTGAATCCATAATAACGCGGACGCCGCCTATATCCTGCATCCGGCTGACTTTCATGGCCGGAAAGCGCCGCAACTTGCGCACAATGGACTCCATGCGTTTCATGCGGCGGGCCACAAGAGCCGTTTTCCAACGCTCCTCCTTCTTGACCGCACGGCGCAACAACATGTTGATGGCGGCCAAAGGGATGAGGTGAAGGTTGCGCCAGTCGGAAACGAGGCTCATGGCTTCGCGAAGTTCGTCGTTGGATGTGCTTTTGCGAAGAACGTCTCCTGCACGGTCAACGGCTGATTTGCTGATGGTTGGTTCCATGGAGCCCCCCTCAAGGTTGCTGCTGTCAGGGACACGGTCCTGTCTCTTCGGCTGAAAGTCAAGGGGACAAGCAAAGGCCCCTCGCTTTCCAACCGCGACCTTTATGTGTTCTGCGGAACGGCTCGATTGTGCACTTGCACCATGGGAATTTGGTAGGGCGCTGTGCATGCAGTTGGGGCCGTTGAATGATTGCAGCTTTGGAGACCAGCCGGCCGGGGAAGGCGCTTCGTTTTGGGCCTTCAAGCGTCCCTTTTTCCAGGGCATGAAAAAAGCCACGTCTTCGTGGCTTCGCATTGTCGGGGCCAGCCCTGGGCGCCCCTGAAAAGCTGGTGCCGGAGGTGAGACTCGAACTCACATGAGGTCGCCCCCGGAGGATTTTGAGTCCTCTGCGTCTACCAATTCCACCACTCCGGCACGGGCAAGTCTCTTAAGCTCCCGAAGGGCCGGCTGTCAAGACCAATGTCGGGCCCGATCGCATGGGGACAGGGGCCAAAAGGGCCGGACTTTCCGGGCATGGGCGGTGTTTGGCCAGGGCCCTGCGAAGGCCGGTGGACGTCGTCTGTCCCTAGTCGAGGCAGTCGCAGAGGGTGGGCGTGCGCCTGTCCTTGAGCTCGATGGTGCCCCTGGCAAGCTCCGAACGAAGCTCGGAGAGCCTTCGCTCGACGTTTGATCCGAGTTTTGCGCCCTTCGAGACGACAAGCTCCACGCCGCCGTTTGCCATGTCGTACACCCTCGTCTCGCGCCCCTTGAAGGAGCCGTCGGCCTTTGCGAGCACGAGCTCCTCCACGGCCCGATCAAGGCGCTTGGCAAGATGAAGCGGGACGTTTGGATTTTGGGGATCGTCGTTTTGCAGGGCAATGGCCATAAGCCCGGTCCCGGCCAGGGCATTCAGGGCATTCAGGCAGTCGGGCATGAACTTCCCGCAGGCAAGGAATACCACGGACGCTCCCTCGGCCTCCATTTCCGCAAGAAGGGAAGCGGGAGAGGCGCCTTTCGATTCGCGCACGACCACGCGGATGGAGGGCCTTTGCAGGGTGGCGCCGGTCACGAAGGCCTCAAGCAAGGTTCTCGTCTGGGGCGTCTCCTCCACCTGCAAGAATCCGGCCTTCCTGCCCTCGGGCACCAGCATGGCCGCGGCAGCGCCGGCCAGAAAGGCCGGCTCCATGTCGCTGAAGGTGATGGACATGATGTTGGTGGAGCGGATGCCAAGGACGCTTGTGTCGATGGAGCCGAAGCTCGTGCGCCTGAAGTTGGCGGCCTCGCGGCGCAACACCTCGTGGAGCTTGGGCTCGGCCACAAGCACAAGGTCGTTGTTCCTGGCCGTTTCGCGGAAGATGGCGCGCTGATCGCTCTCCGCGGGCGCCTCGACAACGTTGGTCACGGCCCCGGTTTTCCCTGCCGCCGCCTGAAGCCCCCGTTCAAGCTCCCTCGCAGGCCCTGCATCGTTGCGGGCGTCTTCAAGAAGCAGGGCCACCCGCAGGGAGGCAGCCGCGCCCTGGGTTTCTGCGGGCGCGTCGGCTCGCGCGTCCCTTGCCCAAGGGGCCCAAACGGGCAGGACGAGGAAAAGCAAAAGCAGGAAGATGGGGGCCGGACGAAGGAGGGAGAAGTGCCTGAAGGGGATCATGTTCGCGCTTTATGGGTCGGATTCGGGCTCGAAAGGCTGCTGGACGGTGCAGCCGTGCAGAATGTTCGGGGCAATAGCGCGGGAAGGCCCCCAATGGCAAGAATTGGCAGGAATCGGCGGGAATTGGCGGGAATTGGCGGGAAAAGCTTGGCCTTTGCCCCACAAGGCCCTGTTCCCGCGGCCATTTTGCCTGGCAAATTCGGGCCTCTCCCCGGCCGGGGAAACGGGCGGTTTTCCGTCTTTTGCAAACAAAGTCAATGACTTGATGCGCAATGTCCGCTCTTTGCATTTTGTGACAAAGTGGTTACAATTTCGTGTCGCAGTTGCGCAACCGACCTGTATCAGCCGCCTTTTCGGGCGACGCGGGGGAGTTGAAAGCTCGAGCCCACTCGAATCGGGCCCCATGCAATCTGGACCCCGGGCAATCCGGGCCCAGAAATTCCTTCTTCAAGGAGCGTCCAGAAGTTGAGCACAGGCAGCATCTATTTCGACAGCAACGACCGTGACCTGCTGCAACTGGTCAACGCCGTGCTCGAGCAGCGCAGCTCCTCGGCCGAGGATCTCTCGGACCCGAACCTGCACCCGCACGGCATCAAGGAGCTTGTGGACTCGCCCGCGGCCCGCATGGGCTACGCGGTGGTGAACCTCCTGAGCAACCTCGAGGCCAGCAAGGCCCAGGCCCAGGACCGCCTGCTCGCCCTGCGCATCCTCTACAACGAGGTCATCAACTCCGCCCACACGAGCCTGCGCCTCAACACCGCGCGCGTGCTCATGCAGATCATGAAGGGGATCGTGCGCGCCTACGGCAACGAGGAGCGCCAGCTCAAGCTCGCCCACGACTTCCACGCCGCAGCCAACGGCACCCCGCGCGTGATCCGGCGTCTCCTGCGCCACTACCACCTGCCGGAAATTCCCGAGGGCTGGAACCAGATGGCCTTCGACGATCATGTCTACGACATGAACACGAAGGGCCGCAAAAGTCCCACCCACCTCATCATGGACGCCTGGATCAAGGGCCTGC
>CAZWOT010000235.1:0-1959 GCA_964635595.1 uncultured Desulfovibrio sp.
AATCGCAAATGAAATTCCATTGCAATTTTTCCTGTATTTCTGTGCCCAAAACATGTCAACTTCGTATCACTTTCGAGAAATTTCAAGAAAGATGCTTGATCTTTGTCGATCAATGTCTTATCTGTTTTTCAACAAATAGAGAAATGTTTCTTGAAACAGAAATGAATGTAAATTTCAGGAAACGTTCATAAAAATTCTTCATTTCGTTACCCCATTCCCCCTTCATTCCCCTACAGGAGAAATACCATGGCTGCCTCGCAAATGGACGACATCTTTGCGGACGCCAAGCTGTCCGAAAAGAAGCACTTGCGCAGTTCGCTCGTGATGTATCTCGTCTACTTCCTCGTGCTCGCGACCATTGCCCTGGCCTTGCGCTAGGGTGCCTCGCGCGGGTATTGTGCGGGCCCTGCGCCCCCTTTGTCCCCGAAAAAACGCTTTTTTCGGCGACAGCATGGGCGCCCTTCCTTCCCGCGGCACGAATCGGACGACCATCCGAAACCGGACATCCGAATCCGAACTTCCGAGACCGAACAACATTCCCGTTCGAGCCGATGAAGCCCATCCCCGGGCCCAAGCGGTTTTGACGGGCTCGAAACAACAGACGGACCGAAGCCTTGAGGCCTGAAAAATCCCTTGAGGGCGCGGCCGACCGCGGACAAACGTACAACAAGTGCCCCGGGCATGCGCGATGCTGCCCAGAGGGCCAGGCAAAAGGTCGGCATGCAGCTCCCCCACAAACAGGAATGGGCCCTTGGCTTTGTGACAATGATATGGGGCGCGACGTTTCTGGTCATACACCTGGCCATGGAACGCTCGGGCCCCCTCTTTTTCGTGGGCCTGCGCTTCGGCGTGGCAAGCCTCGTGCTCCTGATTTTGAGCCTGCGCAGCCTTGCCGGCTTCACGCTGCAGGAGCTTGTGCGCGGGCTCTTCCTGGGTCTGATCGTCTTTGCGGGCTTTGCCCTGCAGACCGCGGGCCTCGTGAGCGTGGACTCCTCCAAGTCGGCCTTCCTCACCGCCTTCTACGTGCCCCTCGTGCCGCTCCTGCAATGGATCGTCTTCAGAAAGCGCCCGGGCATGAAGGCCATGGTTGCCCTTTTGCTGGCCTTTTTCGGCGTCATCCTCGTTTCCGGCGGCCTCGACATGAATCTCGAGGGCAGCCGCGGCGAGCTTCTGACCCTTCTCTGCGCCCTGCTCTTCGCGGGCGAAATCGTGACCACGGGCGCGGTGGCGCCAGGCTGCGACACAAGACGCCTCACCCTTGTCGTGCTTGCCACGACCTCGATCTTCTCCTTTGCCCTCATGCCCGTGACAGGCGAGAGCGTTCCGCCCTTCTCGGCCTATCTTGCCCTTGCCGGCATCGGCCTTGGCCTTTCCACCGCCCTCATCCAGAGCGTCATCGTCTGGGCCCAGAAGACCGTGGAGCCCGCAAGAGCCACCCTCATCTACTCGGGCGAGCCCGTGTGGGGCGGCATCTTCGGCTACCTTGGCGGCGAGCGCCTGGGACCTGCCGCCATCGCGGGCTGCGGACTCATCCTGAGCGGCCTGCTCATGGGCTCCATCAAGCCCCGCACCTCCCGCACGACAGGCCAAGCAAACGAAACGAACAAAACGAACGAAGCAGGCGAAACGAACGAAACAGGCGAAACAGGCGAAGGCGAAGGCAGCAGACCGCATTGTTCCTGCCAAGGGCAGATGATGCGGCCGGCGTCCGGCACCCCTTTGGCTCAAGTTTGGGGCAGACGCCCAAAAGACCATCGGCCCGAAAGCCGGTTCCGGAGTCGAACCTTGAGGCCGGCCCGAAGGCCGCCTCCTTCCCCCGGGAAGACTACCTGTCCGGGCCCTGGCCCTTGCCGCGCGCAGTCTTCTGCGGCTTTTGCAAGGCCTTTCCGGAGTCCTTTTCGTAGTCCTTCCCGGACGCCTTCCTGGCATCCTTCCTGGCATCCTTCCTGGCATCCTTCC
>CAZWOT010000235.1:2059-3844 GCA_964635595.1 uncultured Desulfovibrio sp.
GGCATCCTTCCCGGCATCCTTCCCGGCATCCTTCCCGGCATCCTTCCCGGACTCCTTACTGGACTCCTTCTCGGCCAGGCGAAATTCCTGGCAGTATTGCTGCAGGGTGCGCAGGCCCGGAAGCTTCGGGCCGATGATGGGCTCGAGGAAGCGCAGCATGGCCGAGCAGTTGCACTCGCAGTCGAGGAAGAGCTGGCGGACCTCGTCCCTTTTTTCGTCCATCGCCCGCCACGCCTCGCCAAAACGCCGCTTGGGCGGCGTGCCCCGCGCGATGCGGCGCACCGCGTTGCGCGACACCCCGGTGAGCTTTACCTCGGTCCTGATGCCGTTGCCTTCGGCAAGCAGCGCTTCAACCTGCCTGGTCCTGACGAGTCCAGCTTCATGGAACTGCCTCCCTGGCCCCTGTAGGCCCTTGTGTCCTTTGTGCCCGATGTGCCGCGGCCGACGGGACTTTCCCTTACGCAGATGCCGGGAGCATATCCCCGCTTTGTCCCTGGCCCGACGGGTGCGGCCCAGCCCTTGCCGGTCGGGCCCTTGTCAGTCGAGCTTCGGGCCGTACTCGTTGTCGCCCGGCTGGCCTGGCTTCAGGGCCCAGTAGAGGCAGACAAGGTGGATGACGGGCAGGCAGAAGAAGAGCGCCCGCCAGGCCGAGCCGCCGATGTCGTGCATGCGGCGCACGAAGGCGCTGAAGAAGGGAATGGCAAGCGCCATGAAGACGAGCGCCTGCAGGGTGGGCCCGTAGCGCTCAGGCAGCACCTGGCCGATGAGGAAGACGGCCCCGCTCACCACCACGATGAAGAGGGAGAAGAACCAGAATTCCGAGCGGGAGGCCCTGCCATGCAGGTTGGTGTATTGCAGAAGGCACGATGCCACGGCGTTCTTGAAGGTCATGTTGCTTTCCGGCCCATGCTTCCTGCTTCGGGCCGCCTCCTCATGTGCAGGCAGTTCGGGTTTTTCCTGGTCTGGGTGTCTGGGCCCTATTGGCCTTCCCGGCCCGTCGGGTCGGGTTTTTCGGCCGTCCGGGCCCCGGCAGCCGGGTCTCCGGCATCGGGGCCGTCGACATCAAAACCGTCGGCATCGGGACCGTCAGTTTGGTCGGGATGTGCGTCCTCGGCCCTTTGGGCCGCCTTCGCGGCCTCGCGGGCCAGGCGCGCCTCCCTGGCCTTTTGCGTCCTTTCCTCGGCCATGCGGTCGAGCTGCTTCACGATTTTCAGAAGCTGCCCGTAGCGGCCGACAATCTTGGGATAGTTCTCCGGGATGTGGGGAAAGAGGCAATGGGTGCAGTCCTTGATGCCGTCCCTGGTATAGGTGAAGTCGCCCCCGCACTTGCGGCCCAGGGCATAGAGCGGACAGTAGCAGAACAGGCAGTTGAAGCGCTCCGGGTCCGCGTTGGGGTGACAGGGAAAGTACTCGCATTCCTTGTTGCAGTAAAAGGAAAAGTGGGCGCCTTCCCAGGGAAGCTTGGCCATGAATGACTCCGGTGGATGTCTCCGTTGCCCCCGGAACGCTCCGTGCATTCCATGCACAATTCCGTGCGCGAAAGGAACCCTGCATGGGCCCCTGTGCGGAATAGACCGGCCAGGGACGCCGGGGAAGGCCTTGGTAGCAGAAAACGCCCCCTCTGAAAACGTGCACGCGCATACGCTCCAAGTTCGGACACGAATGGACGGGAAATGCATGGCTTCCCAATGTATATGCGCCCATCGATCCCTCTTTCCGCCAAAGGGCGAAAAAATTTTTTTCCAGGGGCAAAAGTCACTCTTGGCACACGAAAAAGCGTGACAA
>CAZWOT010000236.1:0-3824 GCA_964635595.1 uncultured Desulfovibrio sp.
GCCATCTCGCTCCTGCGCTCGATCACCGGACGCTTCCGCATCGACCAGGCCATGATGTTCTATTTCAAGATCCCGGCCGTGCTGGCCTTCATCAGCCTCATTCTGGTGATAGTGGTCTAGGCGCGAAACGCTTTTGCCGGGTGGACGGAAGGGCTCTTTTCCCTTTCCCGTGAATACCGGGCCATCAGGAGTCGCTTGCATCATGATCCTCGATACCCTGCTCAAGAAAACATCCGTCCGCTCGCCGTGGCTTTTCCGCATCAACGCGGGATCATGCAACGGCTGCGACGTGGAGCTGGCCACCACGGCCCTCATTCCGCGCTACGACGTGGAGCGGCTCGGATGCCACTATACCGGATCGCCGCGCCAGGCCGACATCGTGCTCATCACGGGCCCCATGACCATCCACATGCGCGATCACGTCATCCGCGTGTGGAACGAGATCCCCGAGCCCAAGGTGACGGTCGCGGTCGGCATCTGCCCCATCTCGGGCGGCGTCTTCCGCGACAGCTACTCCGTCTCGGGCCCCATCTCGAACTTCCTGCCCGTGGACGTCAACGTGCCCGGGTGTCCGCCAAGGCCCCAGGCCATCATGGAAGCCGTGGTGCTGGCCCGCAGCATCTGGCTGAAGAAACTGGGATTGGAGGGATAGCATGCCCACTTTTCTCAACGTACTGATACAGAACCTCATCTCCGGCCCGGCCACGGATCCGTTTCCGTTCGGGGAGACCTTCACGCCCAAGCGCCTGCGCGGACGCATCAAGGTGGATCCGGATCTGTGCCTCGGGTGCACCATGTGCCGCCACGTGTGCGCCGCAGGCGCCATCAACCTGCAGCGCGACGCCAAGGGCTGGACCATAACCATATGGCAGGACAGTTGCTGCCTGTGCCGCTCGTGCGTGACCTACTGCCCCATGAACGCCATGAGCATCGACCCCGACTGGCACAGCGCCCACGTGGAGGCCGAGAAGTTCGACCGCATCGAGCAGCACACCATACACTACGAGCCCTGCGCCCGTTGCGGCACCCCCATGCGCGTCATGGCCCTCGAGAAGGCCAAGGAACTCTACGCCGGGGACGCCGACGTGGATCCGGAGGAAATCCGGCATCTGTGCCGCTCCTGCCGCCAGATCCGCGACGCGGAGAACAGCACCGTGTGCATGCTCCGCACGGACACCACCACGGCGTCCAAGCCCCAGAACGCGCAGGCCGAGGCCGCCGTCAAGGCAGCGGCCGAGGCCCATGCCAGGGCGGCCGTCTAGAGCGGCCCGAAAACAGACGCCGCACCCCCAAGCACTTCAAGAAGCATCTTCGCGCGGGGCCATCCGGCCCGAAGCGATACGCATATCTTCGAGGAAAACATGCAGGATGTCGTCAGGGGCAATACCGCCCTCATCAACACATTGACTTCCTTGAGCAAGGAAGACGGCGTGAAGTTCGGCGAGGACCGCAACGGGAATCCCCAGCACTGGTTCGAGCTGAAATCGCCGTCCTGTCTCACCGCCGCGGCCGCGGCCCTCAAGGACCGCGAGGCGAGGCTTGCCCTCATCTCCGGCTATTCCATGGCTTCCCAGCCCGACGCGGCCGAGGCGCCCTTCGCGGCCTGCTACAACTTCGTGCTCGACGGCGTGCTCTACAACATCACCGCCACGGTCACGAAGCAGGAGCCCTTTGTTCCCACCATCACGCCGCTTTTCCCCAACGCCGACTGGCACGAGCGGGAAATGATCGAGCTGGTGGGCATCACGGTCGCGAACCAGCCCAACCCCACCCGCCTCTTTCTCGATCCCTCTCTCGACGAGGGGGTGCTCAGCCGCATGGTGCCTCTCTCCGTCATGATGAACGGAGCCACCAGCAAGGATCTCTGGGACCAGATTCTGACCAGGGACAGGAGCAGCAACCAATGACCTCAACCCCTGCCAACTCGAACAGCACCTTCAATATACCCCTGGGCCCCGTCCACGTGGCCCTCGAGGAGCCCGTCTACTTCGATCTGCAGGTGGACGGCGAGGTCATTCGCGGCGCCACCCTGCACAGCGGACACGTGCACAGGGGCATGGAAAACCTTGCCCAGCAGCGCAACCTCATCATGAACCAGACGCTCTGCGAGCGCGTCTGTTCGCTCTGCTCCAACTCCCACGCCTTCACCTACGCCATGGCGGTGGAAAACGCCCTCGGCATCGACGTGCCCGAGCGCGCCCACTACCTGCGCACGCTGACCGAGGAAATCAAGCGCGTCGCCTCGCACCTCTTCACCATTGGCATCCAGTCCCATCTGTGCGGCTTCGAGTCGCTCTTCATGCACGCCATGGAAATCCGCGAGATTTTCCAGGACGTGAAGGAAAGCCTCTACGGCAACCGCATGAACCTCGCCTTCAACTGCATAGGCGGCACCAAGTTCGATCTGGACGTCGAGTGCCTCGACTTCCTCCAGAAGAGCATCGAGCGCTTCGTGCCCCAGTTCCGCGAGCTGGTGGATGTCTTCGAGTCCGATCCCATGATCCGCACCCGCACCATGGGCGTGGGCATTCTCCCGAAGGAGGACGCCATCCGCCTGGGCGTCGTGGGCCCGGTGGCCCGCGGCTCGGGCCTCGCGATTGACGTGCGCAAGGAGACCCCCTACGCGGCCTACGGCAAGGTGGACTTCGACGTCATCACCCGCACCGAGGGCGACCTCTTTGCCCGCAGCTGCGTGCGCCTGCACGAGGTGTTCGAGTCCATCAAGATCATCCGCCAGGTGGTGCGCGACATGCCGAAGGGCGAGATTCGCGTGCACATGAAGAAGATCTTCCCGGCCCAGGCAGTGGCCCGCTCCGAGGCCCCGCGCGGCGAGGTCATCTACTACATCCGCACGAACAACACCGAAGTCCCCGAGCGCCTCAAGTGGCGCGTGCCCTCCTACATGAACTGGGAGGCCCTCGGCGTCATGCTGCGCAACGCCAAGGTGGCGGACGCGGCGCTGATCACCAACACCATCGATCCCTGCGTCTCCTGCACGGAGCGCTAGCCCCATGCACGAAGCCTCCCTCGCGCAGGGGCTCCTGAAGCTCGTGGAGGAGAGCGTGCGCTCCTGGAACGGGGCGCACCCCGACTCCCCGGCACGCAGCGTCACCAGCCTGCGCCTTTCGCTTGGCCTTGTGTCCTGCGTCGAGGAGCAGACCTTCCGGGGCTGCTTCGAGCTCATCGCCCAGGGCACGATGGCCGAAGGCGCCAGGCTCGACATCGAGCGCGAGCCCCTGCCCTGCACCTGCCGCGACTGCCGGACCGCCTTCACCCTCACCGAACGCCGCTTCGTCTGCCCCGCCTGCCAGGGACGCAATCTCGACTTCAAGGGCGGCCACGCGCTCACCCTTGTCGACCTCGAGGCCTCGCCCGAGGCCCCCGAAGCCGGAAACGGGACGAAAGGGCATGCCCCGACGTCCCCGGACCATTCGCCCAATCTCCACGAAGGACCACAGGAAGAAAAGCCATGCTCGAACATATAGTCCTCATTTCCGAGCGCTGCAGGGCCTGTCGCCGCTGCGAGGTCGCCTGCATCGCCGCCCACCACGGCATGGACATCAAGGAAGCGACCAAGCGCAGGGCCGAGTTCATCTCCCGCGTCCGCGTCATCAAGGGCGAAGGCTACAAGACGACCACGCGCTGCCACGAGTGCGAGAACGCGCCCTGCTGCAACATCTGTCCCACCGGCGCCCTCGAGCAGCTGGAAAGCGGCGAGGTGGTGATGCACGAGGAGCTGTGCATCGCCTGCGAGATGTGCGCGGACGCCTGTCCCTACGGGGCCATCCAGATGGACGTGACCTCGCTTCCCGTGGTCAAGATGG
>CAZWOT010000237.1:0-3813 GCA_964635595.1 uncultured Desulfovibrio sp.
CGCCAGACACGGCGGTTTTGTGCCAAATTTTCGCTGTTTAGTTGCTAAACCCGGGCGTTTCCTCCGAGGCCTGTGGCCTTTTTGTGCTCCGGGCGGAGGGCTGCCGTCTGCGCCACCAGGTGCACTCTTTCCCGGGCGTCCTTCCCTCCAGGCACCCGGCCATGTGGCAGCAGCTTGTGCCGCGCCGGAAGAGGGCCAAAGTCTCCTCTTTGCGCCGCATCATTGTGCAGCTTCATGCCGGGCACACAAGCAAAAGGGCCGCGGGAAAATTTCCCGCGACCCTTGGTTGTCTTCGGGGCCCCGTCTGGTCGGGGCCCGTTCTTCTCTGTTTGGTCCCGCGTTCTACATGAGCCAGCCAAGCGGCACAAGGGAGAGCGAGGGGAAGAAGAGCAGGAGGAAGAGCATGGCGATTTCCACGAAAATGAACGGCAACAGCTTCCTGACCAGATAGGAGAACTTGATTTCGCCTATGCCGCTCACCACGTAGAGCACAGTGCCCACGGGCGGCGTGATGACGCCGATGCCCAGGTTCAGGATGAAGAGCAGGCCGAAGTAGTAGGGGTCGATGCCCGCCTCGTAGATGAGGGGGTAGAAGACCGGCGCGAAGATCAGGATGTTCGGGGTCAGATCCATGACCATACCCATGAAGAGCATGAAGACCATGATCGCGCACATCAGGAGCTTCGGCGAGTCGATGAGCGGCTGGAAGAACTGGACCACCTGCTGCGGGATCTGGGCCACGGTGATGAAGAAGCCCACTGCCGAGGCCGTTGCCACGATGAACATTACCACGGCCGTGGTGCGCGCCGCCGAGGCGCTCACGCGGATGAGCTCGCGCAACGTGAGCTCGCGGTAGTAGAACATGCACACCACGATGGCATAGATGGCCGCGAAGGCGCCGCCTTCCGTGGGCGTGAACACGCCGAAGCGGATGCCGCCGAGAAGCAGTACGGGCATCATGAAGGCAGGCGTGGAATCGAGGATGATGCGCCAGACTTCCTTGCGGGTGAAGGTGATCGTGTCGTTGTAGTTGTCCTTGCGGACGATGAAGAACCACACCACCATCAGGGCAAGGCCGATCATGATGCCGGGCATGAGGCCGATCATGAAGAGCTTGGTGATGGAGAGCCCGGAGACCGTGGCGCCCAGGATGATGAAGTTGGTGGAGGGAGGGATGATGGGGCCCAGGATGGCGCCGGAGGCTATGACGGCGCCAGCGCGGCCGTGGTCGTAGCCCACCTGCTTCATCATGGGCAGGAGAAGTCCGCCAAGGGCCGCCGCCTCGCCCACCGAGGAGCCCATGAGGCCCGCGAAGATGATGGAGGCCACGATGGCCGCGTAGCCGAGGCCGCCGCGTATGCGGCCGACCATGAGCTGGGCCAGCTGCACGACACGTTTGGAGAGGCCGCCCGCGGCCATGATTTCGCCCGCGAAGACGAAGAAGGGGATGGCCATGAGCGGGTAGTTGTTGGCGCCGTCCAGCATGCTCGAGGGGATGATCATGGTGTCCCACATGCCGCTGTTGAGCATGAGGACGATGGCGCAGATCACAAGCACGAGAGCCAGCGGGATGCCGAGGCTCATGAACACGAAGAGGGTCGCGAGAAAGATGATGAGTTCCATGAGCCCCTCCCTACATGTTTTCCACGTCCTTCATGAACTCGGCGATCTTCTCTTCCTTGGACCGCCTCGGGTTGACCTCGGAAGCCGGAGTCTTCACAAGCTTGTAGAGGTCTTTCAGGAAGATGACGAGGGCCACGGCAGCGCAGATGGGCAGCGTGCCGTAGATGAGGCTCATGTTGATGTTGGTGGATACCGAGTAGGTGTCGGCGGTCTGCCGCACAAATTCGATGCCCCCCACGAGAAGCAGGCCCATGGCGCCTATGGAGCAGAGCAGCGCGATGATGTCCACCACCTTGCGCGGGGCCCCGTGGAGCTTGTCGGTCACGAGATCCACGCAGATGTGGCGATGGTGGTGGAATGCCTCGATGGCCCCGAAGAAGGTCACGTAGATGAAGAGAAAGCGGGCCCATTCCTCGCTGGGCGGGAAGCTTGACCGAAACACGTAGCGCAGAAAGGCGTTGTAGGTCACGAGGCCTATCATCCCGAGAAAGATGACGGCGCAGAAAATCTCGAACGCAAAGCGGCCCTTTGAGGACTGCTCCTTGGTTTCGGCGGCCTCGGTCCGGGGCTGTTCGTTGGCGGTTGCCATGGATGCGGCTCCTTCAGGAAAAGTGTTCTCTTTTGTCCTTTCTCAAGAATGGCCCGGGCTGTCGGCCTTGTCGAGGGAGGGCAAAAACAAGGGTCCGCCAGGGAAAGAGCAGTTTCCCGGACGGACCCGAAAGCATTGGGAGCTACTTGGCCTCGCGATAGCTCATGGCGCTGTCGATGATGGCCTGGCCGTTGGGCACGTAGTTGCTGGAGTTGGGATCAAGGAAGAGCGACCAGCTGCGCTTGCCGGCTTCCACCATGAACTCGTGGAGCTCGGGCGAGGGCTCGCTCACCGTGCCGCCATGGTCGGTGATTTCCTTGATGGCGTGGTTGTCGACCTCGACGGCGTTGGCCCAGGTCTCCTCGGCGGAGAGGCGGGCGGCCTCGTCGAACCAGGCGCGATCCTCGTCGGGCAGGCCCTGGTAGAACTTCTCGTTGATGTAGAGGGCGTGGATCACGAGGATGTGGCGGGTCTGGGTGATGACGCCGCACTTCTCGTACATCTTGTCGGCCACGATGTCCGAAAGCGGGCTGTCGCCGCCGTCGATGACGCCCTGGTCAAGAGCGGCGGGCACTTCCGCGAAGGGCATGGGCTGGCCGCTGATGCCGCACTCCTTGGCGAAGTTGGTGTAGAGCGGGATGTTGGGAACGCGCATGCGCAGGCCCTTGATGTCGTCGATGCTCTTCACTTCACCCTTGGTGTAGAAGTTGCGGAAGCCGAGGGGGAAGGCGTTGAGCATGCGCAGGCCCGACTTTTCCGGGAAGCCCTCGTTGATGAGCTCGAAGGTCTTGCCGGTCATGGCGCGATGGGCGTGCTCGTAGTCGTCAAAGAGCATCGGGGTTTCGAGCATGCCCATGGAGGGCTGCAGGGAGGAGGTCTGCGTGCCGGTGGCGCACATCTGGATGATGCCCTTGCGGGTGTTGGCGATGTAGGCGTCTTCCTTGCCGAGCATGCTGTTGGGGAAGACCTGCACCTCGTACTTGCCGTTGGAGAGGCGCTCGAGATGCTTGCCGAAGCTGTGCATGGCGATGGTTTCCGGCTCGCCCTCGGGTTTCATGCCGGCGATCTTGATGACGATGGCGCTCTGGGCCGGCGTGGCGTTCAGCCAGGCAAGGCCGAAGACGAAGGCGCATGCGATAAGCAGGACGTGAAGATGTTTCATCCGTAATCCTCCAGTTTGGGCGTCCCCTCTCTCGGGAACCTGTGAAATGCCGAACCTTGCGGGAGCTTGTCCCGAAGGCGGCGTTGAAATGGCAGGCCGGAAGAGCCGCGCACCCATGGGGCGGTGCCCCTGGCCATGGAGAATGCCCCGGTATCCCGTGGTTTTTTCAAGGCCGGACCGACCATGTCGACATATGAGCCATAGTAGCAAAGATGTCCAATCCGGTCTAGCCGGAGCGTGCCCTGGAAACGGCATGAAGGGCCGCACAGACGGACATCCGGCGTCGGAAGCCTGGCGCGCTTTTCAGGACACGTTTGGACCTTTTCCCATCGTGATTGGAAGCGCATGCCTTCCTTGCGAATTCTTCCTTGCGAATTGATTCACTAAAGAGTTCCCAATCCGTTGCACTCACCGGGAGCGATTTTCTGAGAAATTTCCC
>CAZWOT010000238.1:0-3808 GCA_964635595.1 uncultured Desulfovibrio sp.
TCGAATCCCTCCTGCCCTGCCATTTTTTCACCCTCTCGAGTTTTGCCATGGCCAAGAAGACAGCCGCGAAAGCATTGGAACAGGAACAGCAGGCTAAGCCCAATCCGATCAAGCGCTTCATCCGCTATGTGGAGGACTCGCGTGCGGAACTGCGCAAGGTCACGTGGCCCACTGTCGCCGAGACCCGCAAGGCCACCCTCGCGGTCCTTGGTTTCTGCGCCGTCATGGCTGTCATACTCGGCCTCGTGGATCTCGGTCTCTCGAGCATGATCAAGGCCTTCCTCTCCTGATTTTCTGGAGACGGGGACATCGGCGAAATGCCCGCCCCTGGCGCACGCGATACGTCCTTTCCCCGGACAGGCACGCGAAAAACGACAGGGCTTCCACACGGAGTTGAGCACAATGGACGACGAAATCATCATCAGCGGCGAGGACGGCGGGGCCAGCGAAGAGTTCGGCCGTGGACCGCGCTGGTACCTTGTGCACACCTACTCCGGCTTCGAGCAGCGCGTCGAGAAGACCGTCAAGGAGCTCATGCGCACCGGCCAGGACGTTCGTCCCGGCCAGAGCGAGGGGGACATCAAGGACTGCGTGGTGCCCACCGAGAAGGTCATCGAGCTTTCCAAGTCCGGCGCCAAGCGCACCACCACCCGCAAGCTCTACCCCGGCTACGTCATGATCCGCATGATCATGACCGAGCATTCCTGGAACCTCGTCCAGTCCATCCCGAAGGTCACCGGCTTTCTTGGCGGCAAGACCCGCCCTGCGCCCATGCGCGAGGAAGAGGCCGAGCGCATCCTCTCCATCATGGAGACGAGGCAGGAAGCCCCCAGGCCCAAGTTCAGCTTCGAGCGCGGCGAGGAAGTGCGGATTATCGACGGTCCCTTCGCGGGCTTCAACGGCGTCGTGGACGACGTCAACTACGACAAGGGCAAGCTGCGCGTGTCCGTGTCCATCTTCGGGCGCCAGGCCCCGGTGGAGCTGGACTTCATCCAGGTCTCCAAGGGCTAGGTCCACGACAGGTTCCGTTTTTGATTCGGCAAAACGCCAATATCAGGTAAAATTCAAGGATATACTTCAAGGATATACTTCAATGGCCAAGAAAGTTGTTGCCAAAGTCAAGCTGCAGATCCCCGCGGGTGCGGCCAATCCGTCTCCGCCGGTGGGTCCCGCGCTCGGTCAGCACGGCCTGAACATCATGGGTTTCTGCAAGGAGTTCAACGCCCGCACCCAGGATCAGAAAGGCATGATCATTCCGGTGATCATCACCGTGTATGCCGACCGTTCGTTCACCTTCATCACCAAGACGCCTCCGGCCTCCGTGCTCATCATGAAGGCCCTTGGCCTCGAGAAGGCTTCCGGCGTGCCCAACCGCAACAAGGTGGGCGTCCTTTCCAAGGCCCAGGTCGAGGAAATCGCGAAGCTCAAGATGCCCGATCTGAACGCCGCCTCCCTCGAGGCCGCCATGAAGAGCATCGAGGGCACCGCTCGCAGCATGGGCGTCGACGTGAAGTAGGAAGCCGGCACCATCTCCCGGCAACGCTATCAATTGCACTGCCCTCGTCATGAAGAGGCATCTCTTCGGGGCAGGAGATACACAGGAAAAGGATACGGCAATGCCCAAGCACGGCAAAAAACTCAACAACGTCCGCAAGGAAATCCGTCCCGAGGACCGTTTCTCGGTGCAGGACGCGGTGGCCAAGTCGATTGCGTCTTCCTTCGCCAAATTCGATGAAACCGTCGACGTGGCCATCTGTCTTGGCGTCGACCCCAAATATTCCGATCAGATGGTTCGCGGCGCCGTGACCCTGCCGAATGGCCTCGGCAAGACCGTGCGCGTGGCCGTCTTCTGCAAGGGCGAGAAGCAGGCCGAGGCCCGCGACGCCGGCGCCGACGTGGTGGGTGCCGAGGATCTGGTGGCCCGCGTGAAGGAAGAGGGCTTCCTCGAATTCGACGCCGCCGTGGCCACTCCGGACGTCATGGCCCTCGTCGGCCAGATCGGCCGCGTGCTCGGCCCCCGCGGCCTGATGCCCAACGCCAAGACCGGCACCGTCACCTTCGACGTGGCCAAGGCCGTCTCCGAGCTCAAGGCCGGCCGCGTGGACTTCCGCGTGGACAAGGCCGGCGTTCTGCACGCCCCGCTTGGCAAGGTGAGCTTCGGCCCCGAGAAGATTCTCGGCAACCTGAAGGCCCTGCTCGAGACCGTCGTGCGCCTGAAGCCCTCCTCGGCCAAGGGCAACTACCTGAAGGCCATGTCCGTTTCCACCACCATGGGTGCCGGCTTCAAGGTGGACATGACGCAGGTCAAGAAATTTCTCGAAGGCGCAGCCTAGCACAAGGCTTGCGCTTTCAAAGGGGCGGGTCTTCGGACCCGCCTTTGGCTAGAGGTCCCTACGAGGAAATCGGGTCGAAGACGGCAGGCAGCCAGGCCCTGTCCCGGCACAAGTCCCGCCCAGACTTTGGCTCGGCTTCCCCACACGCCAACCCCCAAAACGTGAGGTGATTCACGTGAACAGGTCCGAAAAGGCGGCAATCATCGAGAGCGTCCGCAATCGCGCGGAAGAGGCCTCCATTGCCGTCATGACCGAGTTCAAGGGCATGACGGTGGAGGAGTCGACGAACCTGAGAGTCGAGCTGCGCAATGCCGGCGGCGAATACCACGTCGTCAAGAACACTCTCGGTCGCATCGCCTTCACCGACGGCAAGCACGACGTTGTCAAGGAACACTTCCACGACAACACCGCCGTCGCCCTTGGCTTCGACGACCCCGTGGCGGTGGCCAAGGCGCTCAGCAAACTGGTCAAGACCAGCAAGACCCTCGTCATTCGCGGCGGCTCCATCGAAGGCAAGCCCATGACCGCGGAGGACGTGGAAGCCCTCGCCAAGCTCCCGGGCCGCGAGCAGCTCCTTGCCCAGCTTCTTGCCACCATGAACGCCGTTCCCACCAACTTCGTCGGCCTGTGCGCCAACATGGTGAGAAGCCTGCTCTACCTCCTCAAGGCACTCGAGGAAAAGAAGAGCGAGGCCGCCTAGCGCACTGCACGAAGACGAGCGATTCCGAGCGATTCCGAGCGATTCATCAACAGCCTTCCCGGTCGACCAACGGGAAACAAAAGCCGAAAGCTTTCTTTCGCAGGAGATACTCCAATGGCCATCACCAAAGAAGAATTCATCGACTATCTTGCCAACATGTCCGTTCTCGAGCTTGCCAACCTGATCAAGGAGCTCGAGGAGAAGTTCGGCGTGTCCGCCGCCGCTCCGGCCGTTGCCGTTGCCGCTGCCGCTCCCGCCGCCGACGCCGCTCCCGCCGCCGAGGAGAAGACCGAGTTCGACGTCATCCTCAAGGACTGCGGCGCCAACAAGATCGGCGTCATCAAGGTCGTGCGCGCCCTGACCAACCTTGGCCTCAAGGAAGCCAAGGACAAGGTGGACAACCTGCCTTCCACCATCAAGGAAGCCGTGTCCAAGGAAGACGCCGAGGCCGCTGCCAAGCAGCTGACCGAGGCCGGCGCCACCGTGGAAGTGAAGTAGTTCCTGCTTCTCTTTCGGACAAGAAATTTGAGGGGGCTTCGGCCCCCTTTTTTCATGCCCCTGGCCCTTGTGCGCGAGAACCGCGTGCGGCATGCGGATGGCATCGGGACGCCTGCTCCCGCCTGCCCGCCAACGGGCACGATGCCTGTCCGGCCCCTGCCGGTGAGCGTGCGCGCGTGCCGCGCAAAAGGCCCGGCATTCATGTCCGACAATCTGTTCCGCAGTTCAGAAATTCCGGAAAGATTATACGAGTAAGATCTGAGAAAGTTTATGCAAA
>CAZWOT010000239.1:0-3801 GCA_964635595.1 uncultured Desulfovibrio sp.
CAATGAAAGGCCGGAAATTTGCAGGAAAGCCATAGGAAATCAAAAGGTTGCGGCCTGGAGAGCGCCTGGCCGGGAAGGGCGGCGTTTCGCTGCGGACCTGTCCTCACGGCCGAAGGACAAGGGTGTTTGTCGGCCCTTTCGGGGAGAGGGCCTCTTTCCAGCTATCGAGAATCATTGTTAACAAGTACGTATTTGTTTGAAAACTGGACGTTTTTTCGGAATTTGGGCAAAAAGGAACAAGCCAACACCATCAGGAGGTATGAAATGGCTCAGGAACTCAATTGCGTCGGTCTTGCCTGCCCGCAGCCCGTCATGCGTTGCCGTGATCTCCTTGCCCAGGAAAAGCCCGACGTCTTCGACGTCATCGTGGACAACGAGGCCGCGGTGGAAAACGTGACCCGCTTCCTCTCCAAGAGCGGCTACGCGGTGTCGCGCGCGCCAAAGGAAGGCGGACAGTTCGTCCAGCACGCCACCCGCACCGAGGACGTGCCCGTGTCCGAGGAAATCCCGGCCTGCGACGTGCCGGTCTCGCGCGTGGGCAAGACCGTGGTGCTCGTGCCCACGGACTGCATCGGCCGCGGCGACGAGGAGCTCGGCCGCCAGGTCATGGCCAACTATCTGGCCACCTACCTCGAGGTCTCCGACCGCATCTGGAGCGTCATTCTCATGAACTACGGCGCCAAGATGGCCTGCGAGGAGGGCAGAAATCTCGAGTCGTTGAAGAAGCTCGAGGCCGAGGGCATCCGCATTCTTGTCTGCGGCACCTGCCTGGCCCACTTCGGCCTCATGGACAAGCTCCTTGTGGGCGAGGTCTCCAACCTGCTCGACATCGTGTCCATGATGACCGAGGCCGACAAGGTCATCAGCATCTAGCGAAAAAAACGCAGGGATCCCGCCCGCGCAGACGGGATACGGGACCGTCGCAAAAAGGGGCGAAGGCCGCAGCATGGCCTTCGCCCTTCGCGATCCGTCCTGCGAAAAATGGCTCTTTTGCCGGGGGATCTTTGTCCTATTCCGGATGCCCGCGGCGGAGGAGGTGCTTCAGCTGCGGGCCCACGGCGATGAGACTTGCTCCCGAGACGGTGACAAACGCCCCCACGAAGGCCAGAAGGTTCAGCTTCTCGCTCGCGAAGGTGGCGGGCGCGAGGAAATGGAAGACGAGGGCGAAGAAGAGCGTCGAGAGCGGCGTCAGGGTGAGCACGGCGCCCACCTTGGCGGTGTCCCAGAGGACCATGGCCCTGGCGAGGCACCCGTAGGCCACGGCCGTGTTGAGGCAGCAGTAGGCAAGGCAGAGGGCCTGGAAGAGCGAGTCGATGTTGCCGAGGTGTCCCGGGCTTGCGAAGGGAAGAAGGGCCAGGGCGATCAGGGTGTAGAGAACGCGCATGAGGCGTTTTGCGGCCATCTCGCGCAGGAGGATCTTCTGCGCCACGCCGAAGCACGCCCACACGAAGGAGGCCGAAAGGCCAATCAGGACGCCGATGCCCGTGTTGCCGGAAAAGCTCAGGAGCGCGCCCAGATCCTGGTTGAAGAAGAGCAGGAAGCCCAGCACGAGGACGGGGATGCCCATGACCTGAATCTTGTGCAGGGGCTCGTGCAGAATGACCACGGAGCCCAGCATGAGGAGCATGGGACCCGCCTGGGCGAGGATCTGGCAGGCCGAGGCCGGCATGTAGACCACGGAGAGATTGTAGAGGACGAAGTTGGCGCCAAGGCCCAGGGCGGCCACGAGCAGGAGAAGGAGCGTCTTTCTGCGGTTGTAGGGGCGCGAGGCCACGAAGTGGTGGAGCTTCGGATTTTTGTCGAAGAGGTGCACGAGGGGCAGGAACATGCGGCCTTCGGCCCTGTGCGGCAAAAAGAGCCACATCCAGACGGAGATGGTGGTGAACCTCAGCCACACGATGGTGGTCACGTCCACGCTTGTGATGACCTGCTTCAGGGCTATGGGCAGGGTTCCCCAGAAGACGACCGTGGTGAGGGCGAGAAAGAGTCCCTGGAACTTGTGGGGCACGAGCATGCATCGACTCCGACTGGCGACTCCGACTGACGGGCTTGCGGCCGGGAAAAAAGGCCTTGTTGCCGCCTTGTACGCCTGCCGGCCCGGCTTGAAAAGAGGGTGGAGAAGGCGGATCCGGACCGGGCGAAAGCCGGCTTCAAGCCTGCTTCCGGTCGGCCCTGCTCCTCCTTGCCGGGCGCGGCGAAAGGGCGGGGGACCTCGAAAAGGCGCAAAAAGGCGCACCGGATTTTCCGGTGCGCCATGGAGCGGGGCAGCTGGCACCCTGTGAAAGAGAGCTTCCCCGAATCGGGAGACGTCCCGATCGGATGAAGCTGGCAGAGAGGCTAGCAGATGATGGACACGCCGGTCTGGTAGATGGCGTCCTCGATCAGAACCTTGATATTGAAGACGCCGGAGAGGCCTTCCTTGCTGATGTTCATCTTGAGCATGCGGTCGTCCTCTTCGAGATAGGCGCTGGAGCACATGGCCAGATGGTCCACGGCCGCCGTGTTGAGGTAGTAGGCGCGCTTTTCGTTCTCGTTCTCGAGGATCACCATGGCAAGGGAGCCCCTGGCGAAACGGCCGTGGAAGACAATGCGGTCCACGTCTTCCTCGATGGTCACCTGGTGCCAGCTGTTGACGGGCTCGAGCTTCTCGGGAACGTCGGGAATGGTGTCGAACGTGGGCGTCACGTCGAGCTTGCCCATCAGCCTGCCTTCGCCGAGAGGCGCGTTGTCGCCGTCGTGGTAGGCGGAGAGCTTGGTCGCGCGGTCGAAGTTGCCTTCCACTTCCATGTAGAACATGACCACGCCGTCCTTCTCCTCCACGGTCTTGGCGCAGAGGTCGGTTCCGGGCTCGCCGGGAAGGATGCGGGCGGGCAGTTTGTCGGACGCATAGCCGTCCTTCCAGCCGATGCCGCCGGAATGGATGAGGTAGTGGCCTTCCGCGTAGTACTCGACGTTGCAGATGTAGGGCGAGAAGAAGGTTTCGCCGAGTTCCTTGCCGAACTGCCAGATCTGCTCGATTTCCATCTTTTCGGTGTCGATGCGGTAGCGCACGCCGCGGGAGAAGTTGTCGCGGTTGCGGATGTAGCGTTCCTTCACCTTGGAGCGGTACTGGCCGTTGTCGAAGCACATGATGCTGCCGTCGGGGCAGACCACGCAGGCATGCTGCTCGTACTGCCAGTCGAAGTTGGCCACGTCGCCCACGGGCTTGAAGAAGTACTTCTGCATGTCTTCGGGCCAGGTTTCGGGATCGCCGATGATCCAGTTGAGCTTGCTGGTCTCGTAGTCGATGTTGACCACGGCATCCTGATGGCGGCCGGAGAGGGTGATGGTACTGGTCTTTTCGTCGTACCAGAGGGCATTGTTGTGGAACCAGTCGTGGGCGTCCTGGGAGCCGGAACCGGCCACGTTCTGGGGCAGGAAGTCCTTGAAGTCCCAGGTGCGCAGGATTTCGCCGGTCTCGCGATCAACCAGGGCAATCATGTCCTCGACGGTGTCGGTGTGGAAGTCCTGGGTCAGGGACAGAATGTTGCCGTCGGGCATCTCGAAGTGGTCGTGATGGTAGTTTCCGGGCAGACGGATTTCCTTGTAGATCTTGCCCAGCAGGTTCATCTCGTAGAGACCCGTGCAGTTGTACGGCATGTGGCAGAAGCGCGAGGAGCCGGTCACGATGTTGCCGTTCTTGTAGCGCTTGATGGCAAACATGGTGTTTTCGGTGAGCACCCAGCGGATGTCGCCCATGTAGTCGTAGGCCGTGGGGAGGTTCTTGCCGGCCGGGGTCAGGAACATGAAGTCCGTGCCGAA
>CAZWOT010000240.1:0-3788 GCA_964635595.1 uncultured Desulfovibrio sp.
CCCTACGAGCTTGGGCTTCTTCTCGACAGCCTGCGGGATCGTTTTCGGCTGGTCGTTGTCTCGACCCGCGGCCACGGGCGCTCGGAAATAGGGCATGAGCCCTTGAGCTACGAGCAGAAGGCCAGGGACATGCTGGCCGTCATGGACGAGGTGACAAAGGAACCCGCGGCCATACTGGGCTTCAGCGACGGAGCCTACACGGCCTGCAAGCTCGCGGTCATGCACCCCGAACGGGTCGAGCGCATTGTGGCCATCGGGGCAGGCACCCTTCATGCCGGTTTCTTCCCCGAGAAGATGGACGTGAAGGACCTCGAGGCCGTGGACAAGGCCTTTGTGGAGCAGATGCGCAGGCTTGCCCCCGAGCCCGGCCGCCTGCAGGAGTTCATGAACGCCTACATGGCCTTCTGGCACGGCATGTCCGTGGGCAGGGAAATTTTCGGCAGCATCGGCTGCCCGGTGCTCTACCTTGCCGGCGACGAGGACGATCACGCGCCCGTCAGGACCATGCTCGAGGCCCATCAGATGACGAAGAACTCGCGTCTTTGCATCGTGCCCAAGGCCTGGCACACGGCCTTCCTCGACAACCTGCCCGTGTGCCTTGCGGCCATCGAGCCCTTCCTCGATGCCGACGTGGCGGACCTTGCCCCCTCGAGCAAGGTCGGGGCCAACGACTGACGTATTCCCCGAAAGGCACCGCAGGGGCACATGCCCGAGCCGCCCTCTTCTTGAACCTCAACAAGCGAGGCCACCCATGACCCTGCGCAGCCTGGCTCTCCCGCTTCTCCTGATCGCCCTGTCGCTGGGCATGGCCGCCCCGGCCGGAGCCAGATCCTTCACGAGCGACGAGCGCGAAAACGTCCGGCTCTTCCTCGACGGGGAAGGCTGGGTTCAGTCCATGGCCGCGGCCGACGCATTCAGGGCGCAGCACGGCATTCCCGACAGCTACAAGACCCTTCTTGCCGTCCTTGCCTGGGAGCAAAAGCACCCCAGGGAAGTGAGTTTCGAGGAAGTCCGCCAGCTTTTCTGCCTTGCCGTCAGCATGGATATGGGCGTGTCTGCGCTCAAGAACGTCATCGAAACCTCGACGAGCAGCGAGGGCAAAAGGCTGGCCCGGCAGCTCCTTGCCGAAGAGCTCGAGCTCCAAAGCCGGACCATGGTTCCCGAGGAGGCGGCGATCCGGCTCAGCGCGTGGATTGGGCTCACTCCCGAGGAATACGGGGAGGCCTACAAGCGCGTTGTGGAAGCATCCATCGTTCTTCTGAAATCGATGCAGTGAAGCCGGAAAACCAGCATTTGATACCCGACGAGCAACAACAGTTGTTTTTCTCAGAGATGATTGACATGAAAAACACCATCAATATAGGGGAAGATGACTTCAGAACCATTCGGGAAGCCCATGACTGCTATGTGGACAAGACAGGTTTTCTTGAGGACTTCATCAATTCAAGACCAAAAAAAGTTTCATTGTTTACGCGTCCGCGTCGTTTTGGCAAAAGCCTCATGCTGAGCATGATGGGCGAATTTTTCGACTGCCGGAAAAACAGCAAGGAAATTTTCGATGGCTTGAAAATTTCAAAAAATTCGGATCTGTGCTCAAGATGGATGAACAAGTTTCCGGTAATTCGTCTAAAATTCAAGGGTATAGACGGAAACGATTACCAAAAGGCATATGATGTATTGAAGGATATAATTAGATATGAGTTTTCGCATCATGAATACTTGCTGGAAAACCACACAATACCTGACTCATATAGAGAAGATATCAATGCGATAATAAAAAATTATGCCAATGATCTGCAAATTGAAAGATCAATTTTCAATCTGTCATATGCAATGCATATTCATTACGGGATAAAGCCAATTATTCTGATTGATGAATACGACATACCATTGACCAAGGCATATCTTGGCGAATACTACAAAGATATGATTGGTATTGTGCGAAATATTTTTGATCATGCCCTCAAGTCCAATGAAAATATGAATTTTGCCATATTGACTGGTTGCTTGCGCATTTCAAGCGAAAGTCTTTTTACAGGACTCAACAACATAAAATATTATGATCTGATGTCGCCAACCTTTGCCGATGCCTTTGGCTTTACCGAGGAAGAAGTTCATTCCCTGCTGAAAAACTTTGAGATGGAGGGAAAATTTGAGGAAGTGCAAGCATGGTATGACGGATACCATTTCGGGAAAACAGCTGCGATGTACAACCCATGGAGCATATTGAATTATATCGACGATCATCTTGAAGACATGGACAGGGAGCCAGAAAGCTATTGGATGAATACATCTGGCAATGATATAGCATATGAAATATTGGAGAAAAATTCGGAACTTGTTTCATTTGACATCGACAATCTGCTCAAAGAAAAATGCATAAACAAATTTGTTGACATGCAGTCGACATATGCGGACCTGAAAAAGAAAACTGATTCAAATTTTTGGTCGATCATGTACGCCACCGGCTATGTGACGACTGCGTCCGACGCCCAGCTGAAAAATTCCAATTTGCAGCGCCTCGACAAGAAGACGCCTCTCGTCATTCCAAACAGGGAAGTGCATGACATATGGGAGAGACAAATCAACGCTCATCTGGAAGAGGCGGTAGCCGAATATCGTTTTGACAAATTCAACGAGGCATTCTGGAATTGCGACGAAAAAACGGTCGAGAACGAGCTCAACGAGTTCATGCTGAAATCGACAAGCTCGTTTGATGTAGGCGAATACATATACCAAATGATGATGCTGACAATCCTTTCCGGTCGCAACGAGGCCAAATCCAACAGGGAAGCGGGGGCAGGACGATACGACATCTCAGTTTGCGACAGAGACGACCTGCCCAACAGGGCGGCAATTGTCGAAATAAAGAAAGCAAGCAACCCTGCCCAGCTCGATGTTTGGGCGCAAAAGGCATTGAAGCAGATTGCGGACAAGAAATACGATTTCGACCTGCGTGACAGGGGCTGCAAAAACATTCTTCATTGGGGCCTGGCCTTTCATGGCAAGACGTGCCGCGCAATGGTGCGTTCCATCTCCAACGCGAGGGCCTGCAGGCGCTTGCCCCGGGAAGACTGCGGCCAGCAAGCCTGACACCCTTTTGCGCTCCGGCCCATGTCCTGGCGCATGGGAGAGTCCAAATGCCTTCTTCCACACTCCCGGACATGAGCCGCCTGTGGATGCCGCAGGGCTTCAACCATCGGAAACAACCATTGGAAACAACCACCATGAGAAAGTACCTTGCCGCTTCCGCCCTGCTTCTCGCAGGGCTTTTCCTTGGCTTCGGCTTCAGGCCCGGCACAGCCTTCTCGGCTCCTGCCGACGACGTGGATGACGTCGTGAACTCCGCCAATGTCTGCGGCCTTGTCCAGGACGTCAAAACCGCGGAGAACGGCGCTCTCGAGCTCTCGGTGACGATTTTCGTCGCCGGGGAGGACGCCATGCCCGTCTCGACCGGGGCCGTCGGCACCTACCGCTGCGAGAGCGGCGAGGCCAGCTGCGCCGAGAAGATACGCCCCAACGCCTTCATGTGCTTCGATTTCACCAGGCGTGACGACACGTACTGGATCAGCAACTGCGTTGCGCCCTTCTAGCCCAGGCCCCGCAGTCGCCCTGTAGTGCCGCAAGCTTGAGGCCTTTGCCGAACCTCCTTAGGAACTGTCGGAAAATAACTCACTGGCAAGTTGTCGACTTGCTATCGGTTTTGGCAGTAGTTTCAGTAGGTTGTCATCGTGCACAACTGAAAATTAGGCAGCTTTCTGATGAGTTATTTCCTGATGGTTCCTTAA
>CAZWOT010000241.1:0-3755 GCA_964635595.1 uncultured Desulfovibrio sp.
TCGTCCATGAAGCCGCGGAAGATGCCGATGGCGTTGGAGCCGCCGCCGATGCAGGCGACCACGTAGTCCGGAAGCTTGCCGAAGCGCTCGAGGCACTGGCGGCGGGCCTCCTTGCCGACCACCGACTGGAAGCGGGCCACAAGTTCCGGGAAGGGATGGGGACCCGCGGCCGTGCCGAAGCAGTAGTGGGTCGTGTCCATGTTCACGATCCAGGCGCGCAGGGCCTCGTTGATGGCGTCCTTGAGCGTCCTTGTCCCGATTTCTACGGCATGCACCTCGGCGCCGAAGACGCGCATGCGCATGACGTTCATGATCTGGCGCTCCACGTCCTCGGCACCCATGTAGATGATGCATTTCAGGCCCAGGCGCGCCGCGGCGGCCGCAGTGGCGACGCCGTGCTGGCCTGCGCCCGTCTCGGCAAGCAGGGTGGTCTTGCCCATGCGCTTGGCAAGCAGGGCCTGGCCAAGGGTGTTGTTCATCTTGTGGGCGCCCGTGTGCACGAGGTCCTCGCGCTTGAGCCACAGATTGAAGCCGAGCTCCTTCGAGAGCGTGGGGCAGAAGGTGAGCGGGGTCTCGCGGCCCGCGTAGTGGGCGAGAAGGTCGTTGAGCTCGTTCTGGAAGTCGTCCGTGGGCATGATCTCGTCCATGGCCCGCTCGACTTCGATGAGCGGCGGCATGAGGATTTCCGGAACGAAGCATCCGCCGTATTCGCCGTAGTATTTGATGTTCATGGTGTTTGTCCGCGCCTTTGTCTTCGGGGACGGGGCCATTGCGGTCCCGCTGCCCCGGTTGTTTTCCGGCGCCCTCCTGGCGGGCCTGAAAGGACCCGTTGGTCTGGTGGTTGGCTCGATGCACCCGGCCCCTCCTGGCAAAAGGCCTGTTGTCGGGGCAGATGATCGAGCGTCGGGAAGCGTCTTTTTTTTTTGCGTTTACGCGTGCATGGGCATGCGTTGAACTTGAATCTGGGCCCTTCAGGTGGGCGGGTCGGCCAGCATCGGGCAGATGCCCAAAGTCCTGGCCGCAAAACGGGGCCGGATTTCTTTCCTTGGGGAAGGCGGCCTGGTCAAGCGTTCTGCCAAGTCTTCTGCCAGGCCCCTTGCCGGGGCTTTTGGCCCTGCGTGCTTCGGGCTCATTTCGGGGCTCCAGACAGCTTGACCTTCAAAAGCTTTTCCGAGTGGACAAAGGGGGGCAGCCTTGTCCCGTCATACAGGCCCAGTTCCCTGGCCCTTTTCATGACTTCGGCCATCTTCTCGTGGTTCTTGATGCCCTCGCTTTTCAGGCCGTCCTCGAGCTTCGAGTTGAAGTCCATGCCCACGGGACGTTTGTCCTCGGGCAGGGCCGCGATCTCCGACACGCTGTCCGCATCGAGGCCGCCGGCAAGAAGCCAGGGCAGGGGCCAGTCGAGAGGGACGAGTTCCTTGATGTCCACCTTTTCGCCCCAGCCTCCGCGCATGAAGCCGCCGTCCACGAGCACGGCCCCGCAGCGGGTGCGGTAGCGCCTGGCCTCGAGGAGAAGCTCCTCTTCCGTGTCGTAGCGGTAGGGCCAGATTGCGCGCACGATGCGATCCCTTTCCAGATGCTGGATCAGGTAGTCGATGAAGTCGGGCTTGTGGTCGGCATGGAGCTGAATCAGATCGAGCCGTGCCTTGTACGCCGCGTCGAGGACGTAATAGGGGTTTCGGGTGGTGAAGACGCCGACCCTCAGGATGCTGCCCGTCTCGAGGGCTGCCGCCTGCTCGATGGACAGGCTTCGCGAGCTCCACTCGTCGAAGATGAAGCCGACGGCGGAAAAGCCGAGCTCCTCTGCCTTTTGCGCGTCCTCCGGTCTCGTGATGCCGCAGACCTTCAAAAACATGGGCGTTCTCCCTTGTCGTGCTGTTGCCTGTTTGCCTTTCGGGTTGTCTTTGGGATTGCCTTGGGCTTGCCTTTCGGTTTGCCTTCCGGGTCGCCTGGAGGGTCCTGTCCTTCAATCCCCTGTCCGGGGACCGGGGGGGATTGTGCCGGACCCCGTTTGCCCCGTCTACCCTTCCTGCAGGTCCGCCACGAGCCTTGCCAGGTTTTCCTCGATGCGTCCGCCCTCCATGAGGGCCGTGCCCACGAGGGCCGCAGAGTAGCCGACCTTGCCGGCCTCCAGAAGGTGCTCTGGAGCCTCCATGCCGGAGGCGGCTATCCAGACCTCGTCCGCTGCCGGCCTGCCTTTTTCGGCAAGCCTGAGGCAGGCCTCGCGATCCACGTGGAAGGTCTCGAGGTCGCGGGCGTTCACCTGGATGACGCGCGCCCCGGACGCCCGGGCGATTTCGAGGTCCTCCTCGTCGAAGACCTCCACCACGGCGTCCATGCCGAAGCTCTCGCCCGTCTCGCGCAAGGCCCGCAAAAGATCGATGTCGGGGCTCTGGCGCACGATGAGCAAAAAGGCCGAGGCGGGCGTGGCGGCGGTGGCCAAGACCTGTTTCTCGTCGAAGAGAAAGTCCTTGCGCAAGAGGGGGATGTCCCCAAAGCCGTTCTGATCAAGGGTTTTCCTTGCCAGGAAGAGATAGTCGAGGCTCCCCCTGAAGTACTCTTCCTCGGTCAATATGGAGAGGGCCCTTGCTCCGCCTTTTGCGTAGGCAAGGCTTGCCTCCTCCACCGAGACCTTCTCGCAGATGACGCCTCTCGAGGGCGAGGCGCGCTTGTACTCGGCGATGAGGGATATGCGGCCCAGCTTCTCGAGTGCGCCCCGAAAGGACGGCCGCCTGCCCTCGAAGGGGGCCGGAATGCCCCCTGCAAGCTCGGCCAGCTCCCGCTCCTTGGCCTTCTTGAAGCGCTCGAGGCGGCCCCTGGAGCCGGGTGCGGCCTGGGGCTGTCCCTGGGTGTCCGTTGTCCGGCTAGGCATTGGCGTCCCCCATGTGGGCAAAGGCGCGGCCGGCACCGCCCTCGACGCCCTCGCGGGCAAGGCGCATGCAGTCCTCCAGAGTGCGCTCGGGCTCGATGAGGCGGATGGCAAGGGCGACGTTCAAGGCCACCATGTTCTTCATGTGCTGGCTGCCCCTGCCCTCGAGGATCTCCTTGAGGACAAGGAGGGCCTCTTCCTTGGAGTGCACGGCAAGATCCTCTTCCGTGCAGGGCGGAATGCCGAAGTCGGCCGGGTCGAAGGCCAGCTGGGACTGGCGGCCGTTTTCAAGCAGGATGACGGTGGCGGGTCCCATGGGGGTCGCCTCGTCGTAGCCGCCGGCCCCGTAGACCACGGCGGCGCGGCGCAGCGTGGGCGACTGGCTTAAAGTATCCGCCACGAGCTTGACGATCTCGGGCCGTGCCACGCCCATGAGAAGGTACGGCGGCTTGGCCGGGTTGATCATGGGGCCGAGGATGTTGAAGAGCGTGCGGATGCCGAGCTCGCGTCTGGCCTCGCCCACATGCTTGAAGGCCGGGTGGAAGTGCTGGGCAAAGAAGAAGCCGAAGTTGGTCTTCTTCATGAAGGCCAGGATCTTCTCGGGCTCCGTTTCCAGCGGAATGCCCAGCAGCTGCAGAACGTCCGCGGCGCCGCTCGTGGAGGAGACCACGCGGTTGCCGTGCTTGGCCACGTGGTAGCCCATGCCGGCAAGGGTGAGGCAGGAGGCCGTGGAGCAGTTGAAGGAGGAGCGGCCGTCGCCGCCCGTGCCCACCACGTCGATGCTGTCGTCCGGCACCGGCGGAACGGGAATGGCGCGGGCAAGCAGCGCGCGCACGGCGTGGGAGAGCTCCTGGGCCGTCTCGCCCTTGGCGCGCAGGCCCATCAG
>CAZWOT010000242.1:0-3740 GCA_964635595.1 uncultured Desulfovibrio sp.
TTTTGCAAAAGCCATGGACGCCATAGACGCGGCAGAAAAGAATATTGCTCAAGGGCTGGACCTGGTTTGACATATCGGCTTTCCACCAGGGTTGCAGAACCCTTTGAAGCCACTCCTCCCTCACCCAGTTCGACCTTTTGCAAACGTAGAAAAGCCATATGAGCCTCCTTGGTTGTGCCTTCGAAACAGCCGAGACCAGCGCTCTCACGAAAATGCGCTTGAAGCCTACATGGGAGCAAGCCCCTATGTAGTGAGCTCGTTCACTACAAATCTACAGAAAATGGGACTGGTTGGCAAGCCAATTTTGGCAGAAAAGTGTGCAATAGAGCCAAAATCTCACGATGCGGGCTACTGTGTAGTGCTACTTTTCGCCGAATAGGGCTTCAGGACACGAGATGATGTAGTGAGCTGGTCCACTACATTGGCCAGGCAAAAAAAAGAGGGGCTTGCCCCTCATGTGAATAAATTCAAGTACTTACGATAAGATTATTGCCTGATGGCGGGTGTAGTGCTACTTTCTCCGTCATCGTAGGATCATGCCGTCGTCGGTGATGTAGCCGACGACGTGATACTTGCGTTTGCCGTTCAGGTAGAAATAGCGGTGGACCCGTTTTTTGTTCGGGGCGACATAGCAGTCATTTGGAACAGGGATCGGCTTGAGTTTTCGGTAGATATGGTCCATGGAAATTGCCTCGTGATTACGGTGTCTTAGGAACTTCCAGATGACTGCTATATTTACCGAATTTTGGCAATAAAAAAGTTGGGCATTTCGCTAATAAATTTTGCGAAATGCCCAACTTTGATGGGGTCATGAAAATTGCGGAGATCAGGTGAGGGTTGTGTCCTTCGCAGAAAAGTTTAGGGGCCGCTTTTCCGGCGGTATATTTTTTCAGGGCTTCGGTGTATGCTCCCTCGACTCTCGCGGGGCTTTTGCCGTTGCGCATACGGTTGCGCATACGCGGCAGGCCGGCTCGGGAGCGCAAGGGAAACCACCCATGGCGAAGAATCTCATCCTGGTGGACGTGGGCAACACGACCACGAAGATAGGCCTCGTGTACGAGGGCGTGCACGAGGTCTACAGTCTCGAGACCAACAGCGCCCAGACAAGCGACAGCCTGGGACTCTCGCTTCTCTCGCTCCTCTCACACGCACGGTGCGACCCGCGCGTCTTCGAGGCCTGCGTCATCTGCTCGGTGGTGCCGGCCATGGACCCGCTCTTCCGCGCGGCCATAGCCCGCTTCGTGGGCTGTCCCCTGCTCTTCACGCCCAGGGATCTGCCCGTGCCGCTCGAAAACCGCTATTTTCGCCCCGAGCAGGTGGGCGCGGACCGTCTGGTCGCGGCCTATGCCGCGCGCGTGCTTTCGCCCGAGTACCGGGGCCTTGTGGTGGTCGACTTCGGCACGGCCGTGACCTTCGACTGCGTGCAGGACATGTCCTATCTTGGCGGCCTCATCTTCCCCGGCCCCATGACGGCCCTGAACGCCCTCGCGGGCGCTGCCGCCAACCTCTCCGAGGTCAACCTCGAGTGCAGCGACCCCGAGCCCACGCCGGGAAGGGACACCGCCACGAGCATCCGCCACGGCATCCTGTTCGGTTTCGCGAGCCTTGTGGACGGCCTTGTGACAAAGCTTTCCGCCCAGCTGGAGGGCCCGGTCAAGGTCGTGGGCACAGGCGGCTTTGCCTGCGACATCTCCCGCATCACCGACTCGCTCCACGACGTGACCTCGAGCCTTCTGCTCCAGGGCCTCGAAATCCTCTACGAGGAGAGCGCGAGCAGGAGGGGCGGGGCGCCCTCGGGCGGCGAGAGCCCCTTCCCGGAGCGCTGAGGGGCGGCGGGGCGACATCCCGCAGCCGGACATCATCCGGCCAGTCACCGGCAAATCAAGCCGTCAAGTCTTTCAGCAAGCCTTTCAACAAGCACAGCATCCACAATCACGATATCCCTCACCAGAAAATCAAAAGGCCACGGCCTTGGAGGACCCACCCTTGAGTACCATTGCATCTGTTTTCGGTCGCGAAATTCTCGATTCGCGCGGCAATCCCACGGTTGAAGTCGAAGTGTCCCTGGAAAGCGGCGTCATCGGCCGCGCCGCCGTGCCCTCCGGCGCCTCCACGGGCAGCCGCGAGGCCCTCGAGCTGCGCGACAAGGACGAGAAACGCTATCTCGGCAAGGGCGTGCAGAAGGCCGTGGAGCACGTGAACGGGGAAATCGCCCAGGCCGTCATCGGTCTCGACTCCCTGAACCAGGTCGCCATCGACAACACGCTCATCGATCTCGACGGCACGGACAACAAGTCCCGCATCGGCGCCAACGCCATGCTGGGCGTCTCCATGGCCGTGGCGAGGGCCGCTGCCGACCTTCTTGGCCAGCCGCTCTTCGCCTACCTTGGCGGCATCAACGCCAAGCTTCTTCCCGTCCCGCTCATGAACATCCTGAACGGCGGCGTGCACGCCCCCAACAACCTGGACATCCAGGAGTTCATGATCATGCCCGTGGGCGCCAAAACCTTCGCCGACGCCCTGCGCATGGGAACGGAAATCTTCCACACGCTCGGCGCCATCCTGAAGCAGGACGGCCTGTCCACCACCGTGGGCGACGAGGGCGGCTACGCCCCCAACCTGAAGAGCCACGACGAGGCCTTCGCCTACATCACCCGCGCCATCGAGCAGGCCGGCTACAACCCCGGCTCCGAAGTGAAGCTCGCCATCGACGTGGCCTCCAGCGAGTTCTACAGGGACGGCCGCTACCACATTGCCGGCGAGGGCAAGCAGTTCACGAGCAAGGAAATGTGCGAGTGGCTGGCCGACTTCACCAAGCGCTATCCCCTCTTCTCCATCGAGGACGGCATGGCCGAGTCCGACTGGGACGGCTGGAAGCTGCTCACCGACAAGCTCCCCGACACCCAGCTCGTGGGCGACGACCTCTTCGTGACCAACCAGGAGATCCTCTGGGAGGGCATCGAGGCCGGCATCGCCAACGCCATCCTCGTCAAGCTCAACCAGATCGGCACCGTGACCGAGACAATGGACACCATCGAGATGGCCAAGACCAACGGCTACCAGACGGTCATCTCCCACCGCTCCGGCGAGACCGAGGACAGCTTCATCGCCGATCTCGCGGTGGGCGTGAACTCCGGCCAGATCAAGACGGGGTCGCTCTGCCGCTCCGAGCGCATGGCCAAGTACAACCAGCTTCTGCGCATCGAGGAGCTGCTGGCCGAGAGCGCCCAGTACGCCGGCGAGAGCTACATGGACGTCGAGAGCGAGGACTAGGCCTTCTCCAAATAGACGCTTCATGCCGTCTGTTGATGCGCAAAGCCGCATCCTCAATGAATGAAGCACATGCCCTTGCGGCATGAAACATTCTGGCGGGGCCTGGTGGAGGAAAGCTCCCCTGGTCCCGCCAGTTCTGCAAAAACAGCATCGACAACCCAGTCGACAACAGGTTCATCAAACAGGCATGGCCTCGGGGCTTTCGAGCGGGGTGCCGCCCGCTCGCATCGTCAAAGCCATGCACAAGCCGGGACCACGGGTCGGTCCCGGGGGGAAGATCCCCAAGGAAGAGGAAACATCCATGATTTTGATTGACGGAAAGAAAACCTCCGCGGACGTGCGCGCAGAGGTGCAGGCGGAGATTGCCGCCGCCACCGCCAGCGGGCTTCGCGCGCCCGGGCTTGCGGTCATCCTCGTGGGCGAGGATCCGGCAAGCCAGGTCTACGTGCGCAACAAGGAAAAGGCCT
>CAZWOT010000243.1:0-3642 GCA_964635595.1 uncultured Desulfovibrio sp.
GGAGAACCATGACAGGGTGATAGGCACATCCCCCTGCCGCCCTGCCGGCCCCTCCCAAAGAGGCCGCTCCTGCGGGGCCATGGCCCGGAAGGCTGCGGCCCGCGAGGCAAGATGCCCAGAACAGGGCCACACAGGACAGAAACCACACAAGACCATACACGAGACCATACACGAGACCATACAGGAGGCCACGCATGCTTCAGGAACTCGTCAAGTATTTCATCTACCTCTCCTTCGCGCTGAACATCGCCTGCGGCGTCTGGGTGTTCACCGGCATCATCCAGTGGCTGGCCGAGCTCAACAGGGAGAGGCAGTCCTGAGGACAGGCTCTCCCAAGGAAGGCAGTCCCGGGGACAGACGTCCATGACACCGGCCCGGGGGGCCTGGCACAGCCCCTCGAGGCCGCAGGCCTCCCCTGGCGGCAAGGCTCGTGGGCACGCAAGACACCTTGCCGCCAAAGCCTTCTCTCCCTGGACGGACGCCGGCCGGGAAGCAACATCCGGCTTCCCGGCCCGTCCGTCTCAATCCTGGGCTCTGGCGAATCTTCACGAACGCCCGACGCATGACAGGCGCAGACGGGCCGAAACAAAAAGCCCTGCTGCAGAACCATGCAGCTCAGGCGGATCATGCGGCAAACAAGTCAAAGGAGCGGACAATGACGCACACAAGACCGGCCGATCAGGAACGCGATGGCCGCGTACAGGACACGTATGAACAGGAAGACGTCATCCTCAGGGGCGGAAGGCTCTACTACGACGTTCCCGTCGGGATACTCTGCCTCGAATCGCTCTTCCCGAAGCCCCGCGGGCACATGCGCAATCCCCTGACCTACGGCTTTCCCGTGGTCACGCGGGTGGTGCGGGGCGCGAACATCCCCAAGCTCCTCTTCGGGCCCAAGGAAGAGCTCCTGGACCCCATCCTCGCGGCGGCAAAGGAGCTCGAGGCCGACGGCGTCAAGGCCGTGACCGGAAGCTGCGGCTTCATGGCCCTTTTCCAGGAGCGCATTGCCTCGGAGCTGCGCGTTCCGGTGTTCATGTCGAGCCTCGTCCAGCTTCCGCTCATGCGCCTCATGCACGGAAAAGACGCCCGCATCGGCGTGCTCACGGCAAGCGAAAAGGCGCTGACCGAGGCCCATTTCGCCAGCTGCGCAACGGACATGAACAGCGTCGCCGTGCGCGGCATGGAAGGCAATCCCGAGTTCTGGGAAACGATCATCGAGGGCAGGCGAAACGACTTCAACCTGCCCCGCCTGCGCGCCGAGATCGTGGAAACGGCCAGAAGCTTCGCGAAGGAAGCCCGTCTCGACGCCCTGCTCCTCGAGTGCACGGATCTCTCGGCCTTTGCCTGGGAGGTGCAGAAGGCCGTGGACCTTCCCGTCTACGACATCAGCTCCCTTGTGGAGTACGTGCACTGCTGCGTCTGCCGCAGAAGGTATCGGGCCGGCCAATATTGATGCGACCAGGGCAGAGATCTTCCAGAACTTGAGGGATGGAGCCTGCCCGCAAGGGGCCCTCTTCCTCGAAAACTCTCCTGTCAATCGCCGGATGCCGTTCCCGTCGCCGTCCGCGCCCATGAAGCTTGGGGAAAGATCCGATGCTCGGACGCGCAGGCTGGGGACAGCCTGGAAGACCCTTCCTGCAGAGTCCTTCCCGAGAGTCGTTCTCGAGCTTCCTCTTCAAGCTCCTTCCTCGAGATCCAGCCCCGAGATTTATTCCCAGGACCTGTTTCCAGGATTTGTCCCCAAGGTTTCTCCTCCTTGACAAGACGCCTTTCGCCCAGGCCTCATCCTGTGAGGCCGTGCGGCAAAAGGCGTCTTTTTTGCATGCCGGGACCGGGCGTTACAGGCGCGTGCCGTTTGCTGTCAAGCGCAGGGAGGCGGCTTGAAGGGCGGCCAGAAGGCGCGTCAACGCGGGCTTCGGGCCCAGCGAGAGGGGCCAAAGCAGAAGTGCCAGTCAGAGGGATTGGGCCTTGCGCAAATGGGCCTGGTCCTTGCCCGGGGGTGCGGCAACGTGCGGACGACGCACGCAAGAGGACCGACGCTGGGTTGTGGACAGTGTCGATACAGGGCAATATGATGACCACGAAAAAGGGCTTTCTGTTGGATGTGTGGGAACATGCGGAACTTGAGGAGGCAACCCCATACAAGGAAATGTTCATGATTGCAAAAATTGAAGCAGCTGTTCATCTGCAATGATTGCCCATTTTTATCTCGGCAACGTGATGACATGGCTTGACTGCAATGCATTGGATGCTGTTTTTGAGGCAAACATTTTTGATGTTGCCGAGCATATCGGCGGCAGGACCGGCAAGTTTTCGTCAATCAAGCCTTGGGGCATGTCTGACGTGACACGAAAAAAAATATCTAGTTCCACAATTCCAAGTTGATTTTTCAAGTTGATTTATAGACATTACTTGCAAATCACTTGATGAGACTATGGAGACATGTGAATATGAATATTGAACGAATACGTTTGAAAAATTTTAAGGTATTTCAAAATGCAACAATAGACAATATTCCTAATTTTTGTACAATTGTTGGCGCAAATGGCACAGGAAAATCGACATTGTTCGATGTATTTGGTTTTTTAAGAGATTGTCTAATGTACAATGTCACACACGCACTTCAAAGACGTGGTGGCTTCCATGAAGTTGTTTCAAGAAATCATGAACATGAGAATATAGAAATTGAAATCCAGTATCGTTTTCAGGCCACAGACAAAGATCGACTTGCAACATACTTGCTCGAGATTGGGTTGCAGAACAAAAAGCCTTCTGTTGTGCGTGAACTAATCCAATTTGAGCGTGGTGCTCATGGAAAGCCGTATCCATTTTTGAAGTTTGAACATGGCATTGGAGAGATAGTAACCTACGAAAAGGACGACTTCAACAATACCGATGGGGATCCGGATATAGCAAAACAGGTTATGGAGGCATCAGATATTCTGGCCATAAAAGGTATAGGGCAGTTCCAAAACTTCAAGGCTGCCAATACGCTTCGTCGGATGATCGAAAACTGGCACGTCTTCGATTTCCGCATCGAGGCGGCTCGCGGTGCCAAGGACGTCACCGGGGAGAATCAGCATCTCTCCTTCAGTGGCGACAATCTCCAACAGGTCTCACGCAATCTTTTCGAGAATCACCCCGAAGTTTACGAGCAGATCCTTGAGGCCATGCGAAGACATGTGCCGGGGGTAAAAAATATTACGACACTGGTCACCAAGGACAGACGTCTGATCCTGCAATTTGACAGCGGCATTTTCAAGGATCCGTTTATTGACCGCTATGTTTCTGACGGCACGCTGAAAATGTTTGCATTCCTCGTTTTGCTTCACGACCCCACCCCCCATCCATTCTTGTGTGTGGAGGAACCGGAAAACCATCTCTATCAAGATCTGCTGGAAGAGCTGGCTGAGGAGTTTCGCTCCTATGCCAACCGGGGAGGACAAGTGATGGTCTCAACACATTCTCCGGATTTCCTCGATGGCACGGAAGTGAACGAGGTTTTTTGGCTGGAAAAAGGCCCGGATGGGTTCAGTCAAATCCACAGAGCAAACAACGACACACAAGTCGTTGCCTATATGGAAGACGGTGACAAGATGGGGAATTTATGGAGGCTTGGCCTGCTGGGCAATGTTAATCTAA
>CAZWOT010000244.1:0-3632 GCA_964635595.1 uncultured Desulfovibrio sp.
CCGGCCCATCATCGAGGAGATGAATCTCTTTTTCGACTGCATTACCATGAAGGAGTTCAAGAAGCTCCAGGGCAAGCGCACACAACCGTGCAGGGAGCTTTTCGTGCAGATAGACGGCCATCTCCACGGCAAGGACGAAAACGGCAATGGCAAGGCCCTAGTGGACGAAATCGGGCAGTTCAAGAAAGAATTTGGCTTTTTCAACTGGCATCTGGAATTTCCTGAAGCTTTTGCAAACGGCAGTACTTCTGGTTTTCACGTCATAGTTGGTAATCCACCGTGGGACAAGACCAATTTTTCCGATGCTGATTTTTTCAGTCAGTATAGATCAAATTATAGAGTTGAAATCAATAGCAAGAAAAATGAAATAAAAAAGGATATTCTTGAAAACAACACGATTAATGAAAAATATTTAAAAGAGCAACAGAAGACAAGACTTGTTGCACAATATTACAAGCAAGAATATCAAAAAAACTCTGATTCTGGAAATAACAACATATTCAGATTTTTTATGGAACGAAATCTTGGCTTGTTACGGCCGGGAGGAACGCTCAACTATGTTTTGCCAACGGGCTTCATGACCGAGGACGGATCTAAGACCTTGCGCAAATACGTCCTTGAAGCCCACCATATTCTGGCTTTTGACGGCTTCGAGAACAGAGAAGGACTGTTTCCGGACATCGACAGCAGGTACAAATTCGGCCTCCTGCAGATTGAGAAATCCGCACCCATGATTGGGGGAGAAAATGCAGCAAAGCACGCTGCCTCCAGCCTGCCCCCGGAAAGCAAAATCACCCGTTGCCGCTTCATGCTCACCAATCCCGCAGCCTTGAACGACGAGAACACGGCCTTCAACTACACTCTCCAGGACGTGCAGAGCCTGTCACAAGACCACTGGGCTTTTATGGAAGTCAGAGGAGGCAGGAAGGACTTGGATCTGTTGACAAGGATTTACGGTAAATTTCCGCCACTTTCGCCTGAATGGCTAGACTTCAGATATGAGCTGAACGCAACCACTGATAAAACCATTTTCAAGGAAACCCATGAGGAGGGCGACATCCCGCTCTACAAGGGCGCATGTATCTGGCAGTACGATAGCCAGTACTGGAAGCGGACTGAGAGTAAAACCAATGCCCCGCAGTATTGGCTAAATCCAGGCGCATTTGATGCCTATTTGCTCGATACCGAAATTGGCCGCCTCATTGCCGACGTTTACGAGCAACTGGACGCGCCCAATCCCAAAAAGTCGAAAGAGAAAAATATCCTTGATGTCCTGGGTCTTTCGAGACGGGAGGAATTGGGGCAGTTTGTCAGGCCGGATAGGGAATTTTTCAGACTTGGATTCAGAGATATTGCTAGAGACACCGATGAGCGGACACTGATATCCACAATCGTTCCTAAAAATATTGGCGCGACAAATAAACTTCCTCTTTCAATTCCCAAGAAGTACATTTATTTAAATAAGTCATTAACAATTGAAGAGGTGCCAGTTAACAGAATTCTTTTTGTTCAGTCTATATTTAATTCTATTATTAGTGACTGGATATTAAGATTCTCTGTATCAATGACTGTAAATAAGACATATGTTATGCGCATTCCAATTCCACAACCTTCAGACAGGGAACTTAAAGAAAATTCTATATATACAGAGCTTGTAAAAAATTCATTGCTTTTAAGCTATTCAAATAATGAGACTGCATTTTGCTCGTTATTGGAGCAATTTGGAATAAACAAGGATGAAGCTAAAATAACAGAGAAAAAGTTAATGGCGCTGAAAGTACGTAATGACGTTCTTGTATCCAATCTCTATGGAGTGAAAAGAGACGACATGGAACATGTTTTGAAGAGTTTCCCAATTTTTGTAGAAAATAATCCTGCTTATGTAATCATACTCAGAAACTCTATGACCACCTGAACCGCTGGATAGCCCTAACCAACACGAATCGGCTCAAGGTCCATCAGTTTGCAGAGTTGGTCAAAATATTTGTCACATCCGGTTTTCAGATATAGCCGGCCGCCAGGGATTGCTGTGACGGAAGCCTCAATAAGAGAGGCCATCATCGCCTCTTGAGTGATTTTTTCAATTGTGCCTTGCTCGGCAGCCTTTTTGGCCAGGAAGGCGAGCAGCTTTTCCATGACCAGGGAGATATAGCAAAGAAGGAAGTGCCCTCTGACGCTGAAGGTGTCCATGAGGAGCATGAAGCCGTACTTTGGCTCAATCACTGCGTTTTTGAAGCTGCTTGCAAAGATTTTTGTCGGCGTGAGTGAGGGGATGAAGGAGGCGGAGAACGGCAAAATTGCCAGTTTACCAGCTCCCTAAAATTCGCGTCAAACCCTCATTCGTCAGCCCTGGCCGTTCTGGCCGTTTTCTTGCGGGCCCAGGGCAATTGGGCTATAGGCCTTGCGCATGATGCGAGGGGGAAGGCCCCTTCAAGGCACCAGGCGTATCGGCTTTGCCCCGGACACGAAGTCCGGGCATTAGACAAAGGCCCTTTGGGCTTTGAAGCGAAGGACAAAATCGCGATCGCCAGCGGGGGAGCAGTGGAGAAAAAGGCGCGCTCGATCAGGAGAACGGTCCTGACCATGGTCCAGTGGGCGCTGGGTCTCGGCGCTCTGGCCTGGGCCCTGAGCGACGTGGATTTGCGCCTTTTGGTGCACTCCGTGGCCGGCTGGTCCCTTGTCTCCATGTTGCCGGTCTTTGCCTTTGCCATCGTGGACTATGTCTGCATGGGCTTTCGCCTCTGGGCGCTCATGCCGAAGGGTGCGTCGTTTGGCCTGTGCATGAAGGCCAATCTCCTGTGCGTGGGATTGAACTGCATCCTTCCCGCCAAGGCCGGCGACGCCCTGAAGATTCTCTACATCGCCCGCAACGCGAACCTCGACTTCGCCTCCACAAGCTCCATCGCCATCTGGGAGCGGCTCTGCGACGTCATCTTCCTCTCCTGTCTCCTGCTTTTCGCTCTCACCCACCTCGACTCGGGCAGGATAGGCATGAGCGTGACCTTGCCCCTGCTCATCCTTGGCGCGGGCGTCATGGGCTTTTTTGCCCTGCGGCACTGGTCGGGCTTTTTCCACGCCCTCTACGCGCGCTTTCTGCCCGCGAAGCTGGCAAGTCCGCTCTCGCATCTGCACGCCTCCCTTGTGGACAAGGTTTCCGTCCTGTGGGTCGGCAAGGGCCTTGTCTGGTCGTGTGGAACATGGGGCACGTATTTCTTGAGCTACGTCTTTGCCCTGCGCATGGGCGGCGTCGACATCCCGCTTCCGGCCATGATGACCGTCTTCGCCGTCTCCTGCCTCGGCACGGCCATCCCCTCCCTGCCCGGCGGCATCGGCCTTTTCGAGGGCGTCATGGTGCTGGCGCTCTCCTGGTTCGACGTGGACGCCTCCATAGGCCTTGGGGTGGCGCTCTTCTTCCACGCCGTGCATTTTTTGCCCCTGGCGCTCATCGCCATCGTCATCAACGGCGGGGCCAGATACTGGGGCCCCAGGGAAGGGCAGGGAACGGAGCCGAAGGACAAGGCATCACTGGACAAAGGCTCTCTGGAAAAGGAATCATCGGAGTACCTACTCAGCTCTGGCCGTGAATTTTCCTAAAAACGGTACGCACACGCTCAAAAAAATCTAAAAATGCT
>CAZWOT010000245.1:0-3612 GCA_964635595.1 uncultured Desulfovibrio sp.
CACGTGGACTTCAAGACCTATGACAGCTTCAAAATCGGGCATGAACGAACTCCTGGAAGGACTGAAGAAAAAACGCCCTCATGGACGTGTGGAGATGGGCGTGTGACAAGGGCGTGTGACAAGGGCGTGTGACAAGGACGTGTGAAAAAACGTGCGGGGGAACCTGCGAATGGGCTTGCGGGCGAATCTGCGGGTATACAGTGCCGGGGCTGGAGGCCCAGAGAGCATGTTCGGCCGCCGGGGGAGTGCGAAAAGGCGCGGGACAAAGCGCATGCCAGGCACCCATGCCCTGGGGTTTGTCTTGCGTCCGAGCCTGCAAGACCAAACCCGGGAACGCCCCACAGGGACCGGACCCTTGGGACCAAACCTTGCGGCAATGACCGCTCATCCCGTCCCAAGCCTCGCGCCCGAAAAAAAGACGGCCCCCTGCCGGGGGCATGGGCTTCAAGGCCAGGGCTTTGGGCATGGCCCCTGGGCCGCGGGCTTTGGGCCATGGGCCAGCAGGCGGCCTTGTGCACGCGGGATAAGTGCGGCGGCACTGCACCTGAGGCTGCAGCACTTGCGTCCTCGGCATGCGGCAGGACGCAGCATGACCGGCATTGGACGCAAGCGTTGGCGCATATTAGCGGCGCGCAACGGCAACGTCAAAATATTTCCCCACCCCGTATTCGCCGCGCCGGAAGAAGTTGTCGGGGGCCGGCCCGCGTATCTGCATCTCGGGGTTGGCCTTCTGCATGTCGAGGGCTATGCGCATTTCCTTGGTGCAGCCCGTGGAGTAGGTGGCGTCCTTGCCGATCCATTCCTTCGGCACCGACTCGCCCAGAAGGGCAAAGCCCCGCTCGATGTCGTCCACGGTCTCGAAGAACCAGATGTTGATGAGACCGCTTCGCTGCACCCGCTCCCACATGTACATGAGGTCGTCGCCGTCCATGCCCTCCACGAAATGGCCAGCGGGATTGATGATGAAGGCGTTGGGAAGCCTTTTCTGCAGATCCTCGCAGATGACGCGGGCAAGGCGTATGGCCGTTTTCGTCTGTCCCGGAATGGAGCCGATGATGCAGCTGTAGAAGACTATCGGCCTCCCCTCGCCCTTGGCCCGCTTCATGTCGGCTATGATGCCGTCGGCCAGGGCGGCTATGTCGTCGTCCCCGAACTTGCGCACCGTGGGCGCCTTCGGCTTGAAGGCCGCCCTGAAGGCTCCGTACTCGCCTGTCTCGAAGCAGAGGATGTCGCGGGTGAAGTCGTGGCTTGTGCCAAGGAGCGTGTCCTTGATGCGCCAGCCCTTTGCCAGCACAAGATCCGCCTCCTTCCACGCCCGGGCAAAGGTGACCGAGACGCGCAGAAGGTTGAGGCGCTCCCTCGTGCCGTCGGAGACAACCAGAAGGCCGTGCGAGCGCAGGAGCTCCAGAAGCTCATTTTTCGAGACTGCGTTGTCCTCGACCACCCTTCCCCCGGCAAGGCAGGCGGAGAGCGTCGGGTCAGTCAACATGTCGCGCATGGTGGGAGCAGAGAAGTAGAACTCCTCCTTCACGGCGTAGATGACCCTGTGTCCGCGCTCGACAAGCATCCTTGCAAGCGCCAGATCAAACACCGCCCCGCCCTCGGCGTCGCACAGCATGAGGATGGTCGAGTGCCGATCGCTCAAGGCCTCCACCTTGTCCCATATCTTCGCAAGCTCGGTCTCTGGATCCTCGAAGCAGTGCCTGAAGTCCCCCTGCCTTTTTTCCAGGCTTTCGACATCCTGGACGCAAAGAGACGCGTGGCGGGCCATGAGGGTCTGGTCGAGCATTTCCCGCTGCTGTTCGAGTGTTGCTCCCGAAGAGACGTTGACGGGTGCCTGCAGGCAGGCGGCCGCCCTTTCAAGCAGCGCAAGCTCCCGCTCGTTCTGGCTGCGTTTTTTTTCGCTCCAGATGTCCGCAAGCGATCCCTTGGGCGCCAGCACAAAGGAGGTGAGCCGCTTGACAAGGCGCGAGGGGATGACGTCGTGGAAGATTTTCGCGCGCTCGAAGCGCATGCGGCAGAACTCGGCAATGCTTTCTTCGCGCTCCTGGCCGTAGCCCATGGAAGCCAGAAGGGCCATGTTGAGCGACCAGGCCCGCTCGTACTCCTGGTCGACGAGGGGTCCGGGACTCTCCTTCAAAAGTTCGAGGGCAATCCTGTCCGAGCAGGGAAAGTAGACCTGGTCCGGCTCCATGGCCACCATGAAGGCAAGCTGCTCGTGGGAGGCCACCAGATGCGGGTTCATCTGGAAGAGGATGTTGTTGTCCACAAGAAGGCTTGTGACCCGCACCGAGGACGCGGACTCGTCGAGACGCAGGTCGCGGATTCTTGTGACGGAAAGCCCGTCATGAACAGCTCCTTCGCAGGCCCTCTCGCCGGCGCCGCAGCCGCTCCTTTCGTCCTTTCCGATCCCGGGCTTTTTGCAGCCTTGCTTCGCGTCTCCCCTCATTCCTGCCTCCCTGGTCCCCGCTTGTCACTCTGCCCCTTCGGACAGGGGCATGCCGGCTGCCCTGTTTCTCGACTGCCCTGTTCCCCGCCTCGGGCTAGTCCCGGCCCTGCTTTGGGCTCTCGACAGGCGGCTGCCTGCTTTCCTTTCGATCGCGGCAGCTCATGGGGTTTTGCAGGATGAAGCTGCGCGTCCGCAGACGATCTATGAAGGAGAGTCCCTTGCCAAGGAAGCGCACGCAGTCCGGGATGCCCTCGATTTCCACGATGTCGTTGGTCTGCATCATGTGCCCTTCCTGGCCGTCCACGGTAAGATAGCTTTCCGTGGTGCCGGGAAGCAGATGGAAGCGGAACACCGTGTTGGTGGGAAAGACCATGGGGGGAATGGTGTTCAGGAAGGGACAGATGGGCACGAAGGCAAGGGCATTCAAGGTGGGAAAAAGAAGCGGGCCGCTGGCGGAGACGCTGTAGCCCGAGCTTCCTATGGCCGAGCTCAAGAGAAAGCCGTCCGCACGCACCGAGCCCATGAGCTCCCCGTCGGTGTAGATGTTGGCGTAGACAAGCCGCGCCATGGAGGAGCGGCTCAAGACCACGTCGTTCACGGCATAGCCGCCCGCAACAAGATGCCCGTAGCGCAGAAGGGCCCAGCGAAGGGATGCCGCCGAGCGATACGTGTTGGAAGAAAGGGCGGCTGCAAGGCCCTGCTCCCAGTTTTCCGGCTCGATGTCGGCCAGAAAGCCCACGCGGCCGAAATTGATGCACACGATGGGGATCTTGCGCAGGATGATATGCCTTGCCACCCCGAGGATGGTCCCGTCGCCGCCGAGCACGATGACCAGATCGAGCTCCGGGTCGGCGTAGAAGGGCGAGTCCTGCTCCGAGGAGAGCACGTTGACGTCCTGGCAGCGCGGGCGCATCCAGCGGGCTATGGTCAGACCCAGGCTCTCGGCCTCGTGCACGCGGACCTTGGTGACCACGAGGACGTTGCGAAGGGAAGGCCCGGAGCCGTTTTCAATGCCCCGGTCCCGGCCGTCGTCCAGGTCCTTGCCCGCGAGAGTGCGATCGATTGCGCTGTCCATGATGCCTTTTTCCTACCCCCTTGAGGGCAAGTCTGACAAGAAAAAAGCCCATGAAACTGCCAAGGAACCATCAGGAAACAACTCATCA
>CAZWOT010000246.1:0-2397 GCA_964635595.1 uncultured Desulfovibrio sp.
TGATGCCGTCGGCCAGGGACTCGCGGCAGCCGTAGAGGTTGTCGAACTTGGACTTGGTGACGCTGCCGTTGACGTTGATGGCCGGGAAGAGGAGCGAGCCCTGGCTCGCGAGGTTGTAGAGCCTGTGGACGCCTGTGGTGGTCTCCTCGCTCACGCCCTTCACCTTGGAGGCCACGGTCTGCCAGTGCTTGGGGTCGGCGTTGTAGCGGTCGCGCAGACGGTCGAGAATGGCGATCTCGTCCGGGTTGGTCGGCTTCTGATCGAGGACCTCGGGCTGCTTCTCGCAGGTGTAGCCCATGTGGATGAGCAGGGTGGCGTCGCCGCCGTCGTCCACGATGAGGTCCGGGCCCTGGCCGTCGGGCCAGGTGAGGGCCATTTCCGTGCACCACCAGTAGTCCTCGGTGCTCTCGCCCTTCCAGGCGAAGACCTTGGCCCAGCCGTTGGCCACCACGGCCGCGGCCGCATGGTCCTGGGTGGAGAAGATGTTGCAGGACGCCCAGCGGATGTCGGCGCCGAGCTCGTACAGGACGCGGATGAGCATGGCGGTCTGGATGGTCATGTGCAGGGAGCCGGTCACGCGCAGGCCCTTGAGGGGCTTCTTGGGACCGTACTTCTTGATGCACTCCATGAGTCCGGGCATTTCCTGCTCGGAGAGCTGAATTTCCTTGTTGCCGAAGTCGGCGAGGGAAAGATCCCTGATTTTGTGGTCGAGCGAAAGGTCAAGGGGTTTTGCCATGGGTGATGCCTCGCGATGTGAGTGATGCCTGGGGTGATGAAAGCAGGGTGTCGGATGACGTGGGGACCGGTCCATGCCGGTCCAATGCTTGAAACTCGTGCGGCCTGTGCCATGTCCCGTTCGGGGCGGGAACTGCCGTCAGAACAAATTGAAGCGATGCATTGAATTTTGCTGAAGGAATGCTTGAAGAAGTTTTTCCGGAACGGGGCCTTATGCCGGAGCGCCCTCCTGCTGGGGCAGCGGGGAGGAGACGTAGGACGTGATGAGCAGGACCGTGAGTCCCTTGCGCACCTTCTGCTTGTGGATGGTCGTCCGGTTGAAGCCGATTTCGCGCAGGGTCACGGCGAGCTGCATGCTGTCGAAGCCGAGCCAGCGGTCGCCGTAGCGGGTGCGCATGGTCTCGTCGTTGTGCTTCTGGAAGTCGGAGATGAAGAGAAGTCCGCGCGGCGAGAGGATGCGGCGGATTTCCGCCAGGGCCTTCTCGGGCTGGTGCAGATGGTGCAGGACGAGGTTGATGGAGGCGAAGTCGGCCTCCTGGTCGCGCAGGGGCAGGTGCTCGAGCTCGCCAATGCGCAGGGAGACCCGATCGTCCATGCCCGAAAAGTCGGCAAAAGTCTTCCTGGCGGCCTCCAGCATGCCGGGGGCGTTGTCCACTCCGATGACGCCGTCGGCGCGCTCGAGCATGCGCCTCAGAACCTTGCCCGTCCCGCAGCCGAGATCGACGGCCAGGCGGCAGGGATAGGGCATGGCCTTGCACACGGCCCCCGCGAGATCGAAGTCGCCCAGTATCTCGTCGTTGAGGCTGTCCCAGTCCTCGGCGATGTCGTTGAAGAACTGGCGGGACTTGCGGGTGCGCTCCTCGAGCAGGTGCTCGGTGCGTTCGTTGTCGAGCCGGGCCTCGGGAATGTTCTGCAGGAAGGGCTCGACCGCAGCCAGAAAATCCCGGTGCTCGCCTTCCTGCTGGGCCTGGTAGAAGACCCAGAGCCCGTCCCTGCGCGAGGAGAGAAGCCCGGCGTCGGTGAGGATGCGCAGATGCCTCGAGATGCGGGACTGCCCCATCTCGAGCACGGTGACAAGCTCGTTCACGGAAAGCTCGTGAGCGAGCAGGATGCGCAGAAGGCGCAGGCGCGTCTCGTCGGCCAGGGCCTTGAAGAGAGTGACGGTCATGAGTGCTCCGGCTCCGGTTTTGCGGTGAAATCGGCTGTTGCGTATTCCGGAAAACAGATATGCTCTTGATTATCAAGATATTTTAATATGTCAATAGTCGAAAAACTTGATATGGGCAGTACCCGTCGATCTTTCCTCGCAATCAGGGGTATTGCGAGAAAGGCCGCTGGACTGGCCGCGATTGCCCGATATTGGCCATGCCGGCGGATTTCGGGAGATCCTGCATGGGCTGGATGGCGGCTAGCGGCATGCCTTATGGCTTGTCAGGCCGCAAAGCGTGGGGGTAAGTTCCAAGAATGCGCGGGGATCAAGGGACGCTCCCCCACAAGAACCGCGTCCGCCGCTCCCCCGAGCTCCTGTCGGCTTTTCCTCGCGCGGCCGTCTTTGGGGCCGCGAGTCCGTTGCGCTTCCTGGCCAGTCATGCCGGACCAGGCGTCCCGAACCAGCTGCCCGACACCTGCCGTCCGACGCCAGCCGTCCGACGCCAGCCGTCC
>CAZWOT010000246.1:2497-3596 GCA_964635595.1 uncultured Desulfovibrio sp.
GCCGTCCGACGCCAGCCGTCCGACGCCAGCCGTCCTTGTGCCCGCCCTCCACTGTCCGCTCCCATGAACTATTTCGAGACCTTCAAGCTGCGTCAAAGAAAGGTCGGAGACGCCAACACCCTCGCCTCCCGCTTCCTCGAGAGCCTCGCCGAGTTCGTGGGGCGTCCCGAGCAGTTCAGGCTCGTGCAGCTCTGGCGCAACTGGCACCTGGTCATGGGCGAGGAAATCTCCTCCATGTGCCTGCCCCTCGGGCACAAGAACAGGCGTCTCGACGTGGGCACCGAGGACAGCATGGCCATGCAGGAGCTTCTCTACCTGAAGGAGGAGATTCGCCTGCGGGCCAACTCCTTCATGGAGGAGGACTTCTTTTCCGAGGTGAAGCTCGAGCTTGTTGCCGAGCGCGAGGGTCTCGCGGCCACAAGGACAATCGCCGCCAGGGAGTTCTACGAGACTCCCCGCCACGCCACGGGGGCGTTCCTTGCCGACATGCCCGAGGACGACCCGGTGGCCCGCTGCTATCGCGCCTACTGCCAGGCTTCGCCGGACCTGGACGGGCGGGCCCTCTCGGGCATGGATGCGCAGTCTTCGTCCGCGCAGGCGCCCTCCGGGACGGGCCGGGGCGAGGACGTCCGATAGACGCGCGGGCCTGCCGGTTCCCGGAAAAGACGGACAGGAAACGAGTTTTCCGTAATCGCGTCCAAATTGGCTACAGGACACGATTTTCGTGGAACGTGCCTTCTTGCGTACCATTGATGGCGGGTCTATAGTCGCCACTTTGCCAATGCCGCCACCTGGGGGAGCGTCATGCCACACAAAGGGCCCCATATTTCCATCAGCCCGGACAGCGTCGTCAACCGCATCCTGCGCATCAACACGGACGATTTTCGCGATTGGCCGAGATCCGTGCGCGATCTTGCCATTTCCATAGCCGAGGAGCTCTTCCTCGTCGCCTACAATCCCTTTGTCAACGCGAGCACCGTGCGCGACAGCGTGAACGACCACTACGAGCGCGAGTCGAGATCGCTGGCCCACTACTACGCCACCGCCATCAGCGAGGGCATCACCATGTTCTGGTCCGCCTGGGAGGCCCAGGAGGAGT
>CAZWOT010000247.1:0-3565 GCA_964635595.1 uncultured Desulfovibrio sp.
AGATTGTGCGGATTGTGCGGATTGTGCGGATTGTGCGCTGGCCCCGATGGCCCGTTGTCCCGTCAGCGCGCCCGTCTGGATAAACGGCTCTTGCGGCCGGCGCTCCTGCGCCCGGCCCTCTGGCTGCCAGCTTGCCGATTGCGCCTCTCCGAGGCTCCGGATCCGCCGGATGCCGCGTTTGAAGCTGCCCCCTTTTGCCCCTTCTTCTCGGCCCGCGAGCCCCTCAGGCCTGGCGTTGCGGCAAGGCTGCGGGCATCGGCCCGCAGACCGACCCGCTCGAGTCCGTGCTCGGGGAGCTTCTCGAAATTGTTCATGCCCCAGACGAGGATGATGACGTATCCGCCGGCAAAGACGGAGATGAAGACGTCCAGGGGCGCCGTGGCCGAGAGGGCAAGGCGCATGAGAAGGGTCGCTATCACGAAGCCCGAGTTGCGGAAGACCGCGTGGAAGCAGGGCATGTAGCGCTGGGCAAGCAGCACGAGGGCGATGTCCGCGAAGATGAGCACCGTGTAGACGGTGCCGAAGAAGTTCTGCTGGGCTCCCGTGGTCGCCAGTATCCACAAATCGTACAGCCCTGTGCAGATGGTGATGAGAAGAAGCAGGAGCGAGAGGAGTTTCTTGATGGACGCGTAGCCCCTGCGCATCTCGGGGTCGCTGATGAGGTGGCCCACCGGAGAGATGTAGAGAAAGACCCGGAGCGCTATGAAGACGAGCAGCGCGCCAAGGGCGTAGCAGCCGATGTGGACGATGGGCTCCCAGTGCTCGGCCACGTTGATGGGCTCGGCCAGCTGCCCAAGCTCCTTGAAGGCGTTTCGCAAAAGAATCAGGGCCACGATCTCGAGCTGCTTTCCCACCGACCTCGTGAATGACGAGGCGATGCAGAAGATGAGGCTCATGACCTCGACGCCCAGTATGACCGTGAAGGCCAGATGGATGGCCCAGATATGGCTGTCGGGGATCCTTGCGGCGATTTCGGGCGGAAGCAGTCCTACCCGTTTCGCCTCGATGGCGAGCAGGCCGAGGATGTAGATGCACATGGTGAGAGGAGCCACGCGGCGCATGGTGGCCTGGCTCTCCCACCATCTCTCGAGGTGGTCGTAGAGCCGGATGAGGGGGAAACGGGGTTGGAGGATGGCCATATGGAATTTGCCTGGGGCCTTTCTAAAGGCTGTCCGGGATTTCGAGATTTTTGAGTTTCAGGCGGCTGTCAGGTTGGGACCCCTGTTCGGGGCCCGGCCCTTTGGGAGCCAGGGTCGGCAATTCGGGCGACAAATGCCTTGCCCTGTGCCGAAAATCGGGTGACAGGACGCTTTTCGACGCCTGTGCGATGAATCGGGCCTTCAAGAAAGGCTTCAAGGAAGACCTTGATTCCTGCCAGAAAAGCTGCCAAGCAGGAATTTCGAGGAAAGGGCTTCAAACGCGCAAGGAACCAGCGCAAGGAAAGCCTTTGTCCCTGGTTCGGGGCCGAAGGCAGGATGGCCGGTTCCTCTTGAAGGCCAAGAGAGATAGGCACGAAATGCGGACTGGCAAGGGGAATACGTCGAAAATCCCCTGAACGTGCCGCCAACCGTGCCGCTAATCCCCCTGGAGGTCGCCCTCCCTGTCGTCCTCGTACTCGACCTCAAGTCCCAGGTTCTTCCAGAACTGGAGTATCTGCGTGGTGCGCAGGCGCTCCCCGTTGCGCACGATGGGCCAGCGGGTGTCCTTTACCCTGTTTCCGGCAATCTGGAGCATGTTGTCCATGAAGACCATGGGGATGCGCACGCGGGCGTGATCCCTTGTCTGCACGCCCTCGAAGTTCACCACGATGGTGCACATGTAGGGGGCCTTCATGTCGAGCACGTCGTAGCGGGAGAGCTTCCAGGAGGTCCTGGTGAAATGGCGCTCGAGAAAGTCCCCGAGGGTGATGGTTTCGCCATCCGTGCCCACCATGGGCGAGAGCTGGCAGTTGGCCACGAAGATGCTCTCGTAGAGCTGTCTGTTGTCGAGGTAGTGGCGCCGTATGTCCTTGGTCTCCACCCCGTGCAGGACGAGAAGGCGGATGAAGTCGAGAAAGCTCGCGAGCTCGAAGGAATAGTCCTCGGCCCACACGGACTCGTTCCAGGTGTAGATCCACAGGCTCCAGGCGATGTCGATGGCGCTCGCGCCATTGGAGGTCCTGGCCTGAAGATCCGCGCCCTGACGGATGAGGTAGGAGGCGACTTCCGTGTTGCCGGTGACGGCCGCAAGATGCAGAAGCGTCATGCCCTCGAGGCCCCTCGTGGACTCGAGCGGCCTGTCCAGGTGATCGAGGCCGTGAACATGGCGGATGATCTGGCGCTCGATCTCGGGTCCGAAGTCGCTGGCCCTGAAGGTCGTGTCCACGGAGTACGAGCTTTGCTGCAGGAGCATCTGCATGGGGTAGCTCGAGCGGTATCCCTCGGGATTCCGGAACTGTGCAGCCGCAGCCAGAAGATCCGGGGTCACGTCGTAGCCCTTCTCGAGGAACAGCCGAAGGAGGCTTTCCTTGCCGAAGAGCTTGCGCAGGGACATGCTGTTGCGCTTTCTGTGGATCACGTCGTCGTCCACGAGCAGCGCGCCCCGGGCAAGCAGGAGACGTATCATCTCCATGGCCTTCTGCCCGCCGTCCTCGTCCTCCATGGGCACATAGAGGGAAACCGCGTAGTCCAGCATGCGCGAGACGCACTTGCGGCGCGAGGCGTCGGAAAAGGCCACGCACTGGTTGACGTCGGCACCGAGGGCCAGGGCAAGGGACGCCCTGTCGCGGTCGAACTGGCCTATGGCGTAGAAGAGGTCGCGCGAGGCCGCATTGATCTTTTCCTGGCGCTCGGCCTTCTCGAGGCGCACGACCGCCTCTTCCCAGGTCTCGGCCAGCGCCTGGTCCGCCAGGACCCACGACGCCAGCAAAAGCGCCAGGACCAGCGAAAGACAGGGCGCGGTCAGAGGCCTTGCCGGCCGATATGGAAGGACGTTGAGCATGGGGCCCCCGGAAGGGGTTGGATCCTTGAAGAATGGCCCTTCAGATTGTGGAGCATGGGACGGGGTTGACCCTCGAGACGGGCCGTGGCCGAAGACTAGGCCAGGGGCCGCCCATTGGCAAGCGGCATGCGTTCGAGCGTTCGATGGGTGTTCCTGGCCTTCGGAAAGAACGTGGACGCATACGGAGCCTTGGCCCATGAACGGGAGGGGCGTCCTGAAAGACCGACGTCGCGCAGGATCGACTGGGCAACCAGACAAGGCAGGCTCGGATCAAGGGTCGTTCTTCCAAAAACCGCGTCCAGGGCGGATGAAGGCGGCCCGCCGCCATGCCCGATCGGATCTTGAGAGCCGAGGCCGATTATTGTAGAAATATCCGGTGTCGTTACATGCCGACGCAACATTCCCTTCCTTCAAAAGCGTGGGCGCGAGTCCCGCATCGCTTCCCTGTCTTTTGGAAAAACGTGCCTGGCCGACGACGCAGGACATTCCCTCAGGGGCAGCGGCCTGCAAGCTCCCTGCCCCATGAATCATCGAGAAACAAATGTCGAACAACGACATCAGCAAGAGCGGCGACGCCGACAACCCA
>CAZWOT010000248.1:0-3545 GCA_964635595.1 uncultured Desulfovibrio sp.
TTTTTGCTTGCCAGGAGGGGAGATGTCGCCAAACTTCAAGGTAGAACAGTTCTAGGATGTGAAAAGGGGGATTAGAGCTCCGGCGGCAGGGCGTCGAGTTCCTTTTGCGAGAACACGGGGCCGTCGAGGCAGACGTACTTGCCGCCGATGCCGCAACGCCCGCAGATGCCGATGCCGCACTTCATGCGCTTTTCGAGCGTCGTGTACACGTTCTCGTGCGAGAACTTGAGTTCGTCGAGTGCCTGGAGCGTGAACTTGATCATGATGGGCGGACCGCAGAGGATGGCCACGCAGTTGTCGGGGCTGGGGGCCAGCTTGCGCAGGACGTCCGGAATCATGCCGGCCTCGTGGGGCCAGGAATCGTCGGGAATGTCCACGGTGAGCGTGCAGTCGAGCTTGGGGTTCTCCAGCCAGTCCTTGAGCTCGTACTTGTAGGGCATGAGCTCCTTGGTTCTGCCGCCGTAGAGCAGGCTTATCTGCCCGTAGTCCCCGGCATGCTCGAGACAGTGCAGCATGATGGTGCGGATGGGCGCCATGCCGATGCCGCCGCCGATGAAGAAGAGCTTCTTGCCCTTCCACAGCTCGTAGGGGAAGGGACGGCCGAGGGGAGCGCGCACGCCCACCTTGTCGCCCTTGCAGAGATTGTGGATGGAGCGCGTCACCTCGCCCGCCAGCATGACCGAGAACTGGAGGTAGTCCTTCTGGGAGGGCGGGGAGTTGATGACGAAGGTGGACTCGCCGGACCCGAACACCGAGAGCTGGCCGACCTGGCCTGGCTCGTAGGTGAAGTTCGCCGCTTCGTCCGGGTCGTCCAGGGTCACGCGGATGGTCTTGATGTTGGGCGATTCCTCGATGACTTCGACTACCGTCGCCTGCATGGGCTTGTAGGGATTGCCCGTGCCCACGGGACGCGGTTCCACCCGGGTCAGCTTCGAGCCGTCGGGATTGGGAACGAGCCGAATCTTCGGCTGGGGACCGTCGGCCTTTGCCTTTGCCGCCTCGTCCTTTGGAGCTTCCGCCTTTGGGGCCTCGGCTTCTTGCGCTTCCGGTGTCGGAGCCTCCGGAGCCGCTTCAGCCTTCGGGGTATCCGCAGGCTTCTTGTCGGCCTTTGCCGCAGCTTCCTTCTTTGCGGGGGCCTTCGCCTCCTCCTTGACCTCGGGCACCTTGGCCTCGACCTTGATGTCGGGGGCCTGTGCCTCTTCCTTCACCGCGGGTGACGCGTCGGTCTTTACCTGGATGCCGTTCTCCGGAGCCTTCTGGTCCTTGGGAGCAGCACCCGCACCGCCCTTGGTGGTCTTCTTCTTGCCTTTCGTCGCCATGGCCTACTCCTTGGTCCCGTACTCGATGGCATCCAGCACGATGCGCCTGATGTCGATGCGGGTCGGGCAGTTGCTGATGCACCTGCCGCACCCCATGCAGGAAAACGCGCCCCAGTTCTCGGGATAGGTCGCGAACTTGTGGGTCACGCGCTGACGCATGCGCTCGGCCTTGGCCGCGCGGGGGTTGTGGCCGCTGGCCTCTCTGGTGAAGAGCGAGCTCATGCAGTTGTCCCAGCTGCGGATGCGCCGCCCGGGCTTGCCCATGCCGGAGCCCTCGTCGGTCATGTTGAAACAGTAGCAGCTGGGGCAGAAGTAGGTACAGGCGCCGCAGGAAATGCAGCGATCCGTTTCCTTCGTCCAGAAGTCGAGGTCCGTGAAGCGCTCGAGCACGCGGTCCGGTCCCCAGGTTAGATCTTCCTCCTCGATGAGGGTCTGCCAGGCGGCCTTGCGCACCTCCATGACCTCCTTCTCGCGATCTGCCGCGTCGGGAAGCGGGGATGCCTCGAGAAGAGCCTTGCCCTTGTCGCTCACGGCCTGCAGCACGTAACCGTCGGAAAGCTCGGTCATGAGCACGTCCGAGCCCTCGGGCGAGGAGGGACCAGCGCCCACCCAGTGGCAGAAACAGGTGTTGCAGCCGGAGTTGCAGGTGAGCGTCAGGACCGTGAGGTTCTCGCGCCGGGCCCTGTAGTAGGGGTCCTTGTAGACTCCGTGCATGAAGGGCCGATCGAGACAGGCAAAACCCCTGGCGTCACAGGAGCGCGCCGCGAAGACCACGGTGGGCTGGGCCTCGGGGATATCCGCGAGCTGCAGGAGGAAGGAGTCCGGCTGATCGGGGTTTCTCGTCTTCTCGTAGGTGACGAGCACTTCGGTCTGGGGCAGGACCGCCTCCTTGGGCGGCACCGTGGCCTTTTCCATGGTGAACTCGAGCCCCTCGTGCCAGGGCTCGTAGACGATGGAGGTCTTCACGGCCGGCTTGACCACGGGCACGAGCACGCGGTTGTCCTTCGAGAGATGCGCGAGGAAGGCCGGCAGGTCCGATGCTTTGGCGAATCTGTATGTCGTGGCCATCTCACAGCTCCCTTTGCTTGATGGTGGGCTCTTCTACCTTGTAGCAGAGAAGCGGCGGGACCACCGACGCGTCCATGCCGCTCTTGTAGTTCTCGAAGAGCTGGGAAATGACGCGGACTATCTGCTGGCGCATGGCGAGAATGGGGATGCCCACGGGACATGCGCGCTGGCATTCGCCGCACAGGGTGCAGCGGCCGGCCAGGTGCATGGCGTGGATGTATTGGAAGTAGATCTTCTCGCGCACGCTCCATTCCTGGCTGATGAAGTGCGGCTCGCGGCTGTCCGCGATGCAGTAGTCCCTGCACACGCACATGGGGCAGGCGTTGCGACACGCGTAGCAGCGAAGACACCGATCCATCTCCCCCTTCCAGAAGGAGAAGCGCTGCTCGAGGCTCATGGCGTCCAGCATGGCGAGTTCCGGCGGGGTGCCGGGCTCTCCCGAGATGGTCGGGGCCTCGCCTAAGGACACGTCCGCCTCCCCGGCGAGCGGGAGCGTGCAGTTGTAGCACTTGCCCTGGGCGCAGTCGGTGATGCAGATGCGGTGCTCCTTGCCGTCGGCCGTGATGTTCACCCCGGCCTCGTCGTACTCGACCTTGTCTATCTTGAGATAGCGGCCGAGCTCCTGGTCCACGCGGGCCATGTCGAAGGTGCCCTCGCAGGGCATGGCAAAGAGCACGATGTTCTCGCGATCGATGAGCTTTTCCTGCAGGAGCTCGACCACGGAGCGCGAGTCGCAGCCCTTCACCACGAGGCCGATTTTCTTCTTCCTGTCCACGGGCACGCCCGTGCCGATGAGGTCGTTCACGTAGGTCGCGGGGTTGTTCACGTTGAACGGGCCCCAGACGAGCATGTCCACGTCCTCTTCGGTGCGCATGAAAAGCGGGATGGTGTGGGCGTCGTCGTAGCCCTTCTGCCAGCCGATGACCACTTCGAGCTCGGGGAGCTTCGCCTTGATGGCGGCCTTGAGCTCGTCGAGGGGCGCCTTCTGGCCGGTGCCGAGGGGACGCAGGGCCTTCAGGGCCATGTCGGCCACCTCGAGCAGGGGCTCGGCGTCTTCCAGACGGGGAGCCGGGCCAAGCTCGTGGATACGGGCGGTGAAGCTCGTCACCACCTGCTGCCAGCGGGCGCCCTCGGAGGCCGAGACCCAGGTGTACTCGA
>CAZWOT010000249.1:0-3531 GCA_964635595.1 uncultured Desulfovibrio sp.
CCGGTCAGGGCAAACAGGGCCAGGATGGTAAGCACCAAAAACTTGCGCATGGGTTTGAGTCTCCTGTAACACGATTTGCTTCTTCGGTGCGTCCACACTCTGGCACATGTCAAAAGAGGCAGCACCTAAAAAATTATGGGGCAATCTCTTACAGAGCTGGCAGGAAAAGTCAAGAGCCGGGCGGCCATTTGTCCTTGATTTGCGCGGAATTTCGCAAGATTTGGCCCCGTCCGGAACACGCCTTTCCGAGGTGGGTGGCGAAGGCCGGTTTCACTCGCGAGGCGAAACAACGGAACGCGCAGGAGCGGACGTCCGCCAGGATGCGGGACATCGTTTGAATTTCTTGAAAAAAACGACTACTACAAAAATCGATGGCAAGGTCATGGAGCGCCTTTTCACTTGCGCCCGCCTCCTTGCCCGGGAGACGACATGGGCAAAGCTGCTGCCCCGAATGCTGCCCCAATGGGCACCCTGAAGGACACCGCGAAGGACGCCGCGAAGGACGCCCCGAACGGGACAACGGTCCACACGCGGGGACGCCCCAGGGAGTTCGATCGCGAGCGCGCCTTGAAGCGCGCCCTCAAGCTCTTCTGGGAAAAGGGCTATGAGCCCGCCTCGGTGGCCGAGCTGTGCGAGGTCATGGAAGTACGGCCGCCCAGCCTCTACGCGGCCTTCGGCAGCAAGGCGAGACTCTTTCTCGAGGCCCTCGACTTCTACGAGCGCACCTACTGGGAAGAGCCCTCGCGGCGCTTTCTCGAGGAACCGGACGTCTACCGGGCTGTTTCGCGCTTTTTCGAGGAAGCGGCCTCCATCCTCCTCTCTCCGGACACTCCCTGCGGCTGCATGGTGGTCCTGGCGGCCGTCAACATCTCTTCCGAAGAGGCCGAAATCATCGGGACCGTCCGCAAATGCCGCCTCGAGACCAAGAGCATGTTCGCCGAGCGCCTGAGAAGAGCCATAGCGGACCGGCAGATTCCCGCGGACACGGACGTGCCGGCCCTGGCCGGCGCCTTCAACACCTTTCTCGAGGGTCTTTCCCTGCAGGCCAGGGACGGGCTCTTCCAGTGCGAGCTCAAGGCCATGGGGCTGCTTGCCGTGCGCATGCTGCCGCCAAGGGAAAAAAAATAAGAATCCTCGAAGCCTCGAAACCTCGATAGGCGCCCCGGAGCAGGCCGAATTTCTCCTTCGTGCATGAAGGCCTCCCAGGCCGGCCTCTTTTGGGGAGGCGGCGCCCGGGTTCAACAACCCGTGGGGAGGCCTTCGTGCTTGTGCCCGGACAGGGAAGGGCTTGCTTGAGAAGGACTTGCCCAAAAGGCTGCCTTGCCGGACGTTTTGTTTTCCGCGGCAGGAGCTGTCGGCTGTCCGAAAGGCGATCGGGAAGCTGTCAAAGGGGGTGGCCGGCCTACTGCAGGGTGGACGTGCCCGAATCGGCGGTCAGGATGCCCATGGCGCGGTCCATCCAGGCGAGGATGCCGTTGGCGATGCCCTGGGCCACGGCCTGGCGGTAGCCCTTCGAGTGCAGAAGCTTCGCGTCGCGGTCGTTGGTGCAGTAGCCGATTTCGGCCAGTACCGCGGGCATGTTGGTGGCGGCGATGACGTGGTAGGAAGCCGTTTTCACGCCCTTGCTGCTGATGGAATAGCCCTCGTTTTTCGTGGTCCGCTTCATCTGCCGCGAGACGTCCAGGGCGAGCTGGCGGGAGTCACGCATGCGGGCGGTGAGGGCAACCCGCTTCGCCTCGACCTTCACCTTCTTCTTGCCCTTGACCACGGTGCGGGCAGGGACCTGGCCGTCGTAGTAGTAGACCTCGAGGCCGTTGATGGCGCGGTTGTTGTTGGCGTTCACGTGCACGGAGACGAAGAGGTCGACCTTTTTCGCGTTGGCTATCTCGGCGCGCCGCTCGAGCTTCACGGTGGAGTTGCTGGAGCGGGTGTAGACGACGCGGATGCCGTTGTCCTGGAGAATCTTGCCAAGGCGCAGGGCCACGTCCAGGGTTACATTGCGCTCGATGATGCCGTTGTGGAGGGTGCCGGGGTCGGCGCCGCCGTGGCCTGCGTCGATGACCACGGTCTTGACCGGGCTTTTGGAGAGATCCACGAAGGCGCGCTTCTTCTGGCTGCTCTGCGCGGTCGCGGACTTGATGGACGTGCCGCTTTTGACGAGGGCCAGCATGCTTTTTGCCTGGGGAGCCGAGTCGCCCTGGGGGAACTTCTTGACCACGGTCTCGAGGTAGTTCCGGGCAAGCTTGGGGCTCTTGAGCTGCTCGCTCGCGAGGATGCCGGCGGCAAGCAGGGCGTCGTCGGCCCTGGCCGAGGAGGGGAAGGCCCGTGCCACGGTCTCGTAGAGGGCAAGGGCGAGCTTTGCGTCGGAGGAGACGTGGGAGGCGCGGGCAAGGGCGTCCTGGCATTCGGCCGCGCGGTAGAGGGACTGGGCCGCCTGGGCGCCGGTCCTGCGGGTGGCCGCGATGCTCAGGAAGTCGTCGCGCAGCTCTTCCCAGGGCTGGCGCCAGCGCGAGCGGGTCTTGTGGGCCGCGATCTTTTCCATCTTGTCAAGACCCTTCTGGTAGGCGCTCTCAAGCTCCCTTGCGCCAAGAATGCGGGCCCTGGGGAATGTTTTGGCGTCCGCCTGCAGGCCGAAGGCCTTCAGGTTTTCGGCGGCCTTCGGGGTGGCGGCGTGGCACATGGAGGGCATGGCCAGCATGACCGCGATCATGAGAAGGCTCAGGCGCGCCACACGGCGAACGCGGCACCAGAACCTTTGTGCCGCGCTCTGCCTGTAGCCCAGATACCTTGTCCTCATGGCGTGCTCCCCGCAATGGTCGTGAATTTGGGGGCCTTTCACGAAAACGGATTTGCCCCCATGTCTTCCTTGTCGGCAGGTTTTCGCGAAACCTGATGGAGAAGCCCGATTTTTTTGAGGCCCAAACGCAAAGGCAAGCCGCCTTGTCCTCCTGGGGCGTTCCTGGCCGTTCTGGCAGGGCTGACGAATCAGCCCCATAAAACCTTGATAATCTGCACATGCCACACTGTGGTCTTTGTGAAAGATGTCAAGGTCTTATTTCGCATAATTAGCATGTCCAAAAAATATTTTTTTACTTTTGGGTACGGCAAATGAATTTGCGCTTCCTGCCTTGATTTCCTGGCAATGCATTTTCAAAAATGTGGCAATTTCTGCATTTTGTTTTGTAATTGACTGCCGTTACTCCGCCAAAAATTTCCATATTTGGCCAAATTACTGTTTTAAATTCTGTAGATTCAAGATTCTACTGCTTGACATTTTTTCCTGATTTACATAGAAAAACTCATAAACTACATCAAGTCAGGAGACGCATCATGTCGGAGAAGAGAGGTCGTGGAAGGCCACCAAATCCCACTCCTCCGGAGCCCAAAGTTCGTTACGACACCGCAAAGGGCCCATACGGTTGGTCCACGGTTCTGGAAAGGCACTACCAATGGGACAGGGTTCGCAAAAACTACAGAACCATCAGCAGCACCTGTTTCCAACTTTTTGATAGGTACAAAATTTTGAACCAA
>CAZWOT010000250.1:0-3527 GCA_964635595.1 uncultured Desulfovibrio sp.
CAATACCCGTCCTGGCCGAATTTGTTGAAGCGCAAATCATTCCGATTTCTTGCCCAATTTTGTCAGGACCCCCAGCTGCGGGTCGTGGCTGTCAATCAGGGAGCGTACTGCGGTTTTCACGGCTTCCCCATGACAAAGGCCCTGAAATCGCGTCACACAAGGGCAGTCCAAAACCATGATGGATTGCCGGACGGCAAGGCCTGCACCCGTTTCGCAGGGACATTCGTTCCTTGCACAGGGCGCAAGCCCCCGGCTCCCGACTGGAATCCGTCATTTTTCGCCACTTGACGGTCCATGGACTACTCCGTACAAAGACTTGCAGGATCTGTCGTGTCGCCTCCGCCTCATGTCCGGCTTTGCCGCCCGAAGGCGCGAGGGGTGTGCCGCCCGCGGGCGGCATGCGCGAAGCATCCTTCCGGCCGACATGTCGCCGTCCGGAAACCCCAGCAAAGGCATACGCATGCACGCCGACTCAGAGGGCCCCACAGGCCCCCGACCTTGTTCGGAGCGTCCGCAGACCTTTTTGCCCACCGGCGAATTCTGCCGTCTGCGCGGAGCCACTCCCGAAGGCGAGTTCCTCGTTGACGAGGCGCACGAAACCTCTCTCATTCAATTTCTCAAGGAACGTTGCCAATATCCCGAGACCCTGCTTCACCGCTGGATTCGGACTGGCCAGGTCCTGTTGAACGGCTCCCGTGCCAGGGCCGAGGCCAGGGTGCGTCGTGGCGACGCCCTGCGCCTGCCGAAATGGCTCGAGAGCGTACAGGAAGGGCGCCAGGGCTCATGATTTTTGCCCGCAAGAAGAAGGCAGCACACACTGCGGCAGGGACCGCGGAGTCCCCTGATGCCTTTCGCCCCCAAAACCAGGGGCCAGGCCAGGGCCAGGGCATCCAGGTAAGTCCCCAGGAAGCCGGCCTCAAGCTCATTGGGCTTCTGGAGCGCCGTCTTCTGTTGCCGCCAACGCTTCTGCACCGATGGATACGCACGGGCCAGATACGGCTGAACGGCTCGCGCGCCCAGCCCTTTGCACGCGTCTCTGCAGGCGACAGCATTCGCGTGCCGCCCTTCGCGGGCGCCCTCTCCGAACAGGCGCGGGCCACCAAAAACCGCCAGGAGGCCGGGAAGGCCCGTCGCGAGGGGCATCATGACGGCCAGCATGGATCGTTTGGACAAACGCGCGATCACGCAGGCTCCCACAAAGGCTCGCACGCGGCCTGCCAGCCCGCAAGAACCACCCGCCTGCCCCTCTCCGTGCTCGACGAGGACGACGACTACATGGCCCTCTTCAAGCCGGCGGGCCTTCCCACCCAGCCGGGCACGGGACACCAGGACTCGGTTGCCACAAGGCTCAAGGAAGGGGCCCAAACAGGCTTTGCCCCGCAGCCCGTGCACAGGCTCGACAAGGACACCACGGGGCTGGTCCTCGCGGCCAAAAACTATCAGGCCCTGAAACGCGCCCATGACGCCCTGCGCGAAGGCGACGGCCTTGGCAAGGAATACCTTGCCTGGGTGCACGGCATATGGCCGCACCAAAAGGAACGGCTTGTCAAGAACTGGCTTCGCAAGGGACTTGTGGCGGGCCAGGAAAAGATGCTCGTGCGCGACGAGCCCCACGAGGGCCATAAAGAGGCCCTGCTTGTGGCAAGACCCGTCAAATATGCAAAGGACGCGACGCTTTTGCAGATCCGCCTCCTGACCGGACGCACGCACCAGATACGCGCCCAGCTCTCGCACCTGGGCTTTCCGCTCCTGGGCGACGGCAAGTACGGCAGAAAGGACGGCGAGAGCCTCATGTTGCACGCCCTTCGCTTGACACTGCCGGAAGGCAAAAGCTATCTAGCGCTCCCCCGCTGGCGGGCCCCATACGGCGTTGAGGACATCCCCGCGCCCATGGACGCGCGCCCGAAGGCCTGACGAAACACATGCCGCATGAACGCGGCATCCTGCTTCAGGCCCTGCAGGGCGCCACAGAACAAAACAAAATCAAGCCGAAAGCGAGCGAGCCCCAATGTCCTCACAGCTTCCCAAGGTCGTGCTGGTGGGCCGCCCCAACGTGGGCAAGTCCACGCTCTTCAACCGCCTCATACGCAGCAACCGCGCCATCACCCACGATCGCCCGGGCGTCACCCGCGATCGTCTGGACGGCATCGTGCGCCGCAAGGGCATGCCCGAGTTCGGCGTGGTGGACACGGGCGGCGTCACCCTGGACGAGCGCGCCGTGGTGCAGGAAGGCCCGGAGGGCATCCGCGGCTTCGAGGCGGAAATATTGAGCCAGGTGCATACGGCCACAGAAGAGGCTGCGGTGCTGGCCTTCGTGGTGGACGGCAAGGACGGCCTGCTCCCCACCGACGAATATCTGGCGGACCACATCCGCCGCCTCGACGTGCCGGTTCTGTGCGTGGTCAACAAGGTGGACGGCGCCGAGCTCGAGGACAGCCTCACGGCCGAATTCCATTCCCTGGGCTTTCCCGTGCTGGCGGTTTCTGCCGAGCACGGCCACAACCTGAACGCCCTCTGCGAGACACTGTGCGAGATGATCCCCAAGGAGGCGTTCACCGAGCCCGTGGAGCCGCCGGCGCTTCGCCTTGCCATGCTGGGCCGCCCCAACGTGGGCAAGTCCTCGCTCATCAACGCCCTTTCCGGCGAAAACCGCATGATCGTGTCCGACGTTGCCGGCACCACCAGGGACAGCGTGGACGTGCGCTTCACCGTGGACGGCCAGGACTACGTGTTCGTGGACACGGCCGGCGTGCGCCGGAAGACGCGCATCACCGACACGGTGGAGAAGTACTCCGCCAATGCCGCCATCAAGTCCGCCGGCAAGGCCGACGTGACCCTGCTCACCATCGACGCCATCGAGGGCGTGTCCGCCCAGGACAAGCGCCTCATGGACATGCTGAACACGAGGAAAATCGCCTTCATGATCCTCGTGAACAAGGCGGATCTTCTGCCGAAGAAGGAACTCGCCAACGTGGTCAGGCGCGCCAGGGAGCTCCTTGGCTTCTGCGCCCACGTGCCCGTGCTCACGGTCTCGGCGAAATCGGGCTTCGGCCTTTCGGAAATCCTGCCGCTTGCGCAGGAAGTGCGCGAGGAATGCTGCGTGCGCGTTTCCACGGCCCTTTTGAACCGGGCCATGCAAACGGCCTTGAACAGCCACCAGCCGCCGCTCGTCAAGGGCGCCCGCGCCAAGTTCTTCTATCTCACCCAGGCCGAGAGCGAGCCGCCCACCTTCGTCTTCTTCGTGAGCGACGCCGAGCGCGTCCCGCCCACCTACGAGCGCTATCTCGAGAGCAGCCTGCGCAAGACCTTCGGCATCCGCCACGCCCCCATGCGCGTCAAGCTGCGCTCGAGCCACAAGAAGGACAAGTAGCCAGGGCTCACTGCCAAGGGCTTGAGCAGGCAAAAGACACCGTGCACGAGAGGCCATGCTCCCCGTCGGGGAACATGGCCTCTTTCCTTTGACAAATGTGATTTGCCGAATGCAGCTTGCCGAATGCAGCTTGCCGAATGTGGTGTCCTACCCTGCC
>CAZWOT010000251.1:0-3513 GCA_964635595.1 uncultured Desulfovibrio sp.
GTCGGTGGTGGCATGGCCAACGACATGCCTGCGCCGTTTACCGTTGACGTAGTAGTACCTGGAGACCTGCTTGGACTGCTTGTTGACATTGCATCCACTTGGAACAGGAATTTCCGGGAGCTCCTTGTAGATATGACCCATAAATATCTCCTACTGAAGTACACTCAAGAGTGCAAAGTGTTTTACCGTTTTTGCGAAAAATTTGCAAGAAAAAATTGGGCATTTTGCCAAAGATTTCTGCAAAATGTCCAACTAATGACTTGGGGGTAAATGTGGTGTATTCAGGGGGGCGGTGTTCCCGCTTCACGAAAATTTAGGTAAATGGCGGAGAGAGAGGCCGCCGTGGTCGAGGCAGCTGCAGATATCCTTTGCGTAGTCGAAGGGATCGATGTCTCTTTTCATGAGTTCGCTCCGGTTGAAATCTCCGTTGAGAAAAATCGATGCACAAAAAAGTCGCGCCCCTCGGGGACATGGCACGCATTGTTTGCCAAAATTCCCGGGAGCCGATCGCCCAGCCCGTTTCTACCGCAAAGACAAGGAGTGCGCCATGCCCGCCATCTGTTCCGGATGTCATGCATTGCGCGACGCGAATGACGCCAAAAGAGCTTTCTGGCGCCGCAAAATCCCCTTTTTTGAGACCCGTTTGCGACCTTGGTCCGGCGACCTGCACGCGTCCTGCCACCGTTTGCCGGGTGTCTGTAACATCGTGGCCGCGTGATGCGTCCAAAGGACAGCCATGCGGCCATTCTTGCCCCTTGTTGACCCCGACAAGGCCTCATTGCTAATGGTTTGGAACGATTGTTCATCTGCTCGCGATTGCGGGCTTTCTCTTGAACCAAAGGCGCCGCATCCCCTTTCCAGAAGGGGTCTTCCATGAAACTCGCCCTTTGTCCGGCAATTTGCCTGAAATGCCCTTGCCTGGCTCTTCTCGTCCTGCCCTTCGTTTCGCGGGTGCCGGCCGAGGCCCATGCATTCAAGGACGACACCGGGCTCATTCTCGTGCTCCTGCACACAAGCGATCTGCACGCGAGAGTTTCGCAGGCGTGGTCAAAAACGCCTGTCCGGCGCTTGACCAGAGGGGCAACGGGCGGCTGCGCGAGACTCCCTCATGCCCCGGGAGAGGCAGGAGCCGACAGGGGCAACGTGCGTGTGCCGCCGGACGCAGGCACCTTCCGCGCTCCGCTCCCCGATGGCCCGGTCATCCGCGGGGATCTGACGGCCGCCCTTCCCTTCGAGGATCAGCACGTGGTGGTCGGCATGACCGGGAAAGACCTTCCTGCCGTCCTCGAGCATGGAGCGTCCCCAAAGGATGCCCATGGCGGCAAGCTTCAGCACCCGGAGAGCCTTGTCCATGAGGTCGACGCCGCAAGGCCGGCTGGCTCCAGCATGCTCCCAGTCCGTCTCCAGGAGGACGACGGCCGGACGCGGCCCTTGCGGATGGACGAGGTCTGCAGGGTCGTTTTGACGGACTGGGCAGCGTCAGGCAAGAATCGTTTCTCAATGATGCTGGGGGCCAAGAGGGTGCCAGGCGACACTGCTTCCTTGCGTTCCGCAGTCGAGCAATACCTGATCCGGCATTCACCCGTCCTCTTCGACTCGACCCCGCGCATCTCCCGTTTGGGAGGCGGGACTCCAGCCCCGCTCCTGTCTGCCGCCTGTTCGGCCTCCCTTGAAGCCCTGATTTGAGCCTTTCCTGCGGATTTCGCGGCCGCAAACCTTCGCCTCTGCCTTGCGTCAGGTTCCATCGAGAACCGGGCGCATCGAGTTCACGCACCTGTGGGGGCAGCCTCCTGGACTGCCTGCCACGGGCAAGGGCAAGACACATGAAAACCAGCTCCAAAATTTCCCTTGCGGTTCTGTTTGCCTGCCTGTTTGCGGCCACGGCAGTCTTCTGCGGCCCATCGCACCCCCACGCCCAAACCATTTTGGTGTCCGAAGGCGAAAGCATTTTTGTGTCCGGAGACGAAGACATTTGCGGGCCCGAGGACGGAGACTTTTCCTATCCCGGAGACGAAGACAGCTACGAGCCAGAAACTGGAGGCACTTTCGACGGCAGCGCTTCCGAGCCCAAAGTCGACAGTCTTTTCGTGCCCGAGGACCAAAGCCTCTTCGAGTTTGTCATCTTGCCATCCGGGGGAAACACGGTGGGCAACCAAACCCTGAATGCCAACCGGGATCTCGTGGAAAGCGAGTTGGCCGCACTCAGTTCCGCTGCACAGTACTGGGTCGACGTGGTGGGGAGCATTGCCAAAAACGAGTCTTCCCTGAAGATACTTGTTTACGGCAATGATACGGCTAGTGCCGGCGCTGTCAGCCCCGTGGACACAGATACTGGCCTGACAGCTGTAGCGCGTGCGCTGATTGAGGGGAGCATCGAACCAACCGAATATGGGAATTATCTCGGCGAAATCACGATTGGGGACAAGTTTGCGTTCTCGCAGGACACCCGATTGTGGGCCCTGCCGCACAACGGAGATGACATGTCGCTCACCTCCGTTATCGTGCACGAGCTCACGCACGCCCTTGGCATGAGCTTTGAATTTAACGGGACTTCTTCAGTGGACAGTACCGGTACCAGGTCATACCTCTTTACAGGTGGTCATCAGATTTTCGCCGACCACACGTTCGACGTGTTCGGCACCCAGCTCGAAGCCGGCATGGCCATCCAGGTGGTCACGAGGGACAAGCTTCCTGAAACGCCGGACGGGAACACGTTCTATCTTGTGATCTCCGACGAAACAAAGACCCTCAGGACGGGCGTCTATTTCTCGGGCCAGCACGTGGACGAGGTCCTCAACGGCGCCCGGCTTTCCTTTCCGGAAGACTATTTTTCTGCAAACGGCGACAACTACGAAGGCACCGTGCCAGGACTTCCGCTCAATGGACTCGAAGAAGGCGATTTGAATCAGCTGTCGCATGTCGAGCTCCAGAACAGCCTCCTGAGCCATCAGGGCTGGCGCAACTGGGGCATCCCGATGGAGGCAGAGCTCGCCATGCTGCAGGATCTCGGCTACACGTTCGACCGCAGGGAGCATTTCGGCTGGTCCATCTACAATTCCGGCACGGAAGACAAGCCCTACGTCTTCATCAACACCAATCCCTACTACGACCGGGAAAACGGCGACTGGCGCGTGGGCACGCCCAGCGACACGTCCTGGGGCATAGGTCTCCACGTCTACGGAAGCTGGACCGACGTGACCCAGGCGGCCGACATCCTGACCGTCGGCTACGACGCCACGGGCATCCGCCTCGAGGGCGTCGGCAATGTCCTGACCGTGGCCGAGAACACAAATGTGCGCTCGGACGGCCAGTACGGCACTGGTCTTCTCGTCTCCTACGGCAAGGAACATGTCGTGAATGTGGCGGGCACGGTCACCGCGCTCGGGGACGGCGGAATCGCCGTCCGCTTCGATTTCGGTGACAACAAGCTCGGAAACGCAATGGAGTACCGCGGATCCTACCGTGAATTTTTCTGAAAACGGTACAACCACCCTTCCAAAGCTGTTCGCCTAG
>CAZWOT010000252.1:0-3507 GCA_964635595.1 uncultured Desulfovibrio sp.
TTGCAAGGGCGCGCTCTTCCTTGAATAAAGGGAAGGGCGCGCCCTTTTGGCATAGCACTTGGCCAGACCCCATGAAGGTCGGCCAAAACGAAACGCACGGTGAAGCCTTCGACCTACACGTACCGATCGACGGAGCGTTTGTACTCCTCAAGAAAGAGCTCCTTGAAGCAGGAGTAGTTGCTTTGCTCGTAGAAGAGCATAAGCGACTTTTTGAACCTGCGCACGTCCGCCGTGTACCAGGAGATGGGGCAGAGGTTCTCCGACATCAGGATCGCATTGGCGAGAGTGCGGCCAGTGCGCTTGTTGCCGTCTTCGAAAGGCTGGATGTAGGAGACGAGCAGGACGGCAAGGAGGGCTCTCTCCACGGGGTGAGACGTGCACAAAAGCAGCTCTGACAACTTTTCCATGGCCTTGTTGAGTTCGGACAAGTACGACAAGGGAGTGTATTTCGTGCCGGAGATGCGGACTCCGAAGGAGCGAATGCCTTGATTGACGCCAAGGCCCACGGTCATTACCTGGTGCAGTCTCAAGATAGTTGAAACTGTTGGCTTGGCAAAGAGCGGCAGGTTTTGCTGGATGAACTTCATGGCCTCGACGTGATTGAGGATCATGCGTGCATCAAGAGCGCTTCCACCCTCGCAGAGAATGCCGTTGTTGACGAGAAACTCGGTGTCGAAGAGTGTGTACTTGTTCCCCTCGATCATGGAAGATTTCCAGGCGAACTCGACAATAAAATTATTCCAGGCTTGTCGTCCGAGAGCCGGGCTAAGCTTTTCCAGCTGGTGCCAATAGATCTCTGCAACTCCGTCTGCGCGTTCTTTTTCCTCGTCCGTGATGAGTCCACTCAACTGGTCGAAGATCTTGAAGTCGAATTCCAGGTTGCGAACAGGCCTGTACATCCAGTCGGCGGCAAAATAGGCGTCCAGGTCCATGGGAGTCGACAATTCATTGTATCCAGAGGAAACGTATTTTGTCGTTCTCCCGGTACCGGACTTTTTTACCTGCCCCCCCAGGATCAGCTCGTTGAGATCACGTTGAAGCGTTATGCGTGAAACAGGCAGACCAAGGCGCTTCATCAACATGGACAGAGTTTCCCTTGAAGAAGGTCCATATGTTTTCAGAAGCGTGACAATTTGTTCTTTCCGTGCGTCTTTCATTTTTTTTGTTGATTATAAGTTCATTTTATTGTTAAAGTATCTTTTTATTGTTGATTCAAATTGTTCTATAAATAGTTTTTTGAAGTGATAAAAATTATTTTCTTCGTAGAACAATAAAAGATTCTTTTTATATTTATCTATGTTAACAGTACCGTAAGAAATGGGACAAAAATCATATGCTATAAGAATTGTATTTGTCAAAATTCGTGAAGTTCGTTTGTTCCCATCCATAAATGGTTGAATATAAGATACCAATAATGAAGAAAGTAGAGCTTTTTCGACTGGGTGCTTTGCTTTGTTTACAATTTTTACAAATTTATCCATACTATCGATAATTTGGAATTCATTGTCCAAAGGTTTATATCGCGAGCCTGTAATGGAAACTATTCTTTTTCTTATTCCTGATTCAATGTTTAAATTTCTTGTCAATATTCTATGCAGTTCGACAATTTTAAATGTTGATATCTCTCTAAAATAATCTTTGTTATCTAAAACAAAATCGATAGAATTTTTATGGTTAATAATCATATGAGCTTCATCTTCTGATTTTCCTTTTGCCATAATATTCTTTGTGATCAATTTTTTGGAATCTATATATGAATATGTGTTTCCTTCTATCTGTGATGATTTCCATGAAAATTCTATGATAAAATTTTCAAGTGATTTTTTTAGTTTTTCTTCGTCAAATAATTTTACATTTTCAGTATAAATACTGTTTAATTTGTCAATCTTTTTTATCTCTTTTTTTGAAAATATATTTTTAAGGTCATCGAATATATTGAAATTGAAATATATTTTTTGAGGATTTTCTGTTTCATTGGGATAGGAAAAGTAATGATCAATATCAACTGGAGCAGCAAGCTTCGAGGTAGCAATCGGGCAATAAAGAGTTGAACGGGCCATGCCTGTTTTTTCCACAAGACCGGAATTGATGAGCTCGTTCAAGTCACGGGCCAGTGTCGCCCTGGAAATAGGAAATCCCAAACCGTCCATTGCGTTGGCAAGGGCCTCGCGTGAGGATGGTCCCTGTTTCTTGAGCAGATCGAGAAGAGCGTGTTGCCGTTTGTCTTTCAAATGGAAATACCCCGCGGTGGAGCCGTTATGTAAGGATGCGATTTTTTGCATAATTTGGGGAGACTATCGTTTCATTTTTCTTCTCGTGAAAAGTGTTTTGGGGAAAGTCTGCCTGGCATAATTGCTTGAAAATATTTGACAATTTTTATTCTGCTCGCGAAATTGAGCGCTCTGCCTTAATCGTTTCATTTTGGATTGTTCTCCGGCTCATCTGCGTATCAGCAGTGTGGTCGGAAAGAGCCGAATGTCGGCTGCGCAGTGCCTGGCTGCACAATAGGTATCAGGCAGTGGTGGTTTGTGTTCACCATTTTAGAGCATTTTGGGAAACTTGTCATCTCATTCAATGAGCAGATTTCATATTTCTTGCTTGGCAGTACCAAGGGGGACATCGCAAAAATTTACGTAATTCAAATACGTTATCACAGGACAGAGGTGCTCCAAAATCTGCAGGGACGATGACTTTTTCATGTTCATTTTTGCCATGTTTATTGTTCAATTTCTTGCACAGGGGCTGGGCGTGGCCATCTTCAAGGGTGCGTTTTCCTGCTCTCTAAGTTCCTGGCCGGCCACCAGCGTAGACGCCCTTCGCAAGCTCCGTGCTTTCGAAAACCATGACCGAGTTCATGATTCCGCCGGGGCCACGGTGCACCTGTATGGCAGCGTCGTCACCTTCTTCTGCATGACGCTCCACCTCATGCTCTGCGGGAGCAGCCTGCCGAGCCTTGGCACCATGCTCATCTTCTGCGTGCTTCTCGCGGTCTTCGCCGTGGGCGCGCCCGGCGTGCCCGGCGGCACGGTGGTGGCCTCGCTCGGCATAGTCACGGGCGTCTCGGATTCGACGCCAACGGCGTGGCGCTTCTCATCGCCATCTTCGCCCTGCAGGGCACCTTCGGCACGGCCTGCAACGTGACCGGCGACGGCGCCCTGACCCTCATGATGGAAGGAATCTGCAACAAGCAAGCACGGAGAGCTTGCCCCATGCAGACCGAGGAGGCCGGGGAGAGTGCAGATGCAGGCGATGCGGGGGACCCCGCAGCCAACGCCTTTGCGGCCCCCTATTCCCCGAAGGACCACAAGCCCCGGGCGCAGGGGACGAAATCCCGCCTGCAAGGCCGTTTTCTTGAAGGGCACGCCCTTCTGGGCCTGCCTTTGGCCAGGCCCTGAAGAGCGCAGAAGAAGGTCGGGACCCAACCCCCTGCGAAGCATGCCCGCTGGGTGCAGCGGTCGACGGCGCCCTTGCACGCCTCGAGGAAGAGCTCCTCGAGGAAGAGCTCCT
>CAZWOT010000253.1:0-3499 GCA_964635595.1 uncultured Desulfovibrio sp.
GCGGCGTGGCCACGCGTCCCATTGCGGACATGAAGGCCTATGCCGAACAGCTCAAAAAGCGCATCGACGCTGCCCACGCGCGCATCCGTCCCTTCGTGAAACAACTGGCGGAACAGGGCGGCAAGTAGGCCGCAGCCTCCGGGCCGTCCCTTTTGTCGCGGGCGGCCCGACCCCAGGTGTTTTGCCGTGCGCAACGAAACCGTGGTTTCGAATCTCGTCCCGCTTTCAACCTCTTAACTGCGAGGATCCCCATGAAACGTCTTTTTGTTCTGGTTGCCGTGCTGATGGGAGTCGTGCTGCTTTCCTCTCAAACCGCGCTGGCTGCGTCGCTGGAAATCCAGTTGCCCGAGGATCCCACCAAGGCCTACCTCACGCTCGGCATCCTCTTAGTGGCCGCAGTCATGTTCTTCACCGAGGTTGTCCCCCTGCCCATCACCGCGTTGCTGGTGCCGGTGGCGCTTTCCATCTTCAACGTCATTCCCTCCAAGACGGCCTTCAGCTATTTTGGCGATCCCACGGTCGTGCTGTTCATGGCCATGTTCATCGTGGGCGAAGGCACGTTCATCACCGGCTTTGCCGACAAGGTTGGCCGAGTGGCCATGACCCTGTCCAGGGGCAGCCAGGTGAAGCTGCTGGTCTATTCCATGGCGGCCGTAGCCCTGCTGTCCACGGTGCTGTCCAATACCGGCACCACGGTGGTGGCCGTTCCCATGGTGATCGGCATGTGCCTTGTCGCCAAGCTGGCACCCGGCAAGATCCTCATGCCCGTGGCCTTTGCCGCTTCGCTCGGCGGCACGGTGACCCTTGTGGGCACGCCGCCCAACGGCATCATCAACTCCATGCTGGACCAGATGGGCGTTCAGCCCTTCGGCTTCTTTGAATTCGGCCTCATCGGCGTTCCGCTGACCCTGGTGGGCCTGGCCTATTTCGCGCTCATCGGCCATCGCTTTCTGCCCAAGGGACGTGAACTGAGCGAAGACCTCGTGTCCGAGAACGTCGTGCGCCGCACGGAAAAAATGTGGTTGAGCGTGGGCATCTTCGCCTTCGTGGTGGCCATGATGGCTTCCGAAGTCATGCATCTGACCACCGCCGCCGTCCTGGGCGCCTGCCTCATGGTCATCACCCGCTGCATGACCATGCGCGAGGCCTTCCGCAGCGTGGACTGGACGACCATCTTCCTCTTTGCCGGCATGCTCTCCATGTCCGCGGCCATGGACAAGTCCGGCGCGGCCGCCATCGTGGCGCATGCCGTGGTGAGCCAGGTGTCCGACCCCTGGATGCTCCAGCTGGTCACCTGCGCGCTGACCGCAATCATCACCAACTTCATGTCCAACACCGCCACTGCGGCCCTCATGGCTCCTCTGGCCCTGCCCATCGCCACGGCCTCCGGCATTTCGCCCCTGCCCATCGTCATGGGCATCGCCATGGCCGCCTCATGCTGCTTCCTGACGCCCATCGCCACTCCGCCCAACACCATCGTGCTTGGCCCCGGCAGGTACAACTTCCTTGATTACGTCAAGGCCGGCTGGCCGTTGCAGCTCATTGCCCTGCTCATGTGCTGGCTGCTCATCCCCCTGATCTGGCCCTTCCATCCCTAGTCAGTCCCCGACGGGGAACACGCAAACAAATACCAGGGAGGCATCATGAAGGAAATTCACGTCAAGGACATCAGCGACGCTGTGGCGAAGCTCTGCGTGGACGCCTGCTGCCGCCTGCCGGCCGATGTGCGCTCGGCCCTTGCCGAACGTCAGCAGAGCGAACCCTCCCCCGTGGGGCGGGACATTCTCGGCCAGCTCATGAAAAATGCCGACATTGCCGCCGACGAAATGGTGCCCATCTGTCAGGATACGGGACTTGCCGTGGTCTTTGCCGATGTGGGACAGGATGTCCACATTGTCGGCGGAGACTTCACCGAAGCCGTCAACGAAGGCGTGCGCCGAGGCTATGTGGACGGCTATCTGCGCAAGTCCAGCGTGGCCGAACCCCTCTTCGAGCGAAAGAACACCGGAGACAACACCCCGGCCGTGCTCCATGTGCGGCTGGTTCCCGGCGACGGCCTGCGCCTGCGCCTTGCGCCCAAGGGCGCAGGCTCGGAAAACAAGAGCGTGGTGAAAATGCTCGTGCCTGCCGACGGCATGGAGGGCGTTCGCAAAGTCGTGCTGGACACCGTGCTGGCGGCAGGCCCCAATTCCTGTCCGCCCATGGTGGTGGGCGTGGGCCTTGGCGGAACCATGGAGCTGGCCGCCCTCTGCGCCAAGCGGGCTGCCGCCAGGGACCTCGCCACGCACAATGAGGACCCCCGCTATGCGGCCCTGGAGGACGAGCTGCTGGAGCTCATCAACAAGACCGGCATCGGCCCGCAGGGGCTCGGCGGTCGCACCACGGCCCTCAAGGTGCACGTGGAATGGGCGCCAACCCACATCGCCTCCATGCCGGTGGCGGTCAACATCAACTGTCACGCGGCGCGACACGCCGAAGTGCTGCTCTAGGAGGTGCACATGAGTGACGAGGTCAAGCGCATACGTGCCCCCTTCGACGAGGAGACGGCCCGTTCCCTGCGTGCCGGGGACAGGGTGCTCATCTCCGGCACCATCCTTGCCGCCCGCGATGCCGCCCACAAGCGGCTGACGGAAGCACTGGCCCGCAACGAGCAGCTGCCGGTGGATCTGCGCGGACAGGTGGTCTACTACGTGGGGCCAAGCCCGACCAGCCCGGGTCATGTCGTTGGTTCCGCCGGTCCCACGACCTCGGGCCGCATGGACGCCTACACGCCGACGCTCATTGCCCAGGGGCTGCGCGGCATGATCGGCAAGGGGTACCGCAAGCCCGAAGTGGTGGAGGCCATGAAGAAATGCGGCGTGCCCTATCTGGCGGCCGTGGGCGGGGCAGGAGCGCTCATTGCCCGCAGCATCCGCAAATACACCGTGCTGGCCTACGAGGAACTTGGGCCCGAGGCCGTGGCCGCCCTGGAAGTGGACGACTTCCCGGCCATCGTGGTCATCGACAGCACCGGCGACAACTATTACGAAACAGGGCAGGCCCCCTACAGGGAACTGTAGAACCTGCGGCGCTCCCCGCCGCACAAGCGGGTTATTCATCATGGAACCATCTCATAGAACCATCTCATAGAACTATCATGGAACTCTGGAACAAGAGAGCTCCAGAACAAGAGGAGTTGACATGTCGGATCGTAACGTACCGGATGCCCGGCGCAATCGCCTGGATTTCTGGCAAGCCGCATCGGGAGCCCTCCTTGCGCTCTTTGTCTGCGTACATCTTTTGCTCGAGGGCACCGTGGTGCTGAGCGCCAAGCTGACCAACGGCATTGCCTGGCTTTTGGAAGCGACCTGTGTGGCGCAGATTGCCGCCCCCATCATCGTCTTGCTTGTCGTGTTCCATTTTTATATCGCGGCGCGCAAAATGCCTTTCCGCGCCAACGAGCTCGGCATTTTCGTCAAGCACAGCCGCACGCTCCGCGACACGGACACCTGTCTTTGGC
>CAZWOT010000254.1:0-3496 GCA_964635595.1 uncultured Desulfovibrio sp.
TGATTCAACATACAATAAACTAGACAAACAAAAATTTCATTCTGATTATCTCAAGTCTGGCATATTTGTATTATTATCAACCATGCAAATACGAGCGGACTTGGCGTTAAACTATTACATTAGACATAATATTGAGCAAGTATTTGATATGGCTAAAAATTACGGTTCTCTTGCGCCGCTTAGAATCGAAAAAGAGGACGCTTTTAGAGGGCATCTTCTTATGACCTTTATGGCAACTTACATTTTGCAACGACTACAGAATGAAATAAAAACGACAAATTTTTCAATCAAAGATGTGCTGTACACTATGCAGACACAAAAAGTTAAGGTATTTGAAAATGTTGCAATCCCCCAGGAGCCAGCAAAGAACCACAATGAAATTTATAAGCTCCTTGGGGTTAGGCACTGCTCCGAGTATCGAATTGGTTCTGCTCCTGTGTAGCCGCCAGTTTTTCCGGGAACCAAGGATTAGTGCTCGGAGCGGCGCATGCCGGCCAGAAGCTCGTCCTCGATCTGCTTTCCATGCTCGCTGGCCCGCCATTTGGCGAACTCCTCGCGCCAGCGGCCGAAATCGAGGAAGGTCTCGTCCAGAAGCTTCTCGTAGGCCTGCACCCAGACATTGAAGAGCTGCAGGCTGGCCTGGAAGGCGTGGGTGTCGAAATAGGCCGCCATGCTGCCCTCGGGAATGAGGGACCCTTCAAGGGTGTCGTGGATGAAGCCGCACACGGCTTCGCGCGAGACCTCGAGGGTCATCTCCCGGCCGTTGAGGGCCTCGGCCATGGGCACAAAGTCCGGAAACATCTCGCGGATGCGATCCATGCCCTTCTCGGGGATGGCCACAAACAGGCGGTCGGGGTCGTTCTCCGCTTCCTGCAGAAAGTAGAAGCGCACCCAGTTCTCGAACATGACGGCGTCGAGCATGCGCTCGACGGCCCTGGCAAATTGTTCCTGTTCCTCGGGCATGGGCTTTGGTTCTCCTTGTTGTTTCGTGTTGTTCCTCGATCTGTTTGGGCCCAAAGATCCGGCCCCCGCGTCCTGCCGCGGGCACAGCACCCCTTCGGAGCCCTACCCTTTGCCGCCCGCCTGCCAGGCGTCCCAGGCGTCGACAAGGGCTCTGGGCCCGTCGGCCATGGACACGTTCATGCGGGCAAGCCGGCAAAAATCCTCGGGCGTGTCGATGTCGAGCTTGATTTCCGGGCGTCTGAGCCAGGGCTCCTCGGGATCGAAGGTCCTGATCCGGAAGGAAGAGGCGTTGTCCCAGATGAAGTTGAGGCAGTGTTCGCGCTGGGACGGCTCCTTTGCCTTTGCCCCCATCTCGAGCAGAAGCTCCCACGGGAGAATTTCCGCGCCGAGCCCGTCCGGCCAGAGATTCCGGCGCGGCACGTGGTTGTAGCAATAGTCGGCACCGCCACGCAAATAGTCCTCCACAAGGCGGTCGATGGCCTCGCCCCAGATGAGGGGATTGTCGGCGCACACGCGAACGATTGTGTCGCACCGGGCCCTTTCGGCAGCCAGGAGGTAGCGGCCGAGCACGTCGTCCTCGGGGCCGCGCACCACGTCAATGTCGAGGGGTTTGCCCAAAACGCTCCTGCCGTTCAGGTTCTTCAGATGGTCCTCGAGAACGTCGTTCATGGGCGTGTCGGGCAGGGCCACGAGCACCCGATCAAGGCGCCTCGCCGTGGAGACCCGCGCGACCACCCAGTCGATGAGGGGCGCCTCGCGGAAAAAGAGCAGGTTTTTCATGGGCAGGCGGGTCGAGCCCACCCGGGCCTGGATGATGGCGCAGCAGGTCATTGGCGATTGTCTCCTTCTCGCGCGTCTCCTTGTGCGTCTCCTTGCGCTTCCCCCTGTGCTTCCCCCTTGACGCTGCCGCCCAGAACATCAGGGGCATTCGGGACAGCCCGGTCCATTGGCCCCGTTTCCCCGTCGCGGGGCAGAAGCGAGAGGATGCGGGCAATCACCTTGTCCTTGTTGCCGGTAAAGTCGAGCCTTGCCATGCGCTCATGGAAGAGCCGTCTCTGTCGGATCTTGAGCATGGCCTTGAAGGCCCGGGCGATCTTTTTGTCCGTCACCGTGTCCATGAGGCCCAGGAAGACGAAGCCGTTTTCGGGCCTTGCGAAGGAGTGGCGCGCCTCGCGCTCGTGGGTGGCCAGAACCAGCGCCGGCACCCGCATGTGGGCAAGCTCGTAGGTGGTGCGCCCGGCCGAGCACACGCACAGATCCGCCCCCTCCATCATGCGGCTCATGACGTTGGTGGCCCAGGTGAACTCGATCTTCGGGTTCACGGCCAGAAGTTCCCTTACCCGCTCCTCCATCTCCCAGCGGTGCAGGTAGCCAGGTCCCGCGACAATGCGGATGGCGATGCCGAGCCCGCGGCAGATTGGCTCGATGACGTCCAGGGTGCGGCGGGAGAAGTCGCGCTGATCCGTGCCCCCGAAGGTCACGAGCACGGTCTTCACCTCCTCGCGAAACACGTTCTGCCTCGCGGTCACAAACTCGTCCCGAAGACAGAACCAGTCCGGGCCGCACAGGCGCGTGTCCGTGCTTTTCGAGGCGTCGTAGACGGCGTTGACGACGAGATCGGCCATTCCGGCCCCCTCGCCCTCGTCCTCGAAGTTCACGAGGCGCACGCCGGCCTTCCTGAGGGCCCCCATGTACTCCGCGTCGGTGTTGAGGATGTCGTTGACCACGAGGTCCGGGCGCAGGGAGAGCACCGTGTTCTCCAGGGGCTCCTCGCCCTGGCGGGTGCTGTGGTAGTCGCGCCTCGCGATGCTCTGCACGGCAAGCTCGGACTCGCGCGTGCACACGAAGGAGATCTTGTGGTCCACTATCTCGTGGGCCAGCATGAGGGCGCGGTAGATGTGCCCCATGCCGATGGCGGGCCAGCCGGCGACCACGAAGACCACGTGCCGCCTGCGCAGAAGGTGCTCGCATATCCACCAGTCCTGGTAGGACTGGATCTCGATGGCGCGGTCGTTCAGAAAGTACGGCGCCACGTTTTCCATGCGGGCGGTGATGCCCTCGCACAGCGCCTTTTGCAGGGACTTCGAGCGCAGCATGATGAGGGCGCGGCTTTCCACCACCACCTCGCGCTCGCCCACCTCCTCGTCCAGGAGCTGCTCCAGGTTCTTGCCCTGCACGCTCCACACGCGCTGGTGCACGCTCTTGACGGTCACGAGGCTGTCGCACCCGCTCTCGATGTACCTGGACCAGGCGTCTTCCACGTCCACCCAGGTGATCAGCGGGCAGGAGGCGCGCAGGATGATGACGTGCTCGTAGTCCTCGGCAAGCTCGGTCAAGAGCTCGCGCATCTCGGCCACGATGTTGAGGGTGCGGAACTTGAGATCCTTGTTGCGGTGGAAGTGCACGCCCAGGCGCTCGGCAATGAGCGAGATTTCCTGGCTGTCGGTCAGAACGTGCACGTCCTCCGCCTTCACCACCCCCCGCGCGGTCGCGATGGCGCGCTCGATGAGGGTCGTGCCGGCGAGCTTCTTCA
>CAZWOT010000255.1:0-3475 GCA_964635595.1 uncultured Desulfovibrio sp.
GGGCGTCAATACGGAGGGCGTCAATACGGAGGGCTTCAATACGCCATCTTGCCCCGGGGCACAAGAAGACGCCAAAATGCACCTTTGCGCAGGGCCATGGGGCGGCACGGGGCTGCCTGGCATTGTCGGACAGCCAACTTTTTTCGCCTTTTTCGGGAAAATCCCCCGTTTTTCCCTTGCCAAGCCGGGGAGCTTTCATGTAAATAGCCCGCTCGTGCCGCAACCAATACCGTGCGTGGCCGTTTCCATTCCGGCTTTTTCACGCTTCGCGCCTTGCTTTCGGTACCGTCTCGACTTCATCGAGCACAAGAGACAACAAATTTCAGGACACATACGGCCAGGAGTTCGCGTTCCACTACACCCTGGGCCCGGTCCATGGAGGAACATCCCAATGAGCAAAGTGTGTGCTTTCTGCGGCAAGACCCCGCAGGTCGGCAATCTGGTCAGCCACTCCAACATCAAGACCAAGCGCCGCTTCAACCCCAACCTGCAGCGCGTGCGCCATCAGCTGCCCAACGGCACCGTGCAGACCGTGAGCGTGTGCACCCGCTGCCTGCGTTCCGGCTGCGTGGTCAAGCCCGTGGCCAAGGCCAGGACCGCCAGCTAGGTCCACAGCGGCCGCACGGCGAAATTCGCCAGACGAATTTGCCAACAAAGCTTGCAAACGAAATTTGCACAAGGACGCCCGCCATGCGCAAGCCTGCCATGACGGGCGCCTTCATTTATGTCCGGCAAATGCGCCCTGCCCAGGGATAATCCGGCCAGGGCGCCTTCAGGCACCGCACTCCCCCTGGCAAGCTCCCCGACTCTTCAGCCCATGCCCAGACACCGCCAGGTCTTTCGACGCCACGTTCCGAACCCGCAAGGCCCTGTCCTGCCCGCGAACAGGGCCGCCCCGGCCTCTGATGCAGGGCCTCTTGCGGGAAAAGTCCGCATGGCGAAAAGCCAGGTTCCGCCCTGGTGGGTCGAGCTTCCCGTCGGCCCCATGACGGGGCAGCGTCTCAGGCTCTGCACCTACGTGCTTCAGGCCATGCGCATCCCGCACCGCTTTGGCCCGAAGGGTGCCGTGTACGTGCCGGCCCTCTGCGAGAAACGGGCTTTGATGCACGTGACCGAGTACGAGGCCGAGCTTTCGACCATCAGGACCGTCCGGGTCTTCACCAGGGCCAATCCCTTTGCCTGGGTGAGCTTTCTGGCCGTTTTGCCCGTTCTTCTCGTCTACCTCGCCTACACGACGAACCTCTTTGCCGGACTTGCCGCCTCCGTCCATCTCGAGCCCAATCTCAAGTCCTTTGCGCACGCCCTCGGGTTCGACAACGTGCGCATGCTCATCTACCACGAATGGGAGCGGGCCATCACGGCCCTGCTCATGCACGAGGACATAGGCCACATCTCGGCAAACGTGGCCTTTTCCTTCTTCTTTCTGGCCTTCCTCTCCCTTGTGACGGGACCGGGGCTCGCGGTCTTCCTCACCTGGCTTGCGGGAGCGCTCGGCTACGTTCTCGCCGTGCCCTTCTGCGGCGGGCCCAGGCTCGCCATAGGCTTTTCCACGGCACTCTTCGCCATCATCGGAAACCTGAGCGGCTATTCGGTCTGGAGACCCGGGGGCGCCATCCTCTGGCCCCTGGCCTTCGGCGCCGCCCTCCTTGGCCTTCTCGGGGCAAGCTCGGAGACCGAGGTCTTCTATCTCGGCCACGTGACGGGCCTGGTCGCGGGCATGCTCACGGGTCTTGCCTTCGGGCGCCTTTTCCGGGACGCGGAAAGGGTCCACGGAGTTCTTCCCCAGGGCCTCTTCCTTCTGGCAGGGCTTGCCATCCCCGTGTTGGGCCTCTGGATGCGCCTTCACTAGCCGCGGACGCACAGGGTCTTCAAGAAGGATGCTGGAAAGCCCGACCATTGTCGGGCAAAGGAAAAGGCCCCAGGATGCACGAACGCACGAACGCACGAACGCACGAACGCACGAACGCGCGAACATCGAGGGGCCCCAAAAAACAGTCGATGCGGCTTGATGCCGGCCCTGCCGCCCTATCCCGCGCAGCCCTGGTCCTGCTGGTTCGTGGGACGGCCGATGCAGAAATAGGCATAGCCGCGCCTGGCCATGGCCGCTGGCTCGTAGAGGTTGCGCCCGTCAAAGAGGATGGGAGCGGTCAGAAGGCCCTTCAGGCGCTCGAAGTCGGGATTGCGGAAGATGTTCCATTCCGTCACAACGAGCAGCGCCTGGGCGCCCTCGCAGGCCGCGTACTGATCGTCGACTATCTCGACCAGGGGATTGTCGGCGGTAAGGTGCCTCGCGTTCTCGCGCGCCACCGGGTCCCATGCGGCCACCTGCATGCCCGCCGCCGTGAGCTCCTTGATGATGTCGAGGGACGGGGCCTCGCGCATGTCGTCGGTGTTGGGCTTGAAGGCAAGGCCCCAGATGGCGGCCTTCTTGCCCTTCACGCCACCCTGATGGGCGAAGTAGTCGAGCACGAGCTTCGCCAGATGCACCTTCTGGCGCTTGTTGACGGTTTCCACCGCCGAGAGGAGCGGCGCATCGTGGCCGGCCTCGCAGGCCGTGCGGATGAGGGCCTGCACGTCCTTGGGGAAGCAGGAGCCGCCGTAGCCCACGCCGGGATAGATGAACTGGTAGCCGATGCGCGTGTCGGAGCCAATGCCGGTGCGCACCTCGCGCACGTCGGCGCCCACCATCTCGCAGATGGTGGCTATCTCGTTGATGAAGGAAATCTTGGTGGCCAGCATGCAGTTGGCCGCGTACTTGGTCATTTCCGCGGAGGGAGTGCTCATGACAATGAGCTTTTCGCGGATGCGGGCAAAGGGCGCGTAGAGCTCGCGCATGATGGACGCGGCCTTCTCGGAGTCGGTGCCGATGACCACGCGGTCCGGGCTCATGAAGTCCTTGATGGCCGCGCCTTCCTTCAGGAACTCGGGGTTCGAGACAACTTCAAACGGGATGGCAAGGCCGCGCTTGTCGAGCTCTTCCCGAACGACCGCACGCACCTTCTTCGCCGTGCCCACGGGCACGGTGGACTTGTCGACCACGATGAGCTCTGCCGTCATGAGCTGGCCAATCTCGCGGGCGACGCCAAGCACGTAGTGGAGGTCCGCTGAGCCGTCCTCGTCCGGCGGGGTGCCCACGCAGATGAAGGCAAGCTCGGCCCCGTCGAGGCCCTCGGCAAGCTTCGTGGTGAAGAAAAGGCGCCCGCCCGCATGCGAGCGCTGCACCATGGCGGAGAGCCCGGGCTCGTAGATGTGGACCTGGCCGTTGTTCAGGCTTTCGACGACCCTGGGGTTCACGTCCACGCAGGTGACGGTATTGCCCATTTCGGCAAAGCACGCCGCAGTGACGAGTCCTACGTACCCGGTTCCGATGATGCACAATTTCATGGGTCGATGCCTCTCCTTGTGGTTTGTTCGAGATGGTCGAGCGGTTCAAGCCTCTCATGGACAGGCCACCCGCCCGCGCACGTACCTTCAT
>CAZWOT010000256.1:0-3466 GCA_964635595.1 uncultured Desulfovibrio sp.
CGAGAAACAAATGTCGAACAACGACATCAGCAAGAGCGGCGACGCCGACAACCCAAACGACGTCTGCTTCAACGAGGCCGGCTGCAACGATGCCACCCCCAACGACGCCAATGCCGCCAACAGCTGCATGGACGCAGGCGAAAAGGAGTCCGGCAAGGCAATGCGTCCCCTTTTCGTGCGTGCCTGCGATTTCGTGGGGCTTCCCGCCCACAAGGTCCTCTTCCTTCTCTCGGATCTTGTCATGCTTCTGGTGTCCCTGGCTCTCGCCATCATGCTGCGCGCCCTCATGGGCAACTACACGAACTGGAGCGAGTCGCTGCCCACGACCTTCGCCATCGTTCTCCTCTCGCCCTTCATAGCCACCGCCCTGGGCCTCTATAGCGACACCTTCCTGCGCTCGCCGCACGAAACCCTCCATCGCATCGTCTGGTTCGTGAGCACCATGTTCGCCATCATGTTCGTGGTGTTCTTCTTCTCCAAGGAAGGCGGCATCCACTCCCGCCTCGTCTACCTCATGGGATGGGGCATCGCGTGCATTGGCGTGCCCGTGGCAAGGCATCTTCTGCAGCGCCGCTTTTCCCGCTCCTCCTGGTGGGGCGCCCCGCTCGTTTTCCTGAACCGCACCAGGATGGGCAAGGACGTCTGGCACTATCTGCGCAGGCACCCGGAAAGGGGCTTTCGGCCGGTCTGCTTCGTGGAACTTCCCCGGGAAATCGACGAAGAGGCCCAGGCAAGGCTGAAGGAGGCTGCCGAGAAATACCGCGGCGCCGTGGCCATGGTGGCCGCGGACCCGCAGACCCTCTCCCAGGCCTCCCTTTCGATCCTCACGCAGATTTTCGCACGACTTCTGGTCATGCCCGTGGCACCCGAGACCGAAGCCGTGCGCAAGTTCAGCATGGTTCCCTTCGTGCTCATGACGACCACGGGCTTCTTTTTGCAGATACGCCTGCACGACAAGAGGCGCCTTCTCGTCAAGCGGGTCATGGATCTCGCCCTGTGCGCGGCCGGCGCCGTCGTGCTTCTCCCCCTCTTTCTTCTGCTCGCCCTCGCCGTGCGCATCGACTCGAAGGGCCCCGTCTTCTACACCCAGCAGCGCATAGGCCTGGGAGGCAGGACCTTCCGCATGCACAAGTTCCGCACCATGGTGGTGGACGCGGACAAGAAGCTCAAGGAATGCCTCGAGAACGATCCCAAGCTCGCGGCCGAGTGGGCCCGCGACCAGAAGCTCAAGAACGACCCGCGCGTGACCCGGGTCGGGCGCATCCTGAGAAGCCTGTCCCTGGACGAGCTTCCCCAGCTCATCGACGTGGTGCGCGGGGACATGAGCCTCGTGGGGCCGAGGCCCATCGTGGAGTCCGAAAAGGTCAAGTACGCCCGTCTCTACCAGGACTACATACGCGTGCGGCCCGGCATCACGGGCCTGTGGCAGATATCGGGCCGCAACGACACCTCCTACAGGGAGCGCGTGGAGCTCGACTTCTTCTACGTCTCCAACTGGACCGTGTGGTTCGACATCTGGATTCTGGCCAGAACCGTGCCGGTGGTGCTTTTCCGCCGCGGTGCCTATTAGGCGCAGGGCGAAAAAAGGGACGGACTCGCAGGGCACGGCCGGACAGGGCATGACCCGACAGGGCGCGGCCTTGCAGGGCACCTGCCCGGTCTGCGTGAAAGAAGGCACATTCCCAAAAAAGCTCCCCCCAAAAAGCCGGCGCGTCCTGCCTCCCCGGGCCATGACACATTTGCCCCGTTTTCAAGAAGCTGCCAAACGAGGCCCGCGTTCATCTTGATTTCGTGGTTCAGTCATGCCAATAAAAGCGGCCTCCAGGCGGGCCTTGCAGGCTCCTCCGGAAGGCATTCGTCTTGCGACCATACCCCGTATTGCGGGATTTTTGACCAGGCTTTTCGAGATACGCAACATGGTGCACGCCACGGACAAAGAGGGCCTCCTGCGGCCGCGCATCAAGGCCGCCGTCGAGCTCTACCATGAGAACAGGGGCAAGTTCTGGCAGCGCTGCCTTTTCTGGACCTTCTGGTTCAACATGGCCTTCTTCGCGCTGGGCTACGGCTTTCGCGAAGTCATGCCGCCCCTCTCCTTCATCTGCCTGCTCTGCTACTACCGCCACTGCTGGCAGACGAGCGTGCTGCGCAGGCTCCCCATCCTGCATCTCTTCGTGTGCCTGTGGCTCATGATGGCCCTTGGCGTCGTCTTTTCCCTGCGCCCCCTCGACAGCCTCCTTGCGACGCTGACCACCGTCAACAAGGGCCTCATACTGCCCTTCATAGCCATGGAGTGCGTCAAGTCGCTGAAGGACCTCAAGCGCCTGTGCATCGCCTTTCTCGTCGCCTTTTTCTGGGTGGGCGTGGACGGCATCTGGCAGAGCCTGACCGGATACGACTTCATCATGGGCTACCCCATGAACGCGGGGCGCCTCACCGCCGCCATCGGGGACTATTGCGTGGGCAACTACATGGCCCTGGCCCTGATACCGGCCATGGGGGTGTGGTACATGCTGCGCGAAAAATGCTCCTGGCGGGTGTCCTTCGGAATCATTGCCATCACCCTCTACCCCGGCTTCTACACCCTCGTCGGTGCCTCTGCGCGCTCGGGGTTCATTGCCCTTGTGGTGGTTGCCATGGCCTGGTTCATGCTGCCGAGGCTTCGCCACTGGAAGGTGTACATACCCTTCATTCTCGGGATCGCGGCCGTCCTGCTCGCCATGCTCGCGAACTCCAGCAGCTACCGCATGAGCATGGACGGATTTGTCGATGACGGGCGCTGGGACCTCTGGGGCCTGGCCCTCAAGATCATGGCCCACTGGCCCATGTTCGGAGCCGGAGCCGACATGTACAACACGGCCTTCCGCTCCCTTTGCCTGATCCCGAAAAAGGATCTCATCACCATCGAGCATCCCCACAACCTCTACCTCGACATCTTCTGCTCCACGGGGCTTGTGGGCGCCGTCCTCGGCTTCATCTTCCTGTTCGGGGCACTGGCCTGGCTCGTGCGGCACATCGCGCCAAGACTCCTCGCCGCGCACAGGAACGAAACGGCCGGCACCGGCACCGGAGTCGGAAAGGAACCCGACCTTCTCGAGCGCTCCCCCCTCTACTGGCGGCTTTGCGGCCTCTTTGCCCTCGCCTATTTCGGCTGGCTCGTGAACGGCATCACCGCTCACGAGCTCTACCGTACCTGGTGGTTCGCGGAGGCCATGTCCTTCCTCGGCGTGGCCATCGGCGCCGTCATCCGCGGAACCAAGGCATCCTGGAAGCCCGAGATTGCGCAGGAGGACGCCGCATCGGCCGCAGCAGCCGGAAAATCCCGGGCTTTTGCGACCATCGCGACGTTCGGATCGTCCGGATCGTCCGGATCGCCCGACACGACCAGTTCATCTGGCTCGAACACATCAAGCTCGGCCTCGACCCAGGCCTCGGGCAGCAAGCCCGCCCAGAACTTCGACGAAGGCGG
>CAZWOT010000257.1:0-3441 GCA_964635595.1 uncultured Desulfovibrio sp.
TGTCATGTTCTTGAAAATAGGTCGCCTGGCAAGATTGGCAATGGACAGTTGGCAATGACTGGTTGGCAATATCTGGTTGGCAATGACTGGTTGGCAATGACTGGTTGCAAGCGGACCGGCAGGAAGACACACGGACAGGGACACGTCGCTGCCTGTCGAAGGCCGCAAGGCCTTTGGCCCTGTCCCATGGTGGCCCCTTCGCCGGTTTCGTTCGGGGCTCGTGTGGTTCTGCACCAGGTCCTATGCCTGAACCTGGTGCAGGTTCTCGACGTGGTTGTTCCACCACAGCTGAAAGACCATGAGGGTCCAAAGCGGGGTGCGCAGGTCGCTCTCCCCGGAGAGATGGGCGTTGATGAGCCTGCGCACCTCGGCCGGGTTGAAGACGTTTTGGCGCCGCAAGACGTCGGTGCTCAGCAGATCCTCCATGAGCGGGCGCAGGCGGCCGCGCAGCCACTGGGAGACGGGGATCTGGAAGCCGCGCTTGTTGCGGTGGAGGATCTTGCGCGGCAGAAGATCCGCAAAGGCCTTCTTGAGAAGATACTTGCGCCTGAGACCGCGCAGCTTGAAGCGCACGGGGAGCCTCACCACGAATTCGGCGAGCTCGCGGTCGAGGAAGGGGGCGCGCACCTCGAGGGAGTTCAGCATGGAGCAGCGATCCACCTTCACGAGGATGTCGTCGAGGAGGAAGCCGCGCAGGTAGGTGTTGAAGGTGCGGTCCATGTCCGAGACATCCGCCCAGTGATCGAAGGCCTGTTTGGTCGGGGCAAAGAGCGTCTCGGGCTCGAGGCTCGCGAGATCAGGTTCGCTCAAAAGAAGCCGCTGCATGGCCGGGTGGCAGGCCGTGAGCATGGACTGGATGCGCAGCCAGGGCGGGAGTTTGGCCGCGGCGTGGAAGGTGGCCGTGGCAAGGCGCAGGTTCACGTAGCCCTGCGAGGCCGGGAGTCTGCGGCAGATGGGCTCGATGATGCGCTCGCGCAGGAAGGCGGGCAGGCGATTGTAGCGCTGGGCAATGGCAAAGCCGATGTAGTGCTCGTAGCCCGCCCACAGCTCGTCCGCGCCGTCGCCGCCAAGGGCCACGGTCACGTGCTCGCGGGTTATCTGCGAGAGAAGCCAGGTGGGGGCCGCCGAGGCGTCGGCCATGGGCACGTCCATGGCGCTCACCACCCTGGGGAGAATGTCCGAGCACTCGGTCTCGAGGAAGACGCGCTCGTGGTGGGTGGTCCCGAAGGCGTGGGAGACGTGGCGCGCGTAGCCGCTTTCGTCGTAGCTCGACTCGTGGAAGCCGATGGAGAAGGACTTGATGGATCTGGACGAGCACTCGGCCATGAGGCCGGTCACGATGCTCGAGTCGATGCCGCCGGAGAGAAAGACGCCCAGGGGCACGTCGGCCACCATGCGTCGCTGCACGGCCCTGCGCATGAGGCGCCCGAGCTCCTCGCAGGCTTCGGACTCGGAGAGGACGAGGCTCGAGGCCTGCGGCATCTCCCAGTAGGTGAAGATGTCGAGCTTGCCGTCCTCCAGGGTGAAGCCGGTCGACGGCGGCAGCTGGCGGAACTCGCGGAACATGGTCTGCGGGCAGGGCACGTACTGGTAGGCGAGATAGCGTGCGAGCGCCTGCGGGTCCAGGGTGAAGGAGAGATTGCGCACCCTGCGGAAGCAGGAAAGCTCGGAGGCAAAATGGAAGCGCCCGTTCTGCACCGTGTAGAAGAAGGGCTTCTTGCCGAAGCGGTCGCGGGCCCCGAAGAGGCGTTTGTTTCTCTCGTCCCAGAGCACGAAGGCGAACATGCCGTCGAGACGGTCCAGGCAGTCGCGCCCCCAGGCCCGGTAGGCCTCGAGGATCACTTCCGTGTCCGAGTTCGTCGCGAATTTCGCTCCCCCTTCCTCGAGCTCGCGGCGCAGTTCCCGGAAATTGTAGATTTCCCCGTTGAAGACCACGGCCAGCTCGCCCGTGGCGTCGCGCATGGGCTGGGCGCCGCCGGCAAGGTCGATGATGGAGAGGCGCCTGTGGCCAAGACACGCGCCCCCGACGAGGGTCACGCCGCTTCCGTCCGGCCCGCGCGCCACGATGGCGTCGGTCATGCGGACGACGTCCTGCCTGTCCTCGTCCCCGAGGCGGGCCGTGCTGTCGAGGGCTACGATGCCGGCGATTCCACACATGGCGCTTTGTCCCCCCGCCGGGCGCTTGCCGCGGTCTCATGGGTCGTTGCAAGAAAGTTCGCGAGCCGCTCGCCGTTGGGTTCGGGCGAAAAGAGCTCGAAGGCGAGGCGCTCGCCGTTTCGGCCAAGCTCCCTCGCAAGATCCGGATTTTCCACCAGCCGGAAAAGGGCCCGGGCCAGGGCCCGCTCGTCGCGCTGGGGCACGAGGAGCCCGGTCTTCTCGTGGTGCACGAGTTCCGGCAGGGCCGCGACGTCGCTTGCCACCACCGGGAGCCCGAAGCTCATGGCCTCGATGAGGGTGTTGGGGATGCCGTCGCGCTCGCCGGAAGGGCCCACCACGCACGGGGCCACGAAGACGTCGTGGGCGCGCAGCATGTCCGGGAAGGCGTCGTGGCCGACGAGGCCCGGGAAGGAAACAATATCGTCAAGGCCGAGGTCGTGGCAAAGCTTTTTGAGTTCGTCCTCCAGGGCTCCGAGCCCCATGAGGCGTCCGCCTCCGCCCACGAGATCGAGGGTGAAGGAGGCACCCATGTCCCGCAGGAGCGCGCAGGCCTGCAACAGCACGTCGAAGCCCTTGGTCACGTCGAAGCGCCCCACGGCCAGAAGGCGCACCGGGGCCTTGAAGGGCAGGGGAGCAGGGGCATCCACATGCAGGGTGAGGCAGTTGTAGACGACCTCGACGTGGGGATGGGCGCCACTCTTTTCCGGAAAGTGTTCGTCCAGCAGGGCCAGGATGCGCTCCCTGTCCGCGAAATTGTTGGTGCGCACGGCAAGGGCCTCGTTCAGCTTGTCGGCAAGATCGGGGTCCGCGGGGTTCAGGTTGTCCCCCCGGGCGGTGGGCACGTAGCCGCACACGCCGAGGTCCTTGAGAACGCGGGCCGCCGTGCATGTGCCCCTGGGCCAGGGAGCGTAGACAAGATCCGTCTTTTCGCGGGCGAGCACGGGAGCCAGATGCACGCCGCACAGAAAGGCCCACAGATTCTCGCCGAAAATTTCCAGGGAGCGCCAGGGACGGCAGACGTGCCGCTTGAAGAGGCGAAGGTAGGCAATGGGCCCCCTGCAGGCGAGCAGGAGATTGGACAGGAGAATGGCGCCAAGTTTGGCTGCCCCCAAGCGGTGTGTGTCGCCCGTCTGCTCGATCATTTCCCTTGAGCAGAGGCGCAGATTTTTGCCGTAGAGGGTGTGGACGCGTGTGGGCAGGCGTTGTTTGAGGGCCTCCACGTCGCGGAAAATGAAGGGCTGGGTGAAGAGCGGATACCAGAGCAGGATCACCGCCACGCGGGGG
>CAZWOT010000258.1:0-3435 GCA_964635595.1 uncultured Desulfovibrio sp.
ATCCAATATGTCAGACGGACATGCGGACTCACAGAGCCACCACTCGAGATAGTATTAAACTTCAAGATGAAAACGCTCTAGAGGAGCTTTTGCGCAAGATCCTTCTTGTAGCCCTCGGGCACCGTGAAGCCCAGCTCCTCGGCCTTGTCCATGGCCTCGCGGGCCTCCTGGAAGCGCTCCTGCTCGAAGAGGCAGAGCGAGAGGTTCTGCCAGGCGGGCGCGAAGGCAGGCTCGTCCTCGAGGAGCGCCCTGCAGTGATTCTCGGCGATGTCGTGCTTGCCCTGCATGTAGAGGGCGATCACCTCGTCGTTTCTGGCCTGCACGAACTTCGGGTCCCACTTGAGGGCCTTGGCAAGGTGCTTCAGGGCCTTCTCGGGCTGGCGCATCTGCAGGTAGACAAAGGCGATGTTGCTCTCGGCAATGGCGAACTTCGGACGGAACTGGCTGGCCTCGGTGTTGTAGTTGAGACAGCCCTCGAGGTCGCCGCGCTGAAGACAGATGCCGCCCAGCTGCACCATGGCCTCGGCCATGTGCGGGGATTCGCGCAGCGCGTCGCGGAAGGCGCCCTCGGCGCCCTCGAAGTCTCGCTTGCTCAAAAGAGCCAGGCCCAGGTTGTAGTGGTGCGAGGCGCACTGACCGTCGGAGCGGGCGATTTCCTCCTTCAGGTCCGAGATATATTCATTGATGTCGTCGTATTGTGCTTTCATGGTTGTTCCCGCGGCGCTGTGCCGCCATTATTGGCCCTGTTTGGGCATGACGTCGACGGAAGCCCGGATGTGCCCCTCCCTGCGCAGGAGGTCGGCATACCACAGGCAGAAATCGAAGGTGCCGCGCACGGTCTCGTCGCGGTTGACGATGCCGAGAGCGGCCTTGAGAGCTCCGCGGGCGTACTCGTTGCTGTAGGTGTCGCTCTGGCCCACGAGCTGCAGAAATTCGCGAACCAGCTCCTGGGTGGTTCTCTTGGTGGTGTCCTGGCGGATGTCCAGGGGATCGTTGGGCTTGGCGAAGGGATCCCAGTTGTCGTAGCCGATCTTGTCCACCCACTTGCGGCTGCGCGGCTTCATCTTCTCGTACATTTCGCGCTTGCTGGACTCCTGCTCGGGAGTCAGCTTCTGCGGCGTGCCGTCGCGGTACATGCAGGCATGGATCTCGGAAAGGTAGCTGGGCATGAGTGGTTCCCCGTATCTGGACTTGCGGCCGCCCCGACCCCTGGCCGCGTCCTGGCCTTTGCCTAGTCACGTTCCCTGCGGGCGGGACCGATGCCGAGAAAGTTTTCGTCGAAGGAGGTGATGAGCGCCATGGAAACAGGCATGAACACCTCGTGAAGCTGGTCGAAACGGCTCGACACGGCGCGCTCGATGGCGAGGCTGAGCTCGCCTAAGGTCTGGTGCACGCGGTCGAGCTTGAGGGTGGGGTAGGCCCCGCCCCTGGCGAATCCGGTGAGCCCGCAGACATGGCCCTGGCCCCCGATGCTGGTGGGAATGCCGTAGGCCCTGCAGGTGATGGGACGCGCCTCGTAGAGGATACACGCGTTGTTTTCATCCAACAAGGGGCAGGGCATGCGCAGCTCGGCAGCCTCGTGCAGTATGGCGCCGGCGTCCCCGTCCTGCTTGTACTCGCGGTAGAAGTCGCGCTTCATGCGGGTGAGCTGGCGGTCGATCTTGCTTGCCCTTTCCACCAGGGCCGAACGCTCGGGTCCGTAGTCGAACTTCTCCCTGAAGGCGCGGTTCAGATACATGGCCTCGACAAGGGAGAGGTCGAAGAGCGCATGGCAGCAGTCGCTGCAGCCCTTGTGGCAGGTCACGCAGTCCGGAAAGTTCTGCGCAACCTGGGCCGCGGCCCTGTCCACAAAGCCGCGCAGCATCTCGTACTGGGCAAATATGGGGGAAAGATCCGGGACCATGGCGAAACCTGTCTCCTTGTCGCGGGTTCATGTGACAGGAATGCCGCCGGGACACGGCACCCGTGTCCTGGCGGCACTCTAAAAGCCTTTGTACGGCCTGTTCGGCTAGAGTTCCTTCACCTCGATGGCGTCCGTCGAACAGACCTCGACACAGGACTCGCAGCCCACGCACTCCTCGTACTTGACGGGATCGGACTTGCCGTCCTTCAGCTCGTAGACTTCCACGGGGCAAATGTCCACGCACTCGCCGCAGCCCACGCACTTCTCGGAGTCAACAATAACTTCGTAAGACATAATGTCCTCCCAAATGGTCTCTTCGACCAGGCAGTGATGTTCAACGCCATACAAGGCGCGGGAATCAGTATGGGAAAACCTTCGCTACCTGTCAAGGGAGCACGTTCGCCTTTGAGTTTGCAAGTCCTTGATATTCATTTTCATTTTCTTGGCCTGACTGTTACAACCAGGCCCCACTAAATGAACCAATTGCCCTTTGCAGGGCCGATCAGGCTTTTGTTACAAATTCGATTTCCTGTCTTCCTTGCCCGCAGCCGCTCCTGTCAGGGCATTTGCAGGCGGGCGTAGTAGCTGCGCCCTCCCCGCTCGATCATCAGGAGGACGCTGTTGGAGAGCCGCTCCTCGCGAAAGACGAGGGCCAGGGTCTCGAGATCGCGCACCTCGAAGCCGCTCACCCCGAGAAGGACGTCGCCCTTGCGCAGGAAGCCGGCCGGCCCCTGGGGCTCCACGGCGTCGAGCACGAGGGATCCCCTGCGCTCCCTGACGGCAAAGCCCCAGCGTCTGTGCAGAACGTCGAGGGCCATGTCGTCAGTGAAGGCCTGGGGGACGAGCCTGATGGTCTTCGTCTTCTCGGGATCGTTCAGGGAAGCGACCTCGAGGGCAAGCTCCGTGCCCTCGAGCTGGTTGCGCAAGATGCGCAGAAAATCCCGTCTGCCGGCAACGGAGGAGCCGTTGACGGCGAGGATCACGTCGCCTGGCTCGAGGCCCGCCCTGGCAGCCGGCGTGTCGCGGTAGATGCCGGTCACGACGATGCCGAGCGCCCCCCTTCTCCCGGCAAAGCCGTATTCCATGGCCAGGCGCTGGTCCATGTCGTCCGCCTGCAGGCCAAGCCACAGGGGCGAGGGGCCGCGGCCGTCCAGGATGCGGTCCATGACCTGGCGGGCCTTGTTGATGGGAATGGCAAAGCCGAGTCCCCAGCCCTTGCCGTAGATGGCCGTGTTGATGCCGATGAGGCTGCCGTCGAGGTTGATGAGGGGACCGCCGGAATTGCCGGGGTTGATGGCGGCGTCGGTCTGGATGAGGTCGGTGAAGACCCCGCTCTCGGAATGGATGGTCCGGCCGAGCGCAGAGACGACGCCCGTGGTCACGGTGTGCGTGAAGCCGTAGGGGTTGCCGATGGCAATGACCGTCTCGCCCGGGTACACGTCGCTCGAGTCCCCCATGGGAAGCGAGGGCAGGTTCCTTGCGCCCTCGAGCTCCAGCACGGCCAGATCGAAGTCGGGCTCGGCGCCGCGCAG